>CANQBG010000001.1 GCA_947588985.1 uncultured Clostridia bacterium
AATTACGACGCGGAGCATCCCGAAAACAAGGCCGTCTGCAAGGCGGAACTGCAGAAGATGCTCGGGCTTCCCGTCAAGCCAAACACGCCCATCCTCGCGATGATCACCCGCCTTGTCGGCCACAAGGGGCTCGACCTCGTGCGGGAAGTCATCGAACAGGCGCTCCGGCAGGACGTGCAATTCGTCCTCCTCGGGACGGGGGATTCCGTCTATGAGCATTACTTCTCCGATCTCGCACGCAGGTATCAGGGCAAAGTCGTCTCCGTGATCTCCTTCAATTCCGACCTTTCGCGGAAGATCTATTCGGGCGCGGACCTCTTCCTCATGCCCTCCAAGAGCGAGCCGTGCGGGCTCTCGCAGATGATCGCAAGCCGCTATGGCACGGTGGCCATCGTCCGGGAGACGGGCGGGCTCAAGGACAGCATTATCCCTTACGGAGCGGGCGGAAACGGCTTCACCTTCGCCAATTACGACGCTTACGACATGCTCTACGTCATCAACGAGGCCCTCGGCGTATATCGGATGAAGGACGAATGGGCGGCGCTCGTCAAGAAGGCGATGGAGACGGATTTCACTTGGTCCACCTCCGCGAAATCGTACGAGAACATGTATCTCGAGATTTTGGATTGACCCAATCGAACAACTCCGCGCAGTCTCATCGGCCGCGTAATACGAATTGCAAAAGGATATCGACATGGAGAAATTAACACAACAGGAGGCCGAGAGCCTCATCGCAGGAAAATTGTCGCGTTACTTCGGCGTTTCACCCGCCGAGGCAACGCGCGAGCAACTCTATAAGGCCGTCGTCATGAGCGTGAGAGACATCATGCTCGAAAAGCGCCAGCGCTTCCACCTCAAGACCAAGGCGGCCAAGGCAAAGCGCGTCTACTACCTCTGCATGGAATTTCTGATGGGGCGGTCGCTCAAAAACAGCGTCTACAACCTCGGCATCGCCGCGCCGCTCACGGCCGCGCTCAAAAAGTACAAGACCTCGCTCGAAGATCTCTATGAGGAAGAGCCCGACGCCGGTCTCGGCAACGGCGGTCTCGGCAGGCTTGCCGCGTGCTTCCTCGATGGGCTCGCGACGCAGAACTACCCCGCGATGGGCTTCTCCATCTGCTATCAATACGGCCTCTTCAAGCAGAAGATCGTAGACGGCTGGCAGATCGAGCTTCCCGATAACTGGCTCCCGGGAGGGGAGGCGTGGCTCACCATGCGCACCGACAAGACCTTCACCGTCCGTTTCGACGGCGAACTCGAGGAGAAGTGGACGGACCACGGCATGGAAACGGTGTACTACAACACGCGGGACGTCGAGGCCGTCGCCTATGATATGATGGTCTCGGGGGCGAATTCGGAGGCTGTCAGCGTGCTCCGTCTGTGGAGATCCCGCGCCGTGCAGGATTTCGACATGCAGGCCTTTTCCAGCGGCAACTACGAGGCCGCCATGCGCGACGACAGCGACGCGCAACTCATTTCCAAGGTGCTCTATCCCTCGGATAACCACAGCGAGGGCAAATCGCTTCGCTTGAAGCAGCAGTATTTTCTCGTCTCGGCTTCCTTGCAATGTATCGTCAGCGACCATAAGCGCCGCTACGGTTCCTTAAAGCTGCTTCCCGAGCTTGCGGCCATCCATATCAACGATACCCATCCCGCGCTCGCCATCCCCGAGCTCATGCGCATCTTGGTGGACGACAACTATTTCGATTGGGACACGGCGTGGAGCATCACGACTTCCACATGTGCCTACACCAACCATACCGTCCTCGCGGAGGCCCTCGAGACGTGGGACGAGACGCTCGTCGCCCGCAAACTTCCCCGCATCTATGCCATTCTCAAGGAGATCAACCGCCGCTTCTGCGACGACCTCTGGCATCGCTTCCCCGGGGATTGGAACAAGATCTCCCGCATGGCCATCCTTTCGCACAACACCGTGCGCATGGCCAACCTCTGCGTGGTGGGTGCGCACTCCGTCAACGGCGTCTCCGCCCTCCACAGCGAGATCATCAAGGAGAGCATCTTCCGCGATTTCTACGACTACACGCCCGAGAAATTCTGCAACGTCACCAACGGCATCGCGCACAGGCGTTGGCTCAACCAGTCCAACCCCGAGCTCTGCGCCCTCATCGACGACTGCATCGGCACGGGCTATGCCAAGGATGCGGAAAAATTGCTCGGTCTCAAGAAGTTTGCAAACGACGAGAGCGTCTTGAAGCGGCTCGACGAGATCAAGCGCATCAAAAAGCAACAGTTTGCCGACTATGCGAAAAAGACGCAGGGCATCGTGATCGATCCCGATACGCTGTTCGACGTACAGGCCAAGCGCATGCACGAGTATAAGCGGCAGCTCCTCAACGTCCTCCACATCATCGGGGAGTACAACGACCTGCGCGAAAACCCCGATCTCGACGTCGTGCCCAAGACGTACATCTTCGGCGCCAAGGCGGCCGCCGGCTATGAAATGGCCAAACAGATCATGAAGCTCATCTGCTTTTTGGCCGAAGACATCCGCTCGAATCCCCGCGTCAACCGCAAGCTCAACGTGGTCTACATGGAGAACTACAACGTCACGATGTCGGAAAAGCTCATGCCCGCCTCCGAGATCTCCGAGCAGATCTCCCTCGCCGGGAAGGAAGCAAGCGGCACGGGCAATATGAAGTTTATGATCAACGGCGCGCTGACCATCGGCACGCTCGACGGTGCAAACGTCGAAATGGCCGAGCGGGTGGGGGACGACAACATCTTCATCTTCGGCTTAAAGGCCGATGAGGTCAAGGAGATCTGGAATCACGGCTACAATTCCACCGTCTACTACAATCAGAATGCCTACCTCCGCAAGATCATCGAGTCGCTCATCGTCGGATTCCACGGCTGCTCCTTTGCCGAGATCGCCAATTACCTCTTGCGCAATTCCCGCATTGCGGATCCCTACATGTGCCTTGCCGATTACGAGTCCTATGCGCTCACCCAGCAGAAGATGAGCGCGCTCTATCGCAGCGACAAGATGGGGTGGAACAGAAAGTCCCTCATGAATATTGCTTCGGCGGGCTATTTCTCGGCCGACAGAAGCATCCGCGACTACGCCGAAAACATCTGGCACTTGAAGCCCTTAAAGTAAACCCATGCAACTCTGTTACGATCCGCTTTCGCGCAAATGTAAGTCGGAAATCGGTGCAATCAAGCGCGGGAGTGAAGTATTATTTCAGACATATTATTGCCCGGGCGGAGAAGAAAACTTCTCCGCCGAAAGCTGTACCTTGGAATTTTATAAGGACGACGGGACGCGCTTTTCCTTTCCCATGCACAGGTGCGGGGACAGGTTTCAGGTCCGGCTGCGTTTTTCGCAAGTCGGTCTGTATTTTTACTATTTTTCGCTGGGGGAAAACCGCTTTCTCGGCCGCGGGCCGCTCCGCAGGGCCATCCAAACGGAGCATCCCGAAAGCTGGCAGATCACCGTCTGCGACGAGGAATATGAGACGCCGCAGTGGTTCAAGGGCGGCGTCATGTATCAGATCTTTCCCGACCGCTTCTTCCGGGCGGGATCGCGGGAGGCAAAGCCCTATCAAATTTTGCGCGACGATTGGGGCGGACAACCCAACTTCCGGCGGAATTCCTTCGGAAAGGTACTCAACAACGACTTTTTCGGGGGAGATCTTGAGGGTATCCGCCAAAAACTCGATTACCTCGCCGCCCTGCACGTCAAGACGATTTACCTCAATCCCATCTTCGAGGCCTATTCCAATCATCGCTACGATACGGGCGACTACCTCAAGATCGACGGCCTGCTCGGCACGGAGGCGGACTTCGAGGCCCTCACGCGGGATGCGCAGGCGCGCGGGATCCGTATCCTTTTAGACGGCGTTTTCAATCACACGGGCGACGACAGCCGATATTTCAACAAATACGGCCGCTACGATAGCCTCGGCGCCTATCAATCGCCCGATTCGCCCTATGCCGATTGGTATCATTTCCAACGCTTCCCGGATAGCTACGACAGCTGGTGGGGCATCGAGACGCTTCCCGCCGTCAACGAACAGTCCGCAAGCTACCGCGAGTTCATGTTCGGGGACGAGGGCGTGCTCAAGACATGGCTCAGGCGCGGCGCGAGCGGCTACCGCATCGACGTTGCGGATGAACTTCCCGATTTCTTCCTCAAACGTCTGCGCGAGACGGTAAAATCCGAAGATCCGCAGGCGCTCATCCTCGGGGAGGTCTGGGAGGACGCCTCCAACAAGATCTCCTACGACGTCCGCAGACAATATTTGCAGGGCTACGAGCTGGATTCGGTCATGAACTACCCGCTCAAAAACGCCATCATCCACTTTGCGCGCACGGGCCGCACCGACGAGCTGCGGGAGACCATCGCCATGCTGCGCGACAATTATCCCAAACAGACGCTCGACTGCCTCATGAACATCCTCGGTACGCACGATACGCCCCGCATTCTCACCGTGATGGGCGGCAAGCAGTGCGCCGACAAGGAGGAAATGGCCCGCACTGCGCTCTCCGAGGACGAACGGAACCGGGCCGAGCGGCTCGTGCGGCTTGCGGCCGTCCTGCAATACACGCTGCCCGGCGTGCCCTGTATCTATTACGGCGACGAAGTCGGCATGGAAGGCTATATGGATCCCTTCTGCCGCGGCTGTTTCCCGTGGGACAAACAGGAGGGATCGCTCTCCGCATTTTACCGCAGGCTCGGGGAAATCCGCACCGAGCTCGCGCCGCGTCCGTTCATCGACGGAGAATATGAGGAACTGTTTGCCGATGCGGGCTGCCTTGTCTTTGCGCGGAGCACAAAGGAGCAGAGCGTCTACGTCTATTGCAATCCCTCGACCAATCGCTATACGCTGCACCTTCCGGACGGGGAATACCGCGAACTTCTTCAAGACCGCACGGTTGCGTCCGTCTCGGAGATCGGGGCAGATTGCTATGGGATCCTGCTCAAAGTGAAATAGTATGTCAGACATAATTGCTATGCGTGACATAGTACTTGGAGACGTCTGCACGGCCAGAATCCGAAGGTTTTGCCGCAGTAATTTTTCCCGTTATTTTTGTAAATCTCCGTCAAAATCACATGTAGAAAAAATACGCGCAGAATAAGCCGATTTATCAGATTTTGGCGAAAAATCGTCGAAAAATCCGCCCTATTGCCCTATTTTTACCCATAACTATTCGTAAAAGCGTGATTTTGCGAATAGTTTGAGATGGCCCCACCGCGGGTTATTTTTTCAAATCTGGGAATTTTTCGAGGCCGCGCCGCTCCCCCGCGTAAAAAAGTTCTAACCCATTTTCGACTTTGCAACCCATTTTTGACTTGCTTGTGCTATCCTGTTGTATGGAGGTTCCTATGAAACCGCTTGCCAAAAAACTCCACGACCTCAGGATCGCGCACGGCTGTCTCTCGCAGATGCAGCTCTCGGAGCTCACGGGGATCAGCCAATCCTCTCTCGCGCGCTGGGAGCTCGGGCAGTCGGAGCCGCGCGCCTCGGAGATCTGCATTCTGTGCAGACATTATAAGATCAGTGCGGACGAGCTTTTGGAGCTCGAGAATTTTTCCGATCCGCAGGAGCAACCCCCGCTGCCCTATCAGAGCTATGATTCCCATAGCCGTAAGAATTTTCTATGACCCGCCTTGGGAGGTTGACCATGAAAAAGAGAAACGGCGATTATTATGCGGAGCGAAACAACCGCAATCTCGATAAAATTTCCGAACTTTTAGAGGAACTCCCCTACTTTTGCGAGGATTTCTTCCGCGGCGTCGAACCGCGCACGAGCGTTCTCACCCGCCTCAATTATTGCTACGATCTGCGCATCTTCTTCGACTTCCTCATGAAGAAAAAGTTTCGCGGAAAAGTCACCGACATGCACGACTTCACCTTCGAGCATCTCGACGCCGTCACGGATACCGACATCGAGATCTACCTCTCCTATCTCTCCCGCTACACCTTTCAGGGGAAACAGCTCTCGTGCGACGAGCGTGCCAAGGCGAGAAAGCTCTCCACCGTGCGGTCGATGTTCAAGTATTTCTTCAACAAGGGCCTCATCTCCGTCAACAATACGGCTAAGGTCGCGACGCCCAAGCTCCACGAAAAGGAAATCATCCGCCTCGAACAGGACGAGGTCTCCGAGCTCCTCGATACCGCCGAATACGGAAACGGCATCTCCCGCCATATGGAGGGCTACCACGCGCGGACCAAGGTGCGCGACACCGCCATTTTGACCCTGTTTTTGGGGACGGGTATCCGTATTTCCGAGCTCGTCGGCTTAAACAATGAGAGCGTCGACTTTGCGGCAAAGTCCTTTATCGTGACGAGAAAAGGCGGCAACAAGGCCATTTTATACTTTTCCGACGAGGTCGCGCGGGCGCTCGAGGCCTATATGGAGGAGAAAAACGGCGATCCCAAGGTCCCGCAAGACGAACATGCCCTCTTCCTCTCCATGCAATATCGCCGCATCACCGTGCGCGCCGTGGAGAATCTTGTCAAGAAGTACGCCTCCATCGTCACCCCCCTCAAACACATCACGCCGCATAAGTTACGGTCCACTTACGGCACCTCCCTCTACCGCGAGACGGGCGACATCTATATCGTGGCCGACGTCTTGGGCCACCGCGACGTCAACACCACCCGCAAGCACTATGCCGCCATCACGGAGGATCACAGAAAGGCCGTGGCGGGGCGCGTCAAGCTCCATAAGGACGAGGACGACGATTGACCTCCCCACCGGGCCGCCCGGAAATGATTTCGGAATTATTTTGAGAACATTTGGGAACAGCAAGCAACCCATTTTTGGGTTGCTTCCGTCGGCCCCATCACAACTTTTCAAAGAAGGAACAACGTTTTGTCGGAACAGGAACGCATCTATATCATACAACCCATTTTCGGGTCGCGATCCGACGTCTTGCATGCGGAGGCCGTCTCGCTCATCGAGAGCGCGGGCGCGGCCTATGCCGGCACGATCTATCAGACGGTGCGGGACATCCACCCCGCGACGTACATCGGGGAAGGCAAACTTGCGGAGCTCAAGGAGCGGATCGGGGATCTCGATGTCACCGTCCTCTTCAACGGGGAGCTCTCCCCTTCCCAGACGCTGAACATCTCCAAGGCGCTCGGCGGGAAGAAGGTCATCGACCGCACGACGCTCATCCTCGACATCTTCGCGCTCCGTGCCGAGAGCAGCGAGGGAAAGCTGCAAGTGGAGCTTGCCCAGCTCAAATATTTATATCCGCGCCTCAAGGGCAAGGGAGAGGCGCTCTCCCGTCTCGGGGGCGGGATCGGGACCCGCGGCCCCGGCGAGACCCGCTTGGAGACCGACCGTCGGCATATCCGCGCCCGCATCCACACGCTCGAGGAACGGCTCAAGGAGACGGAAAAACGCCGGATGCTGCTCACGGAGCGCAGGAAAAAGGACCGCGTGACGACGATCGCGCTCGTCGGCTATACGAATACGGGCAAATCCACCTTGATGAACGCCCTAACGGGCTCCGACGTCTTTGTCAAAAATGCGCTGTTTGCCACTCTCGACCCCACCGCGCGGGCCTTCACGATCGAGGGCGTACCCTTCCTCTTGGTGGATACCGTGGGCTTTTTGCAGGAACTGCCCACGAGCTTGATCGAGGCCTTCCACTCCACGCTCGAGAGCGCCCTCCATTGCGACCTTGCCCTCATCGTTTGCGATGCCGCGGGAGATTACGAAGTTCAATTGGAGACGACGCTGCACACCCTCAAGGAGCTTGGGTTCCACTCCCCCTATCTCGTCGTGATGAACAAATGCGACCTCGCCGCGGGGACGCGATTCCCGCGGGACTATGTGGAGATCTCCGCCAAGACGGGCAGCGGGCTCGACGACCTCAAGCGGCGCATCCCCGAGGCACTTCGGGATAAGTTCGTCCGCGCAAATCTCTCCGTGCCCTATGCGGAGATGGCGGCCTATTCCGCGATCCGCGCCGACCTCAGCGAGCTCACCGTTTCCTATACCGAAACGGGGGCGGAAATTTCCGCCGTCATCCCGGCCGTCTATGCGGAGAAATTCCGCCGTTTTTTCAAGAAGTGAAGGTGTGCCCATGATCAAAAATACTCTCAAAAACTTCTTTCAAAACATCGTCTATCTCTTCATTCCGATGGGGATCTTCTATCTGTTTCTTCTGATCACCATCTTCGGCGTCTTTGCGGCGGTCACGTCCGAACTCGGCTCGACGCTCTCCTCGATCACCGAGCTCATCCACCTCTCGGCCGAGCAGTCCTCCGTCTCCGTCAACGACTTTCTCTCCTACTCGCTCGGACAGCTCGATTGGGAGAGCGGCCTCCTCGCCGTTGTGCGCCAAATTTTGCGGACGGGATGGATCGGGGAGACGCTCCGCGGCTTTTTTGCGACGCTCGACGCCACGACCGAAGGGTTTGAAGAGGAATTTACGGCCTTGATCGACCATTTTATCGGCAGTTTGAAGGCGCAAGCCGCCATTGCCGTGGCGATGAGTTCTCTCGGATTGGCGCTCGCCAACTACGCGACGCGCTTTGCGGTGAGACGGCACACGGTGAAGCGCGGCTTGAAGAAATTCCTCATCGCACACACCGTGGTCCCCATCGTGCAGAGCGTATTTGTGCTCGTCGCAGTGGGGGTTCTCCTCCTTTTGCGGCTCTATAGCCTTCCCCTCTTCCTCGGGATCGCCATTCTTACGGGGGTCCTCTCCTTCCTCTCCTCGTGGCTCGTGCATCGCGATAAAGGCCTTCGGCTGCGCGACGTTCTGACGGCGCAGAACATTCTCGGCTATTTGGCCGCGCGGGGGATCCTGTTTGGCATCGACCTTGTGCTCGTCGTCCTGCTCTACCTCATCAGCCCCATTCTCGCGGTGCTCCTCATGGTCCCCATCGTGCTCTATACCATGAACGTCGCAGACGTGGATACCGATAGTTTTCTTTGCCGTCTCGCGGAGCAGACGCCTGCCGAGGCACAGAAAAAGCCGATCGAACCCGATCGGCCTTGACCTTGAACGCCTATTTTAACTTTGATCATCCGGATCGCGGATGACCTTCTCGATCTTGATCGTCGCATAATCCTTGATGTCGAGACATTTCCCGCAGTTCGTGCACGGCTTGGAGGGGTCGAGGTCGCACACCTCGCATTCCATGCAGCCGTCGCACTCCTTTCCCTCATAGAGTACACATTCCTTTCCGAGTTGCATCATTCACCTCACGGTAGCAACCCATTTTTGGGTTGCTACTTCAATCCTTACGTTCTGAAACTATTATACCCGTCTGCGGGAAAAAAATCAAGAAAAAACAAAAAAATTTTTTCAAAACATGAAACAAACGTTTGCAAAGTTTGAAAAAATGCGCTATAATAAGAATAGACGGAGGTTGGCTATGATCGATCAGCAAAAGCTCACGGATGTGTTCCAATATATCAAGCAGTATTCCGACGACAACGGGTTCCCCCCCACCGTTCGCGACATGTGCCGCGACCTCGGCATCAAATCGACGGCGACGGCCTACGACTACATCAACCGTCTACGCGATAAGGGGCTCCTCGAGAAGGTGCAGAACAAGAAGCGCGCGGTGGTTGTGCGGACGGAAGGCATGGTGCGCATCCCCCTGCTCGGTACGGTCACGGCCGGCGCCCCCATCTTTGCCGTGGAAAACTTTGAGAGCTACTATCCCCTCCCCTCCGCCGAATTTCAGGGCGAGGATCTCTTCATGCTCCGCGTCAAGGGCGACAGTATGATCGAGGCGGGCATCTTCAGCGGCGACAAGATCATCGTGCGCAAACAGTCCACGGCCAACGACGGCGACATCGTCGTCGCCCTCTTCGATCCCGACGGGACGGAACAGGGCGCAACGGTCAAACGCTTCTTCCGTCGCGACGGAAAGATCATTCTGCACCCGGAAAACGAGACCATGTCCGACTTTGTGCTCGAAGAAGGCAGCGACGCGATGATCATCGGCAAAGTCGTCGGCCTCATGCGGGCCCTATAAATTCAAAACCCAAGCGCCGCCCGGGACCTCCGAGCGGCGCGCATTTTATAGATTTTTGAGATAAAAGATCTCCTCGGGGGTGAGCCGTCTGCATGCCCCGCGGTCGAGACCGGAGAGGGTCAGGTCCCCGAGCTTGGTGCGTTTCAGAAAGACGACCTCCTTGCCGATGGCCTCGAACATCTTTCGGATCTCGCGGTTTTTCCCCTCGGTGAGCACCACCTGCAGCTTGGTGGATTGCTTTTGCGCCTCTAACACGGTCACGCGGCACTTCCCGGTGACGACGCCGGGTTCGATCTCCACTCCCGTGCGCAACTTGTTGAGCTGCCCCTGCGTGACCGTGCCTTCGATGCGTACGACGTACGTCTTGGGGATCTCGCTCTGCGGCGCGGTGAGCCGGTAGGAGAGGTCGCCGTCATTCGTGAGGATGAGCAGGCCTTCGCTCTCGTAGTCGAGCCTCCCCACGGGGAACACCCGCCCCACACCCTCGGGAAGGAACTCCATCACCGTCTTGCGGGGGCGCTCCGTCTTTTCGTCCTGCACGGTGCACACGCACCCCTTGGGCTTATTGAGGAGGAAGTATTCATACTTCACCTTGTGCGAGAGAAGTTTGCCGTCGAGCATGACGGCGTCCTCCTCCGTTACGTCCGTCCCGAGCGTTGCGGGCTTTCCGTTGACCGAAACGCGCCCCTCTTCTACGAGCGCGTCCGCTGCCCGCCGCGAAGCAATGCCCTGTTGCGCCAAAAATTTGTTGATCCGCATAATCGTATGTCACGCAGAATACTCTGCACTCCTGTGAATACTGCGCCCAAAATGGGCCGATATCTACATGATATACAAATTTTCGGAAAAAAGCAAGCGATTCCCGAGGTAAATCAAAACTTGCCCCGCAACTTCCCCCGTCGTCTCGGGGAGCGGCATCGCGGAGACGCCGTCGATGCGGATCTCTGCGAGTTCCTCCTTTGTGAGCGGATAAGCAAATCCTCGCTTTACGGCATAGCCCCGAAATGGCTGGGAAGCGTCGAGCAGCGGGATCATCTGATAGCGCGAATAGACGTCGTCGAGGAGCGCACACGTCCGTGCGTAGGTATCCGGGCAGTTCAGAAGGACGGAGACGACGGGCATCCCGTTTCTTACGGCGCTCGTGACGAGACAGCGGCCCGCGGCCGTGGTGAATCCCGTCTTGACTCCCGTCGCGCCCTCATAGCAGGTGAGCATCTTATTCTTATTTTTCCACCCGCGCGGCGCGTAGTACGGGCACCCCACGATCTCGCGGAAGGTGGAATTCTGCATGGCATAGGCGGCGATGAGGGCGAGGTCGCGCGCCGTCGTATAGTGTTCGCGGGCGGGAAGTCCGTGCGGATTGAGGAATTGGCTGTGCTCGGCCCCCATTTCACCCGCCCGCGCCGTCATGACCTTGGCGAACGCGTCGATGCTCTCGCTGTGGTGCAGCGCAAGGGTGACGGCGCAATCATTGCCCGAGCGGAGCATGAGCCCATAGAGGAGGTCGCGCACGGTGTATTCTTCGCCCGCCTTCAGATAGACGCTCGAGCCCTCCGTCCCCTCCGCCTCCTGCGGAATGGAGACGACTTCCTCCAAATCGCAGTCCTCGATGACGACAATGGCCGTTAAAATCTTGGTCGTGCTCGCCATGGGGAGCCGCTCCTCCGCATTCTTTTCGTGGAGGAACCGCCGCGAAGTGACTTCGACGACGCATTCCGCCACCCCCTCCGTCGCCGCCTGTGCCGCGGTTTGCGGAAAGATCCCGCAGGGCAAGAGGAGCAGGCAGAATGCGAGAAGGAGCGCGAAGAAGTTACGTTTCATCGCGCCCGATCACCTTGTCGAGGAGATCCCCCGCCTTTTCGACCAAACTGTCGATGGGGTCGTCGGAGACCTTCACCACGCGGCACGTCGTTCCGTCGTCGATGAGGAAGCCCGCCGGTTTGATGTTGACCACCGTCCCCGCGCCGCCCGCGAAGGGAAAGCTCTCGTCCTCCTTGACCGCCTTCACTTCCCCATATTCTCCCCCGCCGGAGAGATAGCCCATCGTCACTTTGGTGAAGGGAATGATCTGCGCGCCGCTCGCGGAGAACACAGGTTTGCCGATGACCGTGTTGACGTCTACGAGCTTTACGAGCTCCGACGCTGTCTTTTCCATGATGCCGTCAACTTTTTGTTTCTTATCCAATTCAGAATTGCCTCCAATGATTTTTTTACGATCGCCAACGTCAATACAAGCCCGTTAAAGACGGTGAGCGTCTCCAAGGTGAGCTTGAGGCACGGTCTGTCGGCAAGGACGGTGCCGTTTTTCAGGGAGAGGAAGGGATAGCGCGTCTTTAAGACCCCGAAGGCCGCCCCCGCGCTCGATCGCAAAATCGCCGCAAGGAGCACGCCGAGCGCGCTCCCCTCTCCGCCCGTTTCTACGGTCTGATGCAACTTGTAGAGCTGAAAGCCGTCTGTGATCTCGAAATACTTGCGCGTATCCCCAATCTTCTCATAGAGGAGCAGGATCGCATAATGCTTCGTGAGATGGATGGCGATCCCCTCCCGCCGCACCTCCATATATCCGCCGAAGAGGCGGAGACCGCAGGCGCTCAGGGCGAATGACGCCTTGTTTTCCCGAATGTCGAGAAAGACGTCGAGTCCGAGGAACACGGGAAAGAAGAAGAGCAACGTCCCGAGAAAGCTCGCCCACACAAAAAATTCGCCCATGACTCTATCATGCGCGAATTTTCTTTTTCTATGCGGTTGGGGGGGAGCGGTCAGGAGATCTTTACGATATCGCTGTTGTCGATCCCGTTCAAAAAGTCGGGGATCTCATAGCCGCCCTCGCTCTTTTCCTCCGTCGCCTTGGGCGAATGGCTGGCCGCGTAGGGATCTTCTCCGGAGCCGAGCGTGGAAGAGCTGTCCGCGTCGATCTTCTCCCATTCCTCGCGGGCATAGAGGTAGGTATCCCGCTCCTCGTCGGGATGGGAGATGGCCGCCATCAGCGTATCGTAGTCGGGGAGGTCCTCGAGCGTACGCAACTTAAAGCGCTTCAAGAATTCGTCGGTCGTGGAATACAGCGTGGGATGGCCGATCGCGTCCTTCCGCCCGCTCGCGAAGATGAGCCCGAGCTCGAGGAGCGCGTTCACGCCGTAGTCGCTGCTCACGCCGCGAATCTGCTCGATCTCCGAGCGCGTGACGGGCTGTTTGTAAGCGACGATGGCCGCACACTCGAGAATGGTGCGGGTGAGCTCCTTTTCGCGGATGGGATTGAGAACGGCCGCAACCTGCTCCCGATACTTGGGATTGGAAGCGAGTTGGACCTTCTTATTGAATTCGAGGAGCTGGATGCCCCCGTTTTCTCCGTATCTCTCCCGCAAGACCTGGAGCGCGTCTTTGATCAGGGCGGGCTTGGAATCCAACTTTTCCACAAGCTCACCGAGGGGAACTGCCTTTCCGGAAGCGAAGAGTACGGCTTCCACTGCGTCTGCAAGATTATCCATCATGATCACCTCATTCATAGTCGTCGATCTTTTGCCCTACCCACTCATGCGGGGATTCGGGGTTGAATCGAAGCTGGATCGGCCCGAGCGGTTCCGGCTGGCTGACATGGAGATATTGATTCTTCAAAAGCTCCAAGAGCGCCTGAAACGTGGTGACGATCTCACTGCGCGTAAAGTCCCTTGTGAAGAGTTCTTCGAAACATAGTTCATCCCGCGTCTCAAAGACGTTGAGGATATATAAGATCTTCTGCGCCACGGTGAATTGATCGCGCGGGATCTCCTGCACCGTCTCCTCGCGGAAGCTGTCTCCTCGCTTGATGAGAAGCGCGGAAAACGCCTTTACGAGCCCGTCGAGGGTGAGCCCGTCGAGGGAATAGACCGTCTTGGCGATCCCGACATTCTTTTCCGGTCCGCGGAAATAGTAGCCGACCGTCTCGAGACGCTTGAGCTTTTCCGTCTCCTCTTTGATCACGCGGTATTCCTCGATGGCGCGGATGAGCTCGGCCTTGTCCTCCTCGTAGTCGTCGTATCCGCTCCAATCTTCCATCTCGTCGATGCGCGGCACGAGCGACTGCGCCTTGATCTTGATGATGGTCGCGGCGATGTTGAGGTACTCCGTCACCTTATCCACGTCGATGTAAGGAAGGCCCTTCATATATTCGAGGAACTGCGCCGTCACCTCCGAGACGAAGATATCCTTGACTTCGATCTCATCCTTGTTGATGAGATAGAGAAGAAGGTCGAGCGGGCCCTCGAAATTTTTGAGCACCGTCTTATAATCGACGTTGGAATCGAATTTTTCGCTGATGGTACGGATGCGCCGCTTCTGCGCCTCCGGGGATTCGTCCGGCCGATGCGGTCTGCGCGCGTCGAGCTCGCGCTGCACCTCCTCGTCGAGCTCGAGGTCGGGCTCCTCCCTCCTCTCGGGCACAGGCGAAAGGTCCGCCTCTTCGGAAAGGGCGGCTTGCGGCGCTTCGGCCTCTTCGGCGTAAAACGCCGACGTCGTCTCGGGTGCGGGTTCGGAAAATGCCGCCTCCCCCGTTTCGATTTCTTTTTCCTTTATAGCGTCTACCAAGGTATTAACCCCCAAAGTTTCATGATCGGCCAGCCGAGGATGCCGACGGCAAACTGCATGATCCAGCCGAGAATGTTGAAATAGTTCATAATGCCGACGCCGGCCTCTACAAATATGTTGCACAGGAAGCTCTCCGCGATGAGCCCCAAGAGGATCCACTGCCCGTTTTCCCGCAGGAAGCGGAACACCTTCCCCCGCCGCTTATTGAGTGCGTCCACGATGCGGAATCCGTCGAGCGGGTACAGCGGAAGCAGGTTAAAGATGGCGAAGTTCAGGCTGTAAGCATAGAGACAATAGGTGAAAAGCGTCAAAAGATCGGTGAGGAAGGTAACATCCGGGAAATAGGCGGCCGTCACGCAGTATAACGGATAAAAGATGAACGCCGCCGTAAGCAAGTTCATCACAATGCCCGCGGCCGATGTGAGGAAGAGTCCGCGCCGATACTTTTTGAAGTTATAGGGGTTGATGGGTACAGGTTTGGCCCAGCCGAAGTGCACGAGCGTGAAACAGAGCAGGCCCACGAGGTCGAAATGCCGGAGCGGGTTGAGCGAGAGACGGTGGTTCCACTTGGGCGTCGGGTCTCCGCATTTGACCGCGACATAGGCGTGTGCAAACTCATGGAGCGTCAAGACGATCGTCACCGCGAGAAAGCTCGCAAGCAATTCAATGAAATAAACTTGCATACTCACCATTATATCGTATACGCGGAAAAAAAGCAAGAAAAAATCGGATATTTTGTAAAAATTCCGATTCTTCGATCAAGATATTGCGTTTGGTTTTCGACAGGTCCTCCCGGGATCCGCCATCACTCGCGCCCGAGCCGCGGCGGGATCACGTCGTGAGAGACGAGGTCGTCATACGTCTGCGGCCGCACGATGAGTTCGGCCTTCCCCTCCCGCACGAGGACGACGGGCGGGATGAGGTTGCGGTTGTAATTGGAGGCCATGGAATAGTTGTAGGCGCCGGTGGAGAGAATGGCGAGCACGTCGCCCTGTTCTGCTGCGGGGAGATCGAAATCCACGCCGATGAGGTCGCCGCTCTCGCAGCATTTCCCCGCGATGGCCACCTTTTCCACGGGCGATTCCGCGGCGCGGCTAACAAGGACGGCGGTATATTGGGAGCCATAGAGGCAGTAGCGCGGGTTATCGAACATGCCGCCGTCGATCGCGAGATACTTGCGGATGCCGGGGATCTCCTTGATCGCTCCCACCGTGTAGAGGGTGATGCCCGCCTCCCCCACGATGGAGCGGCCGGGTTCGAGATAGAGGAAGGGCGTTTTTAGATCCAGCGCGCGGCAATTCTTTTTGACGGAGACGCAGAGTGCCTCAAGGAAGGCGCGGTAATCGGACGCGGTAAGCGCGGGGTCCGCTTTCGTATAGCGGATGCCGAATCCCCCGCCGAGGTCGAGTTCGTCGCACACGAGGCCGTATTGCTCCCGGATATGCCCCATAAAGGCCACGCATTTCTCCGCCGCGAGCACAAAGGACTGCTTTTCGAAGATCTGCGAGCCGATATGGCAATGCAACCCGCGGAATGCGAGATGAGGATGGGCCTTAAGTTCGCGGACGGCCCGATCGGCCTCCCCGTTTGCGACGGAGAACCCGAATTTGCTGTCCGGTGTGGCCGTCTGCACATAGGCATGGGTATGCGCTTCCACCCCCGGATTGATGCGGAGGAGCACGTTTTGCACCATCCCGCGCCGTGCGGCCTCCTCTTCGAGCAGGTCCATCTCGGAAAAAGCGTCTATGACGATGCGCGAAACGCCGGCCTCGAGTGCCGCGGAGATCTCCCCGGGGAGCTTGTTGTTGCCGTGCATGCACAGGCGGTCTGCGGGGAATCCCGCATGGAGCGCGGTGAAGAGCTCGCCGCCCGAGACGACGTCTGCGCCGAGCCCCTCCTCTTCCGCGATGCGGAACATGGCCGAGGTGCAGAAGGCCTTGGAGGCATAGAGAATGCGCCCGTTTCCCTCATAGAAGTCCTCGAGCGCCTGCCGGTAGGTGCGCATCATGGTGCGGATGTGCGCTTCGTCGAATACATAGAGCGGAGTATGAAATTCTTCCGCGAGTTCCACGCAGTCTGCCCCGCCGAAGGTGAGGTGCCCTTGCGCATTGATATTCATGGATTCATTGGAAAACATGCGCACATTATAACATAAATCCGCAAAAAAGGCAAGAAAAATGCGCGACATCTCGCGGAAATCGTCGATTATGTCACGCATAATACTTCGCAAACGTGCAAATATGTGCAGTTATTGCCAGTTTCGCGCCGTCTCGCGGCAGGCGTCCCACCAGCTCATGCGGGGCGCGTCCTCCGCCGCAACGAGGCGCACGGCATGCACTTCCACCCCGGAGGAAAGCAGCCGGGCGCATCCGACCTCTTCCCCTTTCCGAAGCGGCGCCCTGAGTCCTTCGCGGAGGGCGATCTCCACGGAGAAGTCCCCTTCCTTCCCGCGCTCCGTGAAGGCCTTCAGCGGCTGCTCAGCCATGACGGCGAGTTCGGAGATCTTCCCGCCGCGGATGGGCGCCCGCTCTGCGAGGGGTTCCCCCGCCGCGAGTAGCGTCTTGGTCGTGTAGCGGTTGAAGGCGTAATCGAGCATGGTCGTGATGCCGTCGAAGCGCGTCTTGGAGTCGCTTGCGCCGATGACGACGGCGACGAGCCGCGTATCCCCGCGCTTCGCCGTGGCGGCAAGGCAGAATCCCGCCTCCCCCGTAAAGCCCGTCTTTCCACCGTCGCAGCCCGAATAGCTCTTTATGAGTTTGTTGGTATTGGTGATGCGCGTTGTCCTGCCGTCGGGATGTTGGAAGTCCTCATACCACACGCGGGAAAATTCAAAGTACTTTTCATGCCGCAAAAGCTCCCTCAGCATCAGAGAGACGTCTTTGGCGCACGAGTACTGCGGATCCTTGGGAAGCCCCGTGCAGTTCGCAAAGAGCGTGTTCTCCGCCCCGAGTTCCTTGGCGCGGGCGTTCATGCGCGAGACGAACTCTGCCTCCGAACCCGCGATCCGCTCTGCCAGCGCCACGCAGGAATCGTTGGCGGAACAGACCGCCACCGTTTTCATGAGCTCCTCCGCGGAATAGGAGAGCCCCGTCTCCAAAAAGACTTGCGAGCCACCCATGCCCGAGGCATTGGCGCTCACAGTGAGCATTTCGCCGTAGGAGAGGTCGCCGCGGTCCACCGCTTCGAAGGAGAGGATGAGCGTCATGATCTTGCACATGCTCGCGATGGGCAGCCGCTTGGTCTCCTCCCGCGCATAGACGACGGTCCCACTCTCCGCGTCGGCGAGATAGGCCGATTTCCCGGCCGCCGTGATCTCCGCCGCGTGTGCGGGGACGCGAGAGGGAATTCCGACGATTGCGGCCGCGATCGCCGTGACCGCCGTAAGATATAAGAATTTTTTCATACCCACAGCATGTGCCGTTTTCGAAAAATTATCAAAACGTTGCGCCGATGGGTCGAAACACCGCGAGGAGCAGCACGCACTCCACCAGACAGACCGCCGCAATGGCGAGGGCGAGCGCAAGGAGATCGGCGCCGAGCACGCAAAAATCCTGCCGCGTGAAGCGGAATTTGGGCGCCCGCGCGCAGGAGAGCGTCGTCGCGCCGATGAGCAGGGCGTCGATTGCGAGATGCACGGGCAGATAGAGCGCAAAGAGGACGAGGATGCCCGTCACGCCATAGACCGAGCAAAAGATGATGATACTGCCGCCGAGCGTGTAGGAGCGGTACAGGAGGACGGCCGGCGGAAGGATGAGCGCCGCGAAATGCAGTCCGGCGGCAAGGAGGAGCGCCCCAAGGAGCAAAAACCCGAAGAAGCGCTCCAAAAAGATGCCAAAGATATTCTTTTCCGAAAAGCAGACCTTCACGAGGTAACTCTCGCAGAGATCGAGATGATAGCCATAGACGGCCTGCGTTTTGACGAAACACATGCCGAGGAGGACGCCCGCGAGGAAAAACCCTCCGAATAGAAAGAGCGTACGCCGGTGTTCCAGCGCACGCGACAGGCAATCCCGCAAAAAGAAAAGGTCCATATTCCACAATATGAACCGTACCTTTGAATTATTCGTGCAGCCTGCGGGAAGTCGGCAAGGCGGCTCACCTCTGCCTTCAGCTCCGCGACGAATTTCATGGCGGTTTCGGCGTCTTTCGAACCGTCGAGGATATCCAATGCGATCCCCTTCAGCTCCGCGATTACGGTCTCGGTCAAGCATGCGGTGCAAGCCATGGCTCACTCCGAAATGCTTCCCAATTACAAAAAAGCCCTCCGGGGTTCCCGCGGGCTTCTCATCCTTTAATTCCCGAGCATATTCCCGATCCCGATGCCGTAGCCGCGGGTGGGGTCGTTGAGAAAGACGTGCGTGACGGCGCCGATGAGTTTCCCGTTCTGCACGATGGGACTTCCGCTCATGCCCTGCACGATGCCGCCCGTCTCCTCGATGAGGCGGGAATCGGTCACTTTGATGACGAAATTCTTGTTTTCGCGGTTGTCCGCGTCCACTTTTACGATGCTGATCTCATACTGTTGCGGGCAACTGCCGTCCACCGTAGACCAGATGGTAGCCTTGCCGATGGTGGCCTCGGAGAGGGGCGCCGCCTCCATGAGCTCGCAATGCGAGAAGTCGTATTTCTTATCAAACGTCCCATAGAGCCCGGTCGAACACACCTTTTCGGCCTTCCCGAGCGGCGCGTCGTTCAAAAAGAGCCCGCGGAGCTCCCCCGCCCGGCCGCGGACGCCGCGATTCACGCCGATCACACTGCACAGAAAGACTTTGCTGTCGGCAATGCCGAGGGAATTGCGGTTTTCGTCGCAGACATCGTGCCCCAACGCACCGAAGCGATAGGTCTTGCAGTCGATGAAGGTCACGGTCCCGATGCCCGCAAGCGTATCGCGGATGAGGACGCCAATCTTGTATTTCCCGCTCTTCTTATCCTTGGCGGGCACGACCTGCGTCTCCGTCGTCTCGCCCCTGCGCTTCACGGTCAGGGTGATCTCCTCCCCTCCGCTCCGCTCGAGCGCGGCGTTGAGTTCGGAAATGGAACGGATGCGGATCCCGTCTGCCGCAACGATGGTATCCCCTACGCGAAGCCCGGCGTCCTCGGCGGGGCGGCGCAGTCCTTCTCCCGTCGCCACCTCGGAGAGGCCGATGATCTCGGTCCCCTCCGCCGAGAGCATGAAGCCGGCCGTCATGCCTCCGACATAATATTTATCCGCTTCGTCGGCGTTTGCGTCGAGGCGGACCCCTCCGCCCAAAAAGAGAAAGCCGACGAGCAGCGCGACAAGAAAAAATTTCAGCTTACGCATGGTATCCTCCGTTTGCAGAAGATAATTTGCGTAAGCCGAGAAAATCTATTCCGGGATCCCCTATCTCATGACAGGGACTTTTTGTAAACTTCCGCCTCGCTGAGCAGCTCCTGTGCATGGGCGCGGACGTGCTCGCTCCCGCCCCCGATGAGGCGCACGAGCTCCTCGAGCCGCCCCTCGGCGTCCAATTCCCGCATTCGGGAGAAGGTCTTTCCGCCCTCTTCCCGCTTTTCGATGAGGAATTCTCTGTCCGCGAAGCACGCGATCTGCGCGAGGTGGGTGACGGCGAGAAGCTGGACCCGCCGCGCGATCTTGATGAACTTCTCCCCCACGACTCTGGCCGTCCGGCCACCGATGCCCGCATCGATCTCATCGAAGATGTAGGTGCCGATGCCCCCGTCCGTCGAGAGCTGCGCCTTCACGGCGAGCATGAATCTACTCATTTCGCCGCCGCTGATGATCTTGCCGAGCTCCTTTAAGGGCTCGCCCGCATTGGCGGAAAAGCGGAACCGCACCCCGCCGAGCCCCTCCGACGTCGCCTTGCCCACGTCCTCTTCGGTGAAATCGTCGAATTCCACTTCGAACCGTGCGGAAGGGATGCCCAACGTCTTAAGCTCCTCCGTCACGCTGCCCGTGAAATGCTCTGCCGCCGATTTCCGGATGCCGGCGAGCTCGCGGCAGACGCCGAAGAGCCGATGTTCCGTCTCGGAGAGTTCATGCGTCAGCTCCTCGTAGCGCGCTCCGCTGTTGGTGAGGAGATCGTATTCCGCGACGGCCTTTTCGAGGAAGGCGTGGATGGCGGCGACGTCCCCGCCGTATTTGCGCTTCAACGCCTTGAGCTCATCGAGCCGATTTTCCACGCGCTCCGCCTCGCGCTCATCCATATCCATCTCATCGAGCAACGATTCCACGCCGTCCGCGATGTCCGAGAGTTCCTCTGCGGCCGCGGAGAGCCGTTCGGAGAGCGCCTCACAGGCCTTTTCATAGGTAGAAATGCCCGCAAGCGCGCGCGTGGCACTGTGTGTGCCGTCCACCGCACCGCCGTCCGCGAGCAGATGATCGCGCGCCGCCGCGAGACCGCTCACGATCTTTTCGGCATTCCGGAAGCGCGTCCTGAGCGCAAGGAGTTCCTCCTCCTCGCCCTCCTTGAGATCGGCGCGCCGGATCTCGTCGATTTGATATTTCAGAATATCCAACCGCCGGCTGCGCTCCCCTTCGTCTCCGCCGACGAGCGCGAGTTCTGCAAGGATGTCCTTCCGCGCGGAGAGCAGCGCCCGCACTTCGGCCTTTTTTTGAGCCGCAGGCTCCCCGGCCACCGAATCGAGCAAGCGGAGCTGGTTGGCCTCCTTCAGCAGGAAGAAATGCTCGCTCTGCCCGTGGACGTCCACGAGGCGGGAAGTCACCCGCCGCAACATGGAGACGGTGACGGTGCAGCCGTTGAGCTTCAGGCTCCCCCGCCCGTCCGCCGTCAGTTTCCGCGAGATGACGAGGGTGTCGTCGGGCTCGATGTCATATTCTTCGAGTACGGCGTTGACTTCTTCGGAGGAAGTAAATTCGGCGCGGACAAGGCAGTGGTCCGTGCCCGAACGGATCATCCCGCGGTCGGCCTTGGCGCCGAGCACAAAGTCGATAGAGTCGAGGATGACCGATTTCCCCGCGCCCGTCTCGCCCGTCAGGACGTTGAGCCCCTCGCAGAATTCGAGTTCCGCGCGGTCGATGAGGGCGACGTTTTCAATGGTAAGCCGTTTTAACATGGATCACAATTTCAAAAGCGTTTCCAGCCGTCCGCATACGGTGTGCGCGTCCGAAGCCGTTTCGCAGACGATGAGCAGCGTGTCGTCGCCGGAGATGGTCCCCACGATCTCCCGATAATTGAGCCTGTCCACGACGACGCCCGCATTCCCGCCGTTGCCGTTGAGCGTCTTGATGACGATGAGATTGCCCACGGGGCGGATGGATTCCACGCAGGTCGTGAAGAGGGAGCGCATCTTTTCGGAGATGCCCGTCTCGCTTTCCTTGGAGGAGGCATAGCGGAAGCGCTTTGCGGCCCCCTTGACCTTGAAGAGATGCAGTTCCTTGATGTCGCGCGAGACCGTCGCCTGCGTGACCGAGTACCCCGCTGCGGCGAGCTCCGCGCAGAGTTCTTCCTGCGTCTCGATCTCCTTTTCCGCGATCAGTTCGAGAATTTTCCCGTGTCTTAAATTCCTTTGCATAATTTTTCCCCTTGATGATTCGATGATTCTGTTGCGATCGGTCTCTCATGCCGATCGGGATGTCGGATTCAAGCCAATTTTTGCGTCAGTTTGGAAAAGAACGCGTGCGGATCGCGCGTGAGGAAGGCCGCGGAGAGCGGCGAACGACGCACGGTGAGGCCCGTGTTTGCGGTCACTTCTCCCAAAAATTCCCCGTCTCCGTAGGCCATGAGCACATCGTGCTCCGCGATGGAAAACCCGAGTTCCCCCGTATCCGAAAAGACGGTCGGCCGCGCCTTCATGGAGAAGGAGCAGACGGGCGTCAACAAAAATGCGGGGCAATCGGGCGTGAGGATGCTTCCCCCCGCCGAAAGCGAATAGGCCGTGGAGCCCGTCGGCGTGGCCACGATGAGGCCGTCCGCCATGAAACTGCCCGCGTCCCGCCCGTTGTAGGCGAGAGAAATGCGCTCCACGCGGTTGGCGCGTTGCGGCGAGATTTCCCGGAGGAGGGCCAGCTCATTGAGGCAGGTGGCCCTTTGCTCCCCGAGCGAAATCTCGAGCATCGTCCGCCGGATCACGGGAGGCTCCTCGCGAAGGACGAGCTCCGCGGCGGCGCCGATGTCCGCGCGTTCGAATTCGGTGAGGAACCCGACGCGCCCGTAGTTTACGCCGACCAGCGGGATCTTCATGGCGGCAGCACGCTTTGCGGCGCGCAACATACAGCCGTCTCCGCCGAGGACGATCAGGCGGTCTATCTCGTCCGCCTCCTCCGCGTCGGCAAAAATTGCGACGTATGCCCCCGCTTCGCGGATGCGCCGCGCCAAGGCGTCCACATCCGCCTGAGGGACTTGATCGGGATTGTAATCAATGGCGATCTTCATCCTGTTCACCCCTCATATTATACAATCTTTATTGCATAATTGCAAGTACTTTCCCAATTTTTTCGCAAAGTTACAAAAATTTTTCCGCTTGCAGGAGCCACCGGTCCTTGGCGAGCGGCGGAAGGTCTTTCCTGAGCCAAACGACGTATTCCACATTCTTCTTGGGGAAGATGGGCGCGTTGACGATGGCCTGCGGCGCAAGCCCTACGCACAGGCAGTCGTCGTAAAACGCGGAGAGCAGGGCGCGGTGCTTGGCGGGGGACACGATCCCGCTTTTCCCTACGCCCCCCTTCCCGCATTCGAATTGCGGCTTGAATAAGACGACGGCCTCCCCCGTCTCTGGGAGGATGGCGGACATGGCGGGAAGCACGAGGCGCAGCGAGATGAAACTCAAATCGGAGACGAGCCCATCGAGAGGCGTGGGAAAACTCTCCGGGCCGAGGAAGCGGGCATTGGTCTCGTCCATCACGACGACGCGCGGATCGGCGGCGATCCGACCGTCGAGCTGGCTCTTCCCCACGTCCACACAGTAGACGCGCGCCGCCCCGTGGCGCAGGAGGCAGTCGGTGAAGCCGCCCGTGCTAGCGCCGAGGTCGGCATATGTCTTTCCCGCCGCGTGAAGCCCGAATACCGCAAAGGCGCGCTCGAGCTTCCTGCCGCCGTTGGAGACGAAGTCCTCCCCGTCGAGGACAGTGAACCTGTCCCCTTCTTCGATGTTGTCCGCCGGCCCCAAGGGTTTTCCGTCACGCAAAACGCGGCCCGCGGCAAGCGCCTCCTTGGCCTTTGTCCGCGAGCCGAATTTCTCGGAAAAAAATTTATCCGCGCGCATGGAGCGCCTCCAAAAGCTTTACGATCTCCTCGGGGTCCAATCCATAGCGGACGGAGAGCCGTTGCGGCTCGCCGTGCGGAATGAAGGCGTCGCGCAGGCCGAAGGAAAAGATTGTTTTCCCGCTCCCCACGAGCGCTCTCCTCACGGCGTCCCCGAATCCCCCCGCGAGCACGTTATCCTCGAGAGTGACGATGTAGTTCTCGGGCCGCCCCGTGAGGAAGGTAAGGTCGAGCGGCTTTACAAAGCGGGCATTTGCGAGGGAGACCTGGATTCCCCGCTTTTCGGCCTCTTTTATGGCAAATTGCGCGATTTTGAGGCAGCGTTCGCCCACCGCACAGAGAATTATGTCTGAAATAGTACTATGTAAAAGCTCGAATTTCCCCATTTCGACGGGCGCGATCACCCCCTCTTCCCCGTATCTCGGGTAGCGGATGGCGAGCGGATGCGCATAATCGGCGCTCATGCGGAGCATGCTCCGAAACTCCCCCAAGTCCTTCGGCGCGGCGATCGTGAGGTTGGGGATCAGGGAGAGATAGGAGAGATCGAAGATGCCCTGGTGCGTCTCGCCGTCGTGCCCCGTGATCCCGGCGCGGTCGATGCAAAAAGTCACGGGCAGGTCCTGTCCGCAGACGTCGTGGATGACCTCGTCGAAGGCGCGCTGTAAAAAGGTGGAATAGATGGCGTAATACGGCTTCATCCCCGCGGCCGCCATCGAGGCCGCGAGCACGGAGGCGTGTTCCTCGCAGATCCCCACATCGAAACTGCGCGCGGGGAATTTTTCGAAGAAGGGTCGCAGTCCGAGGCTGTCCGTCATGGCGGCCGTCACGGCGACGATGCGCTCGTCCCGTTCCGCAAGCCGCATGAGTTCCTCCCCGAGTACGGCGGAATACTCCTTGCCGCGCTTGGGAGCGGGGCTGAGGCCATGCGTCTCCGTCGGCGCGTTCTCGGCAAAGGAATACCCCTGCCCCTTCCGCGTCACGACGTGCAAGAGCACGCTCCCGCTTCGGAGCTCTTCCTTGGCCTCCTCGAGCGCGGGGATGAGCGCTTCGAGGTCGTTGCCGTTTACGATGCCGCGGTAGGTGAGCCCGAATTGTTCCAAGAGGCGGACGCTCTCCCCCGCCGCGCTCTCCTTCAAAGCGTCGAGGATCTCCTGCGTTCCCCCCTCCGTCGGGGAGATCGACATGCCGTTGTCGTTGAGGACGATGAGGACGTTGGTCCGCAGCAGTTTGAGGCTGTTGAGCGCTTCATAGACGAGGCCGTTCTGGAAGGAGCCGTCCCCGATGAGCGCGATCACGGCGTAGTCCTCTCCCCTGAGGTCGCGCGCCTTGGCGATGCCAAGCGCCGCGGAGACGGAAGTCCCGGCATGCCCCGTCCCGTAGGCGTCGTAGGGGCTCTCTTCTCGCTTGGGAAAGCCGGAGATTCCCCCCTCCTGCCGCAAGGTAAAAAAGAGCGGCGCACGCTCGGAGAGCAGTTTGTGCGTATAGCACTGATGTCCCACGTCGAATATGAGCTTATCCCGCGGGAAGTCGAACACCCGATGGAGCGCCACGGTGAGTTCCACCGTCCCGAGATTGGAGGAGAGATGCCCGCCGCATGCGGAAACGGTGCGGAAGATCTCCTCCCGCAACGTCTCACAGAGGCGATGGAGTTGTTCCATGGAGCCATGTTTGAGCTCCGTCTGCGAAATAGTTCTCATAGCTGACTTACGCGGTACGGGTCCGGACGAGTTCGACGACGGAACGCAAGAATTCCGTGTCTACGTCGAGCGACCCAATTGCCTCGCGGCAGGTGGCGGCATAGCGATCCGCGAGCGCTTCGGCGCGGCTGCGCCCATAAACGGAGACCGCCGTGTTCCCCTCCTCCGTTCCCTCGTCGAGGAGGTCGTCGGTCACTTGGAAGAGCAGCCCGAGCGCGTGTCCGAAGGCGGCAAAGGGCTCCCGGTCCCTCCCCGTGAGAATGGCCGCCATTTCGAGCGGCGCGGAGATGAGGCGGGCCGTCTTGTGTTCATGGATGAATTGCAGGTCCTCCCCTTCCGGGCTGAGGTCCGCAACTTGCCCCGCCACCATGCCATGGGCGCCCGCTGCATGCGCGAGGACGCGCGCCGCCGCGAGATGCGTCTCGTCCGAACGCCCGAGGAGCAGTTCGAAGGCCAGCGTGAGGAGCGCGTCGCCCGCCAAAATCGCGTTGGCCTCCCCGAATACCTTGTGGTTGGAGGGCTTGCCGCGGCGATAGTCGTCGTTGTCCATCGCGGGGAGGTCGTCGTGGATGAGAGAATATGTATGGATACATTCGATCGCGATGGCATAGTCGCTCTCTGCCATGAAATCGTACCCCGCCGCGTCGAGCACGGAATAAAAGAGCACGGGGCGGATGCGCTTCCCCCCCGCAAGCAGGGAATATTGCATGCTCTCGGAGAGGGTGTGCGGGCGATAGCGAAATTTGGAACAAAATTCCCCGAGCGCCCGCTCAAAACTTGCGCGGAACAGCTCGTATTTTATCTGCATGTTCATGACATTTGCCGCTCCGCCGCTTCCAAAGTATTTTCGAGCAACATGGCGACGGTCATGGGCCCGATCCCGCCGGGGACGGGCGTGAGGAAGGAGGCTTTCTCCTTGACGGACGCAAGATCCACGTCGCCGCACAGTTTTCCGTCTACACGGTTGATGCCCACGTCGATGACGACGGCCCCCTCCTTCACCATCTCCGCCGTCACGAAGTTGGCCTTTCCGACTGCCGCGACGAGGATATCCGCCTCCCGACAGATTTCGGCGAGGCCCTTCGTCTTGGAGTGGCACACGGTGACGGTCGCGTCGGCATTCAGAAGGAGCATCGCCATCGGGCGGCCGACGATCTTGCTCCGCCCGATCACCACGGCGCGCTTTCCGCTCACGGAGATGCCGTAGCGGGCGAGCAGCCGCATCACCCCTTTGGGCGTACAGGCGACGGCCGCGGGACTGCCGAGCGCGAGGCTGCCGATGTTGTAGGCCGAAAACCCGTCTACGTCCTTTTCATATGGGATATGCGCGAGCAAGCGGTCCTCGCGAAGATGTGCGGGAAGCGGGAGCTGCACGAGGATGCCGTGGACGTTTTCATCGGCCGCGAGCTCATCGATGAGCGCCTCCGCCTCCTCCTGCGTCGCGTCCGCGGGAAGGGTATAAGAAAAGGAGCGGATGCCCGCTTCCTCACAGTCCCTTGTCTTGTTGCGCACGTAGATGGCGGAAGCCGGGTCGTCCCCGATGAGGAGGACGGCGAGCCCCGCCTTTTTGCCGTATTTGGACTCAAACGCCTCCGCGCGCGCCCGAAGCTCCGCGCGGATCTCCCCGGCGATCTGTTTGCCGTCTAAGATCTTCATGCGTTGATGATCCCCCCGAGTACGCCGTTGACGAAGTCCGCCGATTTCTCCGTGGAATACCGGCGCGCGAGGGCGGCCGCTTCACTGACGGAGACGACGGGCGGGATATCGTCGAAATAGCGGATTTCGGCAAGCGCGACGAGCATCGCGGCCTTATCGGCGGGATAAATGCGGTAGTCGGCATAGCGCAAGACGGCCGCATTGAGCTCGGCGCTTAAAGCCTCGCCGTGCGCCGCGATCGCCTCGAGAAGGCGTTCCGCAAACGCTTTCTCGTCCTCATTGAGTTTGGCCTTCTGATAGAGACGGCCCCTCGCCGCCCGGTCGAGCCCTCCGCCGAGGAGTTGGGAAAATACAGTCTGAAAGACCGCTTCTCTCGCATCGCTTCTCATCTGTTCTCCTTATGCAATCGTCCCTTTCCGCAGACGGAAAGGGACGGCGTCCTTAATTTTTCTTGTCGTCGGGCTCTTCTGCCGAATTTGCGGGAGCGGGCGCCGGCTCCGTTTCGGGAAACACCACACTCTGCACATGGACGTCCACCTTGGCGATCTTATACATCGTCATGGATTCGACCATCTGTTTGATGGTCTGCTGAATGCGGTAGGCGAGCTCGGGGACCTTGTAGCCGTAATGGGCGATCACGGAGATATCCACAAACACGCCTTCTTTTTCGAAACTGATCTTGATGCCCTTGCTCTTGGAGGGAATGAGCTCGATGCCCTCCGTCTCCTGCAAACTGAGTACAACGATCCCGCTGACGATATCCGAGCTATAGGTGATCTTGCCTTTTTGCCCATTGGGATTATATTTGATGCTCGCCATAACAATTTCTCCTTACCGAATAAAACCATTATAGCACATCTCGAAAAAATTTACTACCGTTTTTCATCAACTTTCCGCATAAACGGGCATAATTATGATATTTCCGTTGCGGATCTGGTGTTCGACCTCGATGGCGTAATAGACTTTCGTCACGGTCTCGGCGGTGAGTTCGCTCGAATTGATGAAGATGTTGATGTTCTCATGGTCTCCGATGACGACGCCGACGTCGGAGAACCCGAGCGCCTTGATGATGGATTCGAGCACGAGCTCATCCTCCATGACCTCGACAAGCTCCTGCTTTCTCGCCACGGCCTCGGCGTATTCGGCGGTGTCCTTCGCATAGGCGGAAATGACGCTGTCGAGCTGGACGAATTCCTCGTTGCGCTTGGAACTTCTCTCGCTGCGGAAGCTCGTGAAGTAGTTGACCTCCACCGAACCTTGGTCGGTCGCCGCCGAGGAGCGCGTCCCCGCGAGAACGAAGTTGAAGATCGCCGTCACGGCCAAGAGCAGAACGAGGGTAGACATCAGTGCGATTTTCTTGGTGTTTGACATAATATATCTCCTTATATATAAAGATTTCTATGATTTGGCGGGATAGACCGCGATCGCCGTTTTGGGCAGGTGCAGGGCGTTTGCCGTGATCTCGAGGATGTTCATGCGAAGGATGAGGCCGTCCTCCCCCTTGAAGAGGACGACGGCGCCCACGGCCTCCCCGTCCTCCTCGCTGATGAGCACGGAGGCGTCGTTTACTCCGTCGAGCCGCTCCAAAAGGACGGCGATGCGCTCCTCCTGCTCGGTCGCATAGCTCCCCTTTGCTTCCCCCTTTCCGAATACGTGCAGGCAGAGAAAGACGAGCAGGACCGCTGCAAGCAGGAGCAGGGCGATCTGAAAGGCCTTGCTCTTTGCGATGGATTTGAGTTTATCGAGGGAAACCGTCATAGACCTCCGCCTCCGTTTTGTAGCGCGTCTCGAGGGCTTCTTCCACCCGAGACATCATATATATACGCGCCTCTTCGCCGTTTATTCCGGAAAGATCGAGCCGGACGGTGATTTTCGCGAGGGGAAAGTATGCCGAAATCTCCCGCTTGGGGGCGACTTCTGCCGAAAGCGCAAATTCCTCCCGCAAAAAGCCGCCGATCTCCTCCCTGTCGCGTTCTTCCAAGAGGCGCGCGCACGAGACGAGATAGTCCTCATCGACGGCGGCCGAGCCCGCGGGAAGGTTGAGTTCCCCCGTCTTGAGCCATCCGATGACGGGCGCGATCATCACGACGAGGACGAAGAGGCGCGTCGTCCCCTTCACAAACTTCCCCATGCGGCCGCCGGGGCAGATCATGGTGACGATGGCGGAGATCAAAACGATGCCGGCGATGCTCAGAATATAAGCTTTCATCAGAAGATGGCCCCCGTGGAACAGATGAGAAGGACGACGGTGAGCAGATAGAGGAAGGCGACGGCAAGCAGTGCGGCGAGAAAATAGCCGCTGTCGCGCGCAAGTGCGGATAAAAAGGCAGGGATCTTGCCGCCGACGGGCTCCGTCGCCGCCGCGGCGAGGCGCAAAAAGAGGCGGAACGCCACAAGGAGCAGAAGCGGGCGCAGGAGGGTGCCGGCGAGGAGGAATACGGCGAACGCCCCGAGCGCATTCTTGACGAGCGCGCTGCCCGCCACAATGAGCTCCACGCCGCCCGAGAGAAAACCGCCTACGAGCGGAACGGAGCCGGACAGCACATATTTTACGGCGCGCAGGGAGAGGCCGTCGTATTGTGCCGCGGTGATCCCCTGCACGGTGAGAAAGAGGGAAAAGAGCCCGAGCGCAAGCCCGATGAGCCACTTCGAGACGCTCTTGAAGAGCTCGGCAAGTTTTTCCGTCTTGACGTTGTCCGTGAGATTGCCCACAAAGGTGAGGATGATGACGACGACGGCCGCGGGCAAGACGACATTTTCAAACAGCGAGACGATCCCCCCGCTCATAAAGGCGACGGCCGGGCGATAGATGCCCACGGAGATCGTGCCCCCGCTCGCGGCCATCAGCGTGAGAAGGAGCGGATAGACGAGTTCCATCTGCTTTTGCATGCCCGCGATCGCCTCAAACCCCGCTTTGAGGACGCCGTATAGCACGGAGAGCACGACGGCGCCCACCGATAGGAAGGCCGTGAAATGTATTATGTCAGACATAGTACTCTGCAAAAAACTGTTTTTCACGGTTTCGAGGATGCCGCAGAGCAGGGTCGCGGCGAGGATGAGGGCAAAGGCGGGGAGCATCATCCTCCCCTCCTCCCACACGAGGCCGAGCGCCGCTTCGAGGAGGGAGCCGTAGTCGAGGGAGAAGTCCCCCGTCATCACGGAGAGCAGTTTCTCCTTCAAGGAGATGCCGCGAAAGTCCGCAAGGCCGTCGAGAAAGGCCTGCAACTGCTCCGTGTCGAGCTCCTCCACGAGCTCCTCGATGATCTCCCCGAGTTCGCGCTCCGCCTCCTCCTTTTCGTCGGCATGCGCACGCGTCCTTCCGCCTGCGGGAAGAAGAAACAAAAGGAGTGCGGCGATGCCGATTGCGATCCAGATGAATTTTCCCTTCATTGTACCAACCCGAGAAGCTGCACGATGAGCTTTAATACGCTCTCCACGATGGGAACGGCGAGCAGGAGGATGAGGATCTTCCCCGCAAAGACGAGCTTGTCCGCAAGAGAATTTTGGCCGAAATCCGAGAGCACGCCCGCGCTGAATTCCACGAGATATCCGATCCCCACCATCTTCAGAAGCGTCTTGATGAGCGCCGTGTCGACGCCCGTGAGAGAGGCGATCTCGGAAAAGACGCCCATGCTCCCGCGCAAAAGTTCCAGCGCAAGCAGGAGCAGGATGATGCTCCCCGCTATGGCGACGGCAAAGGAGAGCTCGGGCTTGGTTTCTTTGAGAAGGATGGCGGCGACGGCCGTCACGAAGGCGACGCCGACGAGCTGCAATAGCTCCATCAGTAGACTCCGAAGATTTCCTGCACGACCTTGAAGAGGTCTCCGATCATGGTGACGGCGATCGTGAGCGCGATGACGAGCCCCACGATGGAGACGACGGTGGCGACGTCCTCCCGGTCCGATTTTTTGAGGACTTGGCAGACAATGGTGATGATGATGCCGACGGCGGCAAGTTTGAAGATAATCGAGATGTCGATCATAGCATGAGAATGATGAGCGCAAGTCCCGCGAGAAAGCCGAGTTTGAGATAGAGCTGTCCGCGCGTTTTCGCCTCGTGCTCCGCCTGCGTGCGGCTTTTTTCGAGCGCGTCTTTCTGTGCGGAAAAGAATCCGCTCTGCGAATAGCAATCGCCGCGGCCGAGCATGGAGACGTAATTTCGGAGAAACTCCCCCTCCTCCTTGGTGAGAAACGCAAATTTGGGAAGCGGAGCCCGCTGTGCGGCGGCCTGCGCCACCTTTTGAAAGTCCCCCTTATACGGGCAGCCGGCGAGAAAGGCGGGGAGAGGTTTGCGCGCATAGGCGAGTTCCGCAAGGTATCGCTCGTTGAGATCCGCAAACGCCGCAAAAAATTTCCGCCGTGCACGGTACTTTTCCCCCGCGACATACCCGATGAGCACGCAAAACGCCACGACGAGCCCGCACAGAAGCAGTTTAATCCACATGACTCCCATCCTCCCCGACGATTTCCTTGACGCGGCCCAACCCGTCGAGGACGACATAGCGGGAAAACAGCTTTTCGGGGACGTCCTCCACGCGCCAAAGATGTGCCGACGCGAACACGGCGATCCCGCTCTGCACCGCCCGCCGCACCGCCGGGTAGTCCTCGGGGAGCAGCTCGTCCGTCACGAGGATATCCGGCCGCATGGCGCGAATGCCCGCCGTAAAGGCCGTGAGTTTATCGGCAAACCTGATGACGTCCGCAGTCTCCCCGAGCTCCCCCGCCGAGAGTTCCCCCCGCTCGTCGCTCACAAGGATATTTCGCCCGGTGCGCATACTCGCAAGCCGCGTGAGATCGCGCAGGATGGTCGTCTTGCCCTCTCCCGGCGGCGCGAGAATAAGGACGGAGCAAATTCCCCCGCGGAAGCACCGGCGATAGATCTCCTCCGCACAGCCGAAAATCTCGTGCGGGATCCGGATGCAGAGCGAGGTAACATCCCGCACGGCGAGTACTTTTCCGCCGTCATAGACGTAAGTCCCCGCGATGCCGATGCGTTCCCCGCCCTCCGCCGTCACAAATCCCATCCGCAGCTGATTTTCCACCGCATAGACGGAATACCCGCAGGCCGCGTGAAGGGTGTCCTCGAGTTCCGTCGCCGTCGGGCGCAGGGCGTGTTCGGCCCCGCATACTCCGCCCGCGCCGAGATAGACGAATGCCCCCGCGAGATTGGCGGAGAGCGGCTTGTCCGCCCGCATGCGGAGTTCATAGAGCAGATTGCGGTTGATGTGATCGAGGCAGACCCCGATCCTCGGCGGGAACTCCAGCATCGCTCTATCTTATGCCGTCCGCCCCGCGGATATGAACGCCGAAAGGACGGTAGGAAGAGAATAGGAAAACGGGCGGGAAAATTCCCGCCCGTTTCGCGAAAGATCGTTTATTCGATCACGAACACCGAGACGCTGTTGTTTTTGATCGTCGTGCGGAGCACGTTGCCTACAATGGAGAGCGTCTGCTCCGTCGGCTGAATGTGCACCCGCTTTCCGGCCTTGGGGTCGATCTCGTTGATCACGGTGACGTCCTCGTGCCAGAGGGTGGTGACGTGGGCGCACGCCTTTGTGCCGAATCCGATCAGATCGGCCGCGAGCTCCTCGTCCTTTCCGGAGACGTTGACGACTTTCAGGTAGATCTTCCCGTCGTCGCCCACCGTCGCGCTCGTAAAGACGCGCTCGTTGACCTTCCAGATGTTCTTGAACAGCACTTCGTGCCACTCGCCGTCCTTATCGATGGAGGCCGTGAACGTCTTTTTGGTATATTCGAGCCGCATCGTGTTGCCCTCGGGGGAATAGCCGAGGAACTTATCCTTGCCCATCATCTCGCAGACGGTGCGCATGAAGTCCACCCGCTTATCGAAGGAGACGTCGTACCCCTTGTGGTTCTTGCCGTATTGGCAGCAGACGGAGAATCCCGCGCAGTCCACCGTGCCCGCGTCGCGTACATCCTTCACGCCGACGCCCGCGATGAAGCTCTGCTCGCCCGAGAGCCGCTTGAATTTGATCTCGACGACGCAGTTTTCGAAGTCCTGCGCGTCGTAGTAGTAGCCGTTGAAGGCGTCGCTCTCCTCGATGATGAGCGCGTCCCCCTCGAGATGGCCGCCGCGGCAGTTGGGATAGATTTTCCAGCCGCCCAGCCCATTCTTGAAGTCGTGCGTGTAGAGGACGGCTTGGGTATCGCGGTCCTTCACCGTCACGGAGTAGACCGCGCTCGCCGTCCTGTGGCCGCCGATGAGCAGTCCGCCCGCATTGTTGTCGTCTACGGGGGCGACGTCGGTGAGAGTATACCGCCCCGTGTTGGCGGCGAACATCTGCTGGACATAGTAGTTGGGCGTGAGCATGACGTCGCGCGCGTTGAACCAGATCATGTTGGGCGTCCAGCGATAGTTGTAGGTGGAGGCGAAGAGAGGCGCATAGCACGTCATCTTCACGACGTCGGAATTGCGCTCACAGCCCGTGAGGAAGGCGGCCTCCGCGAGCGCGGAGCGGAGATTGTTGTCCCCGTTGAGGCGGCCCCTGCCGTCCGACATCGTGTGCATCGCGTATTCGCCCATAAAGACTTTCGCGCCGTCGCGATCGTAGCAGTCGTAGCGCTTGGTGTTGTCGATGAACCACTGATAGGAATTGTAGACGTGCTCGTCCACGATCATATCGCGGTATTTCTCGTTGATGACCTTCCAGCTCTCGTTGGAATCGGAGGGGCGGATATCCACGCCGCACGTCGTGACGACGGTGATGCCGAAGAGCTTCAAAAGGTCGGTCATGCGACCCTTATACATATATTGCCGCACGCCGAGCAGACAGGCGGCGAAGTTATCGAAATACTCGTAGCCCCAATTCTCGTTGCCGATGCCGACGTATTTGAGGTCGAAGGGCGCGGGATGTCCCATATCCGAGCGCACCTTGGCCCAATACGCCTCGTTTTTATCGGTGGAGGCAATATCTCCCTTGGCGAAATAGATGAGGTCGGCAACGTTGTCGATGACCTCTTCCTGAAATTTTTTCGTCCCGGGAACGATGCGCTGATAGCCCGTCTTGCGCTGTTCCCCCATGCGGATCTGGCAGAGCAGCCCGCAGTGGAGGACGGGGAGCGGCGTCGCGCCGATGTCCTCGCAGAGCGCGAAGTATTCGTAGAATCCGACGCCGTAAGACTGCATATACCGCCACACGTTGGGGATCTGCTTGCGCTGTTCGAGGGGCCCCACGGTGTTACGCCACTTATATTGATAGTCGAAATCCACGTCCCCTTCCACGACGCAGCCGCCGGGGAAGCGCATAAACGCGGGATGGCAATCCTTCAAGGCCTGCACGATGCGGGGCGAAAGTCTGCCGTTGCGATACTTCCCGTCGTCCCCCCACACCGTCTTGGGGAGTAGGGAGACGTAGTCGATGCCGAGCTTGCCGTTGCCCTCGAGGTTGATGCAGAGGCGGCCCATGAAGTCCTTTTCCGCGACGACGGACGTGCGCACCTTGATCCAATCCCCTTCTGTGCCGGCGGGGATCGCGATCTCCCCGATCGTCGTATGTCTGCCGTGCGCACCGCGGAGGAACACTTTCGCAACGCCCTTGAAGCCGAGCCGCTTGATCCACATGGAGAAGTTGTAGGTCTCCCCCTTCACAACGGGCATGCCATAGATGTCGTAGCCGCCGTTGGTATAGTACCCGGGATTCTCGAGATGATAGACGCCGCCCACGTCGAGGGAGAGCCACGAGGGATTGTTGGCGTTCATCCCCCCCTGCTTTGCGATCTTTCTCGGCCCCGCGCCGTAGATGTCCCAATAGAAGCCGTTTGCCTTCCTCGAATCCACCCGGCTCTCGCAGTTGTAGTCGTCGTAAGAGAAATACTCGAACTCAAAGGAATTGTTGATGACCATTTCCGCATTGAGCCCGCCGTCCGCGGCTTGGTTGATGTCCTCGAAGAAGAGCCCATAGAGCTCTTTGGAAACTTCCACACCGCGCTTTTTGGCATCCAATTTGAAGTTCAACATGCTGTTACCCCCATCCGCATTCCGATGCGGACTTTTCCTTATCCATATTTTAACAGTGAAATTTGCTTTTGTCAATGTTTTGGTGAAATATTTTATCTCAAAATAAAAGTTTTTTTTGGGAAAGATCGCGCCCGCCCGCGCATACTGAATAAGAGATGAGAGCGTATAAGATCATGGCTTTTTCCGGGCTCGCCGTTCTCCTCGGCGTCACCCTCTTTTTCGGCGTCCGCTCCAACTTCCCGCGGCCGTACCGCGAACAAGTTGCGGCAAGCGGACTCGACGAACACCTCGTCTATGCGCTCATCCGCACGGAGAGCGGATTCGACGAGAAGGCGAAAAGCCGCGCCGGGGCCGTCGGCCTCATGCAGCTGCTCCCCTCCACCGCCCAATTTATCTGCGAGCGGGAAAAGATCCCCTATGAGGAAGCTCGCCTCGATGAGGGCGCCTATAATCTCCGGCTCGGATGCCTGTATCTTCACTACCTGCTTGCAAAATTTCCCGCAACGGACACGGCCCTCGCCGCCTACAATGCCGGAGAAGGCGTCGTCGCAGAGTGGCTCCAAGCGGACGAATTTTCCGCGGACGGCGTCCATCTCCTGCGAATTCCCTACCGTGAAACCGAGCGCTATCTGAAAAAAATCAGAAAATTCCGAAAAATTTATGATTTTTTCTATTGATTCTGGTTGACATTTGAAATGGAATGCGGTACAATATGGAGGATGTCACATGAACGGCATGCTTCGCGGTCGTGGCGGAATTGGCAGACGCGCAAGACTAAGGATCTTGTGGGATGACCGTGCAGGTTCAACTCCTGTCGACCGCACCAAGTTTTTATAGCTTGAACCAGTGTGTTCAAGCTATTTTACTATAACGGAGGAGAAAAACTTATGTTGAAGCTGCTTGACGTTTTGAAAATTTCCGAAGCCGAATTAAAAAATTACAAGGTGCACTTTGCAATCGGCGTCACGGATAGGATGAAGCCGTATAAAAAATTTATTATCGGTGAGTTCAAAGAGTGGCAAGAACAGCAGACAAATAAAAACTTTTCCAGACCGTACATTTTATCGTTGATCTACTACGAAAAGGACCTTTGGATGTTCGGCGGAATTTACCGGGTGACGGAGAACCCCGTCCCTATCGAGAGACCGGATGAAGATTGGAAGGGCTGGAAATACGGCACCGAACTTGTGGATTGTCAAACCGACTTGATCGGCAGGATCGTTGTCTCTTACAAGAAAGAATACCGCCAATCCTATCCGAATTTGGAAATGGATCCCAAAAGCGGCATACCTCCGCGCGAGATGTGCGTCTCGTCCATTCTCGATAAGCGCGTCTCCATTACCGATTTCCCCGGATTCGGTGAAGTAATATCGATTATGAGACATTGCTGACGATCATCCGCGACAACATCCCCTCTTGGCGCTCTGCGCTTTCCAATGTGAAAGGAGTATATTTGATTGCCGATAAACTGACGGGAAAACAATACGTCGGAAGCGCATATGGCGACGAGTGCATTTGGCAAAGATGGTCTGCATATGCCAAGGACGGGCACGGCGGCAATCGTGAATTACAAAACTTATTGTCCGAACGCGGCGAAAAATACAAATACAATTTCAAGTATTCCATTCTTGAAGTCTGCAATATGAACCTCGGGAACGAATACATCATCGGGCGGGAAAGTTATTGGAAAGAAGTGTTGCAGACGAGGGAGTTCGGCTTAAATAAAAATTGACTCAAATTAAGTATCACACACTCCTTATCGCGCTCGCCCTATTCATAGCGCGGATGGCGGGCATCGAACCATAATTGGCGAAAGCAATATTTCATTTCATATTGTTTTCGAAGAAGAATAATGAAATTTCAATTTCACGGAGGGATTCATGCCGTCAAGCAAGGAATATTTGGATTTCATTTTGGAGCAACTATCCGAATTAGAGGACGTCGCCTATAAGCCCATGATGGGTGAATTTCTGATTTACTATCGCGGCAAACTTGTCGGCGGGATCTACGACGATCGATTGCTCGTAAAACCCGTGAGATCTGCGCTCTCCTATATTCCCCAAGCGGAATATTCCTTGCCGTATGCGGGCGCAAAGGAAATGTTACTTGTCGATAACGTGGACGATAAGGCTTTTTTGACGGGACTATTTGAGGCAATATACGGCGACTTGCCAATGCCCAAAATGAGAAAACGGTAAATTTTCACTTCGTAGCGCGGATGGCGGGCATCGATACCATAGGCCCACAAAATTCTTATTGTTCGTACGAAAAATTTTCATTCGGAGGTATGTTTATGAAAGAAGTAAAAATCGAGAAATGCCCGTTTTGCGGGGGAGTAGAATTGGTAGAAAGCAATGTATCTACGATGACCGGCGCAGTATCTGTTTCCGCCAACAGCACGACGCGCATAGCCGTTCTTTTCGCAACGGTATGCCGCGATTGCGGAAGCGTCGTTCGTCTTTTCTGCAAAACGCCCGAAAACCTGTATCCGAAGAAAGAACGCAGAGAGTAACGGTTCATTTCAATTTGCAGGAGAAAAATTCTTATGGATAAAGCACAACTATTTCAATTTATATCCAAGCAAAAGACGGCGTTTCTTGCCTCCGTCAAAGAGGACGGCTATCCCGTGATCCGCGCCATGCTTGCGCCCCGCAAGATCGACGGCGGCGAGCTCTATTTCACCACCAACACCTCGTCCAACAAAATCAGGCAGTATTTGGCGAACAACAAGGCTTGCGTCTATTTTTATCAACGCGGAAGATTCAAGTATCAGGGTGTTTCCGTGATTGGGGAAATGCAAGTCTGCACCGACCAGCCGACGAAGGACGAGATCTGGCGCTTGGGCGACAAGATGTTTTATAAACAGGGCGTGACCGACCCCGATTATTGCGTGTTGAAGTTTCAGGGCAAGACGGCCGAATATTATTGCGATTTCAAGACGCAGACAATCCAACTTTAGATCCCGACGGAGGGCCGCCGGGCCCGACGATAAAATTCTCCCGCTTCCAAAAGGAGCGGGAGAATTTTTTATCCGACTTGTTTTAGGTGCCAGACGAAACTCGTGAAATCGGGTAGCGACGGCTTCAACACGCCCGCGCGCATGAGCGTGGAGCCGTGCAGTGTGAGGCCGAGCTCCGCAATTTCGTAGCGCGCGTCCTCCCGAAGCCCTTTGAGGCGGAGGCGGTGATCGGTGTCGGCGGGAACGGCATGGATCTGCATGCCGACGACGTACCCCTCCCGCCCATCTTTGGAGACGACGGCCACGCAGAACAAATTGCTCGCAAAGGGATCGGAGATGCGATAGAGGTCCCCCGTCTGTATGAGCGGCTCGACGGCGCGGTAAGATCTGATCTGCGCCCGAACGAGCTCCTTCTCCTCCGCGGTGAGATTTCCGAGCGCGAGCTCATACCCGAACGCCCCGAGGGAGGCCACGGCGCCGCGCGTAGAAAAGGGCGTCGTGCGCCCCGTCTGATGGTTGGGGCAGACGGAAACGTGACAGCTCATCGCGGACATGGGGTAGGAGTAAGAGGTCCCCCACTGAATTTTACAGCGTTCGAAGGCGTCGGTATCGTCGCTCGTCCAATACTGCGGGAAGTAGTAGAGCATGCCCGCGTCGAAGCGCCCGCCTCCGCCCGAACAGCCCTCGAAAAAGACGTGCGGGAAGGATCTTTGGAGCCGCTCCGCGAGCGAATAGACGCCCAAAATGTAGCGGTGCGCAAATTCCCCCTGCCGCGCGGGCGCAAGTTTGGGGGAATAGAACTCCGAGATGTGGCGGTTCATATCCCACTTGACGTAGGAAATTTCATTTTTCTTAAGAAGGTCCGCCATGCGCTCATACACATGATCGACGATTTCGGGGCGCGTCATATCGAGGACGAGCTGATTGCGCCCGCGGCAACGGGAAACTTCCGCCTTTCCGATGGCCCAATCGGGATGGAGCCGATAGAGCTCGCTGTCCTCGGAGACCATCTCTGGCTCGAACCACAACCCGAATTTGAGCCCGCGCGCCTTGCAGTGTGCGATGACGGCGGAGAGCCCGCCTTGGAGCTTTTCCTCGTTGACGAACCAATCCCCGAGGCCCGAAGTATCGTCGTTGCGCTTGCCGAACCAGCCGTCGTCGAGGACGAGCGTGTCGACGCCGAGCGCGGCCGCCTCGTCCGCAAGGGCGAAGAGCTTCTCATTGGTGAAGTCGAAATAGGTCGCCTCCCAGTTGTTGACGACGACGGGCCGGGGCGCATGCACCCATGCAGGGGGAAGGAGATAGCCGCGCAAGAAGTCGGCATACCTTCTCGAGAGGCCGCCGAGCCCCTCCTCCGTGCGGCAGAGGACGGCCTGCGGCGTATAAAACCGTTCGCCCGCCTCCAACCGCCACGAAAAGTTCAAGGGATCGATCCCGCCGCACAGCCGCACCGTGCCCGCTTGCGACTTCTCCGCCGTAAGCGAAAAGGAGCCGCTATAGACGAGGAGCGCCCCGAAGGCCTCCCCGCGATCCTCCGTGCACGCGGGCTTTGCGAGCACGAGGAAGGGATTCATCTGATGCGAAGAAGCCCCGCGCGACGAGGAGACGGTATACGTCCCGTGGGCGAGCGGCGCACGTTCGGGCGTCCGCTCGGCGCAGTGCCGTCCGTGAAGGCAGATCGTCTCGTAGTCCCCCTCTTCAAGGTCCACGCAGAAACTATCCGCCCGCTTCAAGGTGACGGGCTGCTTTCCCGCCGCGATACACGCGCTCCGCACGAGGATGTCGAGCGCTTCATAGACGGTGTAGAAGAGCGTCACGCGCGTCCCCGAGAGGACGTCGCAAAGGGTGAGTTCGAGGGTCTCTCCCCCACCTCTCGCGTGCGGAAGGCCGGAAAGCTCGGGCGCACCCGAAAAGACGCGGTGGCTCTCATAGTGAAACCTGCTCGCGCTGTCGCCGTCGTCGCGGGTCAGAATACAGGACGGAGTGCGGAAATCGCCCTGCGCGTACGTCCCGTACTCCTGCCCGGCGATGTCGAGGGAAAACCAATTCTCCGCGTCGGGCGGGATGGGCGAGAAACTCACGGGGCGGGTGCGCATGTCGAAATAGGTGAGGTCGTCCTCCGCGATCCGGCCGCCGTAATGGAGATGGACGGGATAGCCGTTGGGGTCGATCCAAATCACGTAGGAAGAGGTCTTTCCGTGCAAATAAAAGGTTTTGCTGCTTGCTTGAAATATTATCATCGTTGCCTCATTGGAGCGCGCGGGATGTTCTCCACAGCGCGCGATTGCCGCAACCGAGGTTGGTTGCGGCAACTCTTTTATGCGTTTTTCTTCATTTCCGCAAAGCGCGGATGTTGCAGGAACACATCGACGAAATAGCTTGTGATGAACTGCGGACGGGTGATGGCTCCGCCGATGATGACATGCTCGATGCCGACGTCGAGGATGCGCTTTAAGTCCATAAAGGAATGGATGCCCCCCTCTGCAATGACCGTGGAGCCATGGATATTCTCCACGAGCTGTTTGCAGAATTCCACATCGGGGATCGCGATATCCTTCGTCTGCTCCGTGTAGCTGCGGAGGGTCGTGGAGATGTAGTCGAAGCCCAGCCGCTCGGCGTTTTGGGCCTCCTCATACGTCGCAATGTCCGCCATGATGGCCTTGTCGCAATTGGCGCGGATATACGCGACGAGCGATTCGAGCGTCTCCCTGCCCGGGCGGGTCCGCAGCGTCGCGTCGAGCGCGATGACGTCGCACGACGAGCGGATGAGCGACTTCACCTCGCGGAGCGTCGGCGTGATGTAGATGGAGGAATCGGGATAATTCTTTTTGATGAGTCCGATGATGGGAAGCGGACCTTGGATGTGCTTGCGAATGGCGTTGATATCGCGGACCGTGTTGGCGCGGATCCCGACTGCGCCGCCCTGCCGTGCGGCCTCCGCCATCTTGGGAATGGTACTGCCGCCATAGAGCGGCTCGTCCTTTAGGGCTTGACAAGATACGACCAAACCTCTCGGTATCACTTGCTTCATAATGTTTGTTCCTTGTTGATTGTATTTTGCCCGGACTTAAAACGTCGCATTGGTGAAACGGAGATCAAACTTTATCGGCCTTTTCGAATCCCTTGCGGAAGGCTGCATGCGTCGCCGCAAGGTCCTCATAGCCGCCGGCGGGGTCGGCAAAGCGGAGACGGTTGAAGATGCCGTCGTCATCGACGTCGTTGCAGTTGAACCAGATGAGGCCCTTGATCTGCTTGGCGTAGGGCGCGGGATTTTCCGCATAGAGCTCTTCGAACATCCCCTCGACCCACTTTGCCTGTGCGTCGCCGTTTCTGCCGAGTTCCATGCCCGCGCTGTCGCCCGAATTTCCGCCCGAACCGCAGGCGAACTCCCCGATGATCATCCCCCACTTCTCGAAATAGGGCTGATTCTTGGCATAGAGATTGCCGTAGTGGGAGGCGAACGTCGTCATGCGGTTTTCGGCGCTGTCGGGATAGTTGTTCATCTCATAACTCGTGCCGCCGAGAAGGTGCGCATATTCCCTTCCGGGGAAGTAGCACAGGTCCTCGCTCCAACCCGAATACGGACACGATTTCGCGATGGGATTCCAGATCCAAATGACGTTATCCACACCGTTTTCCTCGAAGATATCGAAGAGCCTGCGCCACGTCATGACGAAGATATCGGGGTCTAAAAGATTCATGATGCCCGAGTAGCTCGTCCAGTCGGTGTTCATCTCGTTGTTGAGGCGGAACATCACGGGCCGCGCATACTCCTTGATATCGAGGGCGAGACGACGGAAGTATTCGTCGTATTTCCCGCGCATGATATCGAACATGGGCGAGACTTCCTCCGCGACGGTATTGTTGTTCGTCGTATATTGGAAGGTGAATTCGAGCGTCTGCCGCGTCCCGTCTCCGTTCCCGCCCGCGAGCTCCTTGGCCATGGCCGTCGGGAAGTAGTGCGGGATCCGATCTGGGTCGTCCGCGGCACCCCATCCGAGGTGGGTATACGTCATGTAGATGTCGTATTTCCGCCCCCAGATCTCATCCTCGATATAGGTCTGCATCTCCTTGCTCTTTTGGAGATACTCGTCGTACTCCTTCTGCCCGGGGAGCAAGCCGTCCTCATTCCCGGGCATGGAATAGCTGAACACACCCCAATTCTTCTTATCTTCCGTCATGAGTTGGCGGAAATAATTGCGCGTCTCGTCGTTCCAACGGGGATTTTCGAGGGGATCGCCGCCGTCGAAATAGTTGCGCAGCGTGCCCTTGATGTCGAACCGGTCCCATGTGAGCACGATCTTATCCATGAGCTCCGAGCAGTCGGAGGCGGACTTCAACACAAAGAGCCCGAAATTTCTGTCGTCCTTGACTTTGCGGACGACGCCGATGTTGTAATACGGCCGCTCGATCCCCGCGTTGTCCTCGATGAGGACGTCGAAGCGGAAGATCTCATAGCCCTCCCGGCGGGTGAGGTTGCCCGCCTTCACGGTGGGATAGGCATGTGTCCCGTCCGATGTCCCGTCGTCGCCCACGGGGATCACGTCGAAATCCAAGGGCTTTAAGAGCGTGAGGTTTTGATTCTCATAGTAAGCCGGGTTGAGGAGATGGCGCAAGAGCCACTCGTTGACGTAGATCTGCCAGCCGTTATTCTGCCCCGAATAGGGATTGGAATGCTCCGCGCTATACGTCAGGATGCTGTCCCCGAAGGTGAATTGCGAGCGATACGCCCCAATGGAATAGTCGGAAACGACGTCTTTTACCGGCAACGTGAAGGCCGTCCCCGTGGAGGGCAAGACGATGCGGACGGACTTTCCGTTGAAAAATTCCAATTTGAGGTCGTGGCGGGAGCTGAATTCGGTGTAGGCGGAGACGTACTCCCCGTTCTTATTGACGCGCACGCCCTTCACATCGGACGCCGCGGCAAAACCGTTCTGCGCGTCGAGCGCTTCGCCCTTGGTGTAGATCCCCTGCAGGGTGAAGTTGACCGTCGCGGAGTCGGTGATCACATCCTCCGCGGGAAGGCCTCCCCCGCCGCACGCGCCGCATGCGGCAAGCAACGTCCCCGCCATGGAGATCCCCAAAATTGCCTTGATGAACCCTTTCATGCGTCCTCCTTTCATCCGATCGTGACTTCTGCGAGATTGCTGTAAAGCCCAAACGTCGTGGCGGTGTTGCCGTCTGTGGTCTGTTCGAGATAGAAGAGCACCTTCGCCTTGTTCCCCTCGCGGGATACAACGATGATCTCACACTCCTTCTCGACCTTCCACCCATTGTACGTCTTGCAGGGAAGCGTTACCTTCCCCGACGCGAGCGCGGCCTCCGTCAGGCTCTCGGGGGTCCCGATCGTCTTTACGAGGAGCGCGCAGTCCTCGGCGGCGTTGGTCGTGGCGATGTTGCACTTGATGCCGAAGTGACGGGGATCCTCGAAGGTCCATGTGTTCTGCGCATACCCGCGTGCGAGCCAGCTCGGCGCAAGTCTGTTGGTCGTCGGATCCATGGTATTGTTTGCGTTGTCATACGTCATCTCGTCGAGGGAGACGTTGAATTTGCGGCAGATCTTCTTCATGCACCCCGCAAGATCGCCACGCGTGACGTAGTTCCCGCCCCAAAACTGCGGATATCCCACTTTCTCGTTGTACTTTGCGGAAGTGGCCGAGCCGAGGAACCCGACGGGGATCTCGGGGCACACTTCGCGCATCCGTTCGGCATAGAGCGAATAGAAGGTGATGGCGATCCAGCGGCCCTTCATCTCGGGATACTTCTCGATGATCTTCTTCATCGTCCCGATGGCGTCGAGTTTATCGGCGTCGCCCGCGAGCGAAGAGGCCGCGTCGAATTTGAGCTCGAAGATGAAGATGACGTCCGTCTTGAGCAAGATCCTAATGGCCTCGTCGAGCGTCGGGAAGGTATCCGCATACTTCCCCGAATAGTCGCTCAGGTGCATCCGCTTGATGTCTGCCGCCTTCGCCAGCGAGAAATAGGCGTTGATATCGTTCTTTGCCGTCGGGCTTGTGTTGGAATTATGGCAGATGAAGATCTCTTGATCGCTCGTGATCTGCAAGTCGAGCTCGATATGCGTCGCGCCTTCGTTTGCGGTGGCGGCAATGGCCGTCTTGGACTGCTCGTTGCAATACGCCGTGATCCCACGGTGCGCCGCGATGTATTGCGCCCGCGCAAACCCGCTCTTTTCAAACACTTTGAGCGCGTCCGTCATCGGCGTAACTTCATTGCAGACGACGCCGTAGCATCCGGCCGCCATCGCGTTTACGGCCGATTCCTTGTCCTCGACGGTAGCCCAGCAGACCTTCGCCATCGCCTCGACATACTCGGCCGCAACGGGAAGATTTTGCTGTCCGCCGTCGTAGAGGAGGATGTTGCAGCCCGCCTTGTTGGCCGCGCCGATGTGGTCCCATTCGTCGTAGCGGCCCGCGCCGATCGTGACGTCCGTGAGGTCATACACGGTGTTGACGAGATAGGCCGTCTCATCCGCATACAGCTGTTCGAGGACGGTGATGTCGCTCGAGACGGCCATCATGTCCGCGATCGTATAGGTATTTTTCAGCCATGCGACAAAGGGCGAGACCGTGGCGGCGTTCAGCCGCACGATGGGAATGAGTTTGCCCTTGATGTAACTATCGAAGGTCTCCTTTAAGGACTTTTTCTCCCCGCCGAGCGTGACGTTCATCTCTTCGTCGGGGGTGATGATGACGGAAGCGGGCTTTTGCTTCCCCTTCGCCGCCGAAGTGATGCCCTCGAAGGAGGTCGCCTCCAACACGAGCGTCGGCTCGATGAAGAGCCCCTTTCCCTCCGCGACGTTCTCGGAGACGTTGACATAATCGGAATAGGTTGCGGGAGCAGCTCCTGCCGAAATGTGCGGCAGGATGGCCGTGCTCAGAAGGAGCGCGGAAAGCGCAGATGCGAGAATGACTCTTTTTTTCATGATGACCTCCGATCCTTACCCCGTGATTCCCACGATGAAGGTGAAACTTGCGCTTTGATCCCCGAGCCGGACGGTGATGGTGCATTCTCCGCGGCTGACGGCCGTCACCATGGCGATCTTACCTTGCTCCTCCACCGTGGCGACGGAGGCGTCCGACGTCTCCCAGACGCACTGCTCCGCGACGTCGTCGGCGACATCGGCGCGCACGGAGACGACGGCCCCCTTTCTCACCACGAGCTTGCCCTCGGGCACGCTATAGAGGAAGGGCTCGAAGGGCTCCGAGATAGTGACGGCGCACGTTCCCAAGATCGTTTCGCCGTATTTCACGGTGATCGTCGCGTTGCCCGCGGCCACGGCCGTAACGGCGGCTTCCGTTCCGGTCGCTTCGATCGACGCGATCTCCGGCGCCGAACTCGTCCAGACGTACTCCGTCATGAGATCGCTCCCCTCGGCGCTGAGCGAAGAGACCGCGGGCGCAGGTTCCGTGAGGTGAAGGGTGGCCGTCTGCCCCACGGTGAGGGCGAGCTCCGTTTGATCGAGCACGAGCGAGGGCTTTTTCCCGCCCCCGTCGCCCGTGCAGGCGGATACTGTAAGCGCCGCAGCGGCGACAAACGCCGCGATCGGCAGTAGAAATTTGAGTTTCATAGAGATCTCCTTATTTTTCGGCAATTCCGTCTTTGGTCTTGAGGGAAAATCCCATTTCAAACGTGCGGTTCCACGGCGACCACATCTCCACATCCTCCACGAGCGCGGCGAGCATGGGATAGGTCTCTTGCATGTAGGAGAGAAGCTCCATCCTCCCCTCCTCCACGCACTTTCCGCGCACGCCGTCGAGCTCGAACACGGTGAGCCCGTATTTCGGGACGGGCACCGTATCGATGAAGTAGCGGGTATGCGAACAGTAGCCCACGTCGTCGTAATAGCGGTGAAGCAGGAAGTCGCGATTGCCCCGCTCGTCGCGCCCCACGAAGTATAGAAGGCTCTCGCAGAGCACCGTTCCGAGGGTGTTGGACGAGGTATTCCAGCCCGCATAGGCATGGACCCTCAGAAGAAGGTCCTCGTCGCGCAGCAGTTCCACGAGCTCGAGATCGCTCCCTGTAGGGTCTGCGACGTCGGCCACGGCCACGATCTTCCCCTCCCCGAGCGCATATTTCAAAAAGTCGAGATATTCGGGGAGGCTTCTCTCCACGTCGTACGGGATACTGCGCGCCTCCTCCTTGGGAAGATAGAGCATCTCCGCGCCGATATTCACGGCGAGCACGATGTCGCACTCCGCAAGGCTGTATACCCTTCGCGCGCCCGCCGCGAGAATCTGATTTTTGATGGTCGCGTCGATGGTGCGGTCCTCAAAGGAGGGAACGACGAACGGCCCGTTCGTGGCGGCGTAATAGACGTAGACTTTGGGGCGGATCCCCCGCTTTTCGAGGATGGCCCGCGCGAGGAGGGACATCCCCACGTCGTCCGCCGCGGGATAGACGGGGACGCTGAGCTGCATCCCCCGCTCTTTCAAAAACCGTTTGACCCGCGTGCGGTCGAGCGACGTAAATCCATAGGGCGCGCTGTCGTCCTGCGGGACGAGGAATCCGTCCGCAAAGCCCGCCGAAACGAGCTCCAACGTGTGAAAGAGCACTTCGAGGTTGATCTCACGCCGCGCGGTGTAATCTTCGAGCGCCTCCTTTGCAACGGCCGCCTTCACGCGTTCGAAGTCTGCCGCTTCCTCTTCGGTCAAGAGGCCGAGCGACTCGCGGTGGAGATATTTTCCATAGAGATGGATCTCCGCGCCGCAGTCCCAATAGTAATCGGGTTCCTCGTCGCCGTTGGAAAACCGCGGGCACCGCATGACCGTTTGAAAGGCATAGAGCTTGCACGCGGGGTAGCGCGCTTTGAGCTCTTTGAGGATGTCGGCGCGCGCAAACAGCGTCTCGCGGTCGATGTGATGCAATCTCGAGGGGATCAGCCCGCCATAGATGAGGGTATCCATCGAGAGAATGCACGCGTCCGCGTCCGCGGCGGCCGCATACAGCCACTCCGCGAGTTTTTCGGCGTCGGCGGGGCGTTTTTTCAGCCCCATGAGCGCCATGGGCGGCACGATGAGCGTGTGATCCGCCTTGGGCATGAGACACGGAAATTGATAGTTGCAGGGGCGTTCGTCGAGCGGAACGAGTACGATCTTCATATCATCCCTTCACGGAGCCGAGCTGGAGCCCGCCCTTGATGTATTTCACAACATAGGGATACATGAGGATGATGGGGATAATGCTCGCGAGCATCGCCGCGGCCTCCACGTTCTGCGCATTGGTCTGAAGCCAGGGATCGAGGCGGTTGATGGTCGAGCTCTGCAACATGATGTAGAGATAATACGCGAGCGGCTGCGCCTTGGTTGCGCCCGGGTCGATGAAGAGCATGGCTGAGCCGTAGCTATTCCAAGTGCCCACGATGGTGAAGAAGCAACACGTCCCGATGATGGGAAGCGACATGGGGATCACGATGAGGAAGAAGAGCTGCAGATCGCTCGCCCCATCGAGTTTCGCCGCCTCCTCGATATCCACCGAAATTCCCTCGAAGAAGGTCTTGAAGTAGAGCATGTTGGCGACGTTGCTGAGGGAGATGAGGATGACGGACAGGATGTTGTTGAGTAGCCCGAGCATGCTCATCATGAGGTAGATGGGCACGATACCCGAGGAGAACAGCATCGTGATGACGAAATACATCAAAATCCCGCCGCGGAACGGGAAATCCCGCTTGGAGAGCGAGTAGGCGGCGAGCGCCATCATGAGGTTGGAAGCGATCGTGACCGTCGCCGTGATGATGGTGGAGTTGGCAAAGGCCTGCCAGAATTCCGCCGCGCCCGTCGTGATGAGGACGTATTTGAGCGCCGCAAGCGTGGGCTGGACGGGGAACAACACGACTTGCGTGTTGAATGCGCCGTCGTTGAAGGCGAGCGAGAAGTAGTTGAGGAGCGGAAAGCAGATGATCACGATCCCCGCAAAGAGCGCCGTGAGATTGATGACGTTGAGAATGATATCGACGCTGCTCTCGCGGATCTTATTGGGATGGCGGCCGGAATGGCGGCGCTTGCTCATCATGCGGTCGGAAGTGGCAAGGCGCTTGGCCTCCGCCTCACCGAAGCGGCCGCGCGCGATGGCCAGGATCTCATCGAGGGGCTTCCCCTCTCCGCCGAGCTCCCACGCATTGAGGTAGCAATAGCTGTGGAAGGAGACGATGTTGGAGACGGCGACGAGAAGCACGAGGGCCAAAAAGGCGACGCCGAGCCACCACAGCGAGTAGAAGATCAAAAGGAGGCTGATCGCCAAGCCGATCGTGAGGCATCCGAGCGCCGTGAGCGTCTTGGAGAGCGCGCCTTTGAATACGGGCGCGGAGTTCTTTGCCCAATACTTGAAATGCCGGAGCGCATAGTTTCCGAAAAAGCGATAAATGCCTTGTTTCATGATACCGCCCTCCTTACCAAAGTCCGCGCTTCAAGGTCTTGGACGTCAAATAGTTGCCGCCGACCATGAGGAAGAGGCCGATGAGGCCGTTAAAGACGCCGAGCGCCGTCGCAAAGGGAACGTTTTCACGGTTGAGCACGGAGATCTGATAGATGTAGGTATCGAGCACGATCTGCGAGGAAGTAAACGTCCCGCGGTTGACCTGCATCATCGTGTAGACGAGCTCGAAGCCCGTCGCCATCATGCCCGAGATATTGAGGACGAGCGTTAAGGCGATGGTCGGGAGGATGGAGGGAATGGTGAGATACCACATCTTTTGCAGCCTGTTTGCGCCCTCGAGCGTGGCCGATTCATAGTAGGTCTTGTCGATCGCCATGATGGCGGAGTAGTAGAGAATGCACCCCCATCCGGCGTTTTTCCAAGCCGAGAAGAACACGAGGAGGGGCTTAAACCACACGTCCTGCGCCATGATGTGCCCCGTCACGCGGCCCAAGAGGCCGATATCGGGGTCGAGGAATCCGCGCCAGATACCGATGACGATGGCCCACGAGAGGAAGTTGGGAATGCTGATGACGATCAAAATGACCTTCGCGAGGCTCTGACTTTTGAGCTCGGAGAGCTGTACGGCGATGATGATGGAGAGCGGGAAGCACAGCACGAGGCGGATGACGTTGATGAGCAACGTGTTTCCGACGGCCTTGATGAACGATGCGTCGTAGAAGATGGAGACGAAGTTGTTGAAGGTCCAGCCGCCGTGCGTGAGATTCCACATGACGTCTGCCTTGGCGAGATCGAACTGTGTGGGATCCTTGAAGGCAAACAGAATGCCGAACATGGGGATATAAGAAAATACCAGCGAAACAAGCATGGCCGGAAGCAGGAACACAAGGAGATTGCGGTGCTTCTTGATGCGTTTCCACTGGTCCTTCCAAAATCCGGGGTGCGGATCATAGGGTGTCTGAGGTTGGGAGAGGGTCTCCTCCAATCCACCCGCATACAGGGGAGCGCCCTCCCCCGCCGCTTCCGCGACGGGGGTCGCGCTCATATAATTTCTATCGTGATTCATCGTTACCTCACACTTATTCCCGGGTCAGGCCTGCGCGTTGTGGGAGTTGTACCAAGCCGTCATCTCTTCGGAAATTTCATCCGACCAATAATGGTAGATCATGTTGTTCTTCGGATATTCCTTCTCGATCGCCTGCTTGTAGAAGTCGTCGAGGATGGATTTCGGCGTCTTATTCTTGGAATAGTCGGCAGAGATCGCGCTCTCGAGCCCGGTGAGGAAGTGCGAGCGGGAGTCGATGTTGATGGGCGCCCAGAGCTGGAACGCGGGAGCCATGGCGAGCGGATTGGGGATCCAGCTCTCCTCATCGGTGAAGTAGTTGCAGTAGTACCACGCGTTGAAGCCGATCTCGTGCAAGTGGCAATAAGTGCGCGCCGCGATGGCCTGCGTGCCCGTGCAGTACTGCGAATTCTCCGCGATGTATTCCTTATAGCGGTCGGTCAGCTTGATCCAGCGGCCGGGTTCGTCGACTGTGACGACGAATTCCTCGCCGTTTTCGCTGTGGCCGCCGTTGGCCTTGAGGCGGGTATCGACATAGGAATACTTCATCGGGCGGACAAAGCAGATATTCTGCTTGAAGTCCTCGTGCGCGGTGTATTCCGCGTCGAGCCGCTCGCGCTCCTCATAGGGAAGATCGTCGGCGGGATAGTCCTCGGGCGCGGGAGCGCCTTCGGGCGTCTCGATCTCATACCAGTGCGTATCCGCCGGGAACTTTCCGTTATACTGCGCCTGATCCTCCAAGAGGATTCCGTTTCCGCCGAAGAAATCCGCAAAGGCCTCCATCTTCTTGGCGAGATAGTCGATGACGTAGCGCGCGTCCTTGGCCATGAAGGCGGGGATGACCGTATAGTAGGAGACGCCGCCCGCATTGCCGGGGAGTTTGGAAGTGGTCTGCTCCTTGCAGGAGACCTCTCTCTTGTCTGCCGTTTCGAACGTGAAGGAGTCCCCTCTCAGGCGGTTGGTCCAGCGGATCACGGTATCGTGGATATTGTTTACGGTGTTCCACGTGGAATCCGCGGGAAGGCCGTATGCCTCGCGATAAGTCGCGGCCACCTTCTTGAGATCTTTGACGGTGTTGACGAACGACGTGAGTCTCCAATAGGTCATATACGCGCAGGAGTGCAGCTGATTGCCGAAGTTCTGCGCCACCAGGATATCGCTTGAGCTGTTCCAACTTGACGAAAGAATGCCCTCGCGGTAGAGCATGTTCATGTACTCGGCGTAGTCATACATGTTTTGGCTCTTATTCTTGATCTGAATCTTCCCATCCTCATCGACATAGAAGTTATAGGGAACTTCGAAGCACCCGGCGATCGGGTTTACTTCGGCAGACGCGGCGCCGGGGACGCCGAGCGCGTGATAGCCGCTGACGTTCTTGAACTGCTCCTGCAAATGCCGGAAGGCCCAAGTGGCCTCGCTGAGCGTCTCGGGAAGTTCGTGGCCGAACTCCTCCTCAAAGCCGATCAACTTGAGGTGCCCCATGTTCCACACGAGCGCGGAATCCGTCATGTGCACATAACCGAAGTCGGGAATGGCATAGATGTGCTCCTCGCCCTCGGAATCGGTGTAGATCACGGATTCCCAACCGTTGTCCATCATATCGACGAGCTGATAGAGCACCTTGCCCTCGGGCGTCTCTTTGAGCAGACGGGTGAGATCGAGGAAGATCTCATTTTCGAGATAGGGCGTGTAGCAGCCGTCGTTGAGCTTCAGGAAATTATAATGATTCTTTGTGTCGTTGGGATTTTGCAGGATGTTGCTCACCTGCCCTTCCATATTGGAGCCCTTCTGCTCGGAGTATTCGACGACGTACCCCGTCTCGCGCTCGATGATCTTGGCGGTATCGTCTTCCCCGAATTTCGGCAGAGCCGTTTCGGGGAAATACCCCCGCAATTTGATGGGCTGGGAGAGATCGACGTCCCAATCGATGAGGTCCTCCCCCGCCTCATAGATCTGCCCGCAGGCGGCAAGCGATGCGCAGGCGGTGGCAAGCATGACCGCGGCAACGGCAAGGCTTACAAACTTTTTCATGATGATTCCTCCTTATGCTGAACTGATAAAATCAGATGATTTGCGAATTGAAAAATATCCTACGCGGAACCTTTCGCGGCCCCGCATGCCCCGGGAGCCCCTTTGTTCTCCGCAAAGCGTGCAACTGAGCGAAATTTCCCTCCGACCCCACTCTCGCAGGGCGAGAGCGGGGCGAGGTGGAGGAAAAAATTTGTGACGTTCCCGCCCGTCTCCCCCGCCGAAGCGGGGAGACGGTTGGGATTCAAGGAGTTATGAGAAAGCAACCATTATTTTTGCGGTGCTTCCTGTGCGGTCACTTCGTGCGCAACGACCATGCCGGTAGCGTTCGGGAAATCGCGCGGAGGAACCATGATACCGGTGCCCTCGGCCTCTTCAAGGATCGGGATGAGGTAGGTTTTCAAGAGATCTGCCCACGTCATCTGCGCTTTTCCGAGCGTCTCGTTGAGGTAGTACTTCCAATCTTTGGCTTTCTGGGTGTCCTTCATGATGTCCCCACCGAATTTGCGATAGCAATTGCTGAAGGACATGTTATGGAAGCTCTCATAGCAGCCGTAGTAGCCGGCGCCTTCGTCTTTCTTATCTTCCGTGCCTCTTGCGACCATGTACGTATTGACAACGTCTGCAAGCTCCTCATCGAGGTAGGTGCAATCGCCATTGATAATGCGGGCGATCTGTCCGCCGACGGCGCGGAGATACTCCCAATCCTTCACAAGACCGGCGGTCTCGGTGATCCCGATGTACTTGCTCGGACGCGATTTCTCAAAATTGCAAGCGAGGTCGAGCATATCCTTCGCGAAGTCGAGCGGGAGATTGTTGTCCTGAAGCCAATAGTAGCAGTAGAGCGCACGAATGGAATTGAAGAGATGGGTAGGACTCTCTTCTGTCCCGTCGTGCTCTACGCAGAGATACCCGTAGAGCCAATCCTCCTTCGAGGTGCCGTTCTTATCGCCGTGTGCGGCCTCTCCATCAAACTCCGCAAAGAGCGTGTTGAAGAAGGCATTGGCGACCTGCCACTTCTGAACCTTGACTTTATCAACAAAGTTGACGTGCACGATCTCCACGATTTCGGGATCGTTCAGGAGCGCAGTATACTGTTCATAGAGCGTGACCCACTTTTCAAGCGTAGGGATCTGCGCCTTTGCCTTGGCAACTTCTTCCGTGCTGAGCGAACGATACATGGGATAGACGGTGCCGAACTGTCCGACTTCGTACTGCACATAGCCGACGGTGTGCTCCGCGGAGCTCGAACCGCCCTTCCATGCGGTGATGTCGGTGATATCGGTGAGCGCGAGCTTATTGAACGCCCCGACGAATGTTTCTGCCGTTACAAGAGGCGCGACCACTGCATGCACCGCAGCCTTTACAAGCATAGCCTGCTGAACAGGTCTTTCTTGGAAGCGTGCCGTGGGCTCCTGAAGGATGCTTGCGCCTACGTCGCGTGTGATGATGTCGATGAGGGGCTTCATGGCCGTCGCCCAATTCATCTTGGGATTGACTTCATAGAGATCCTTATCGAAGAGAAGGAACATCGGGAAGTCGTACCCTGCGCCGGAGAACATGCCCGCCGCATAGTAACCGAAGCAGAGGGTGCCGTTGTGGAAGGTGTGCTGGGAACCCCAATTGCCCTTCCCGTCCTCGTTGGAGATCATGTAATTATTGATGACGTAAGCGAGCTCGTTGTCGAGATAGGTGCATTCATAGCGTGCGATCCGGCCGAGCTGTTTGCCGACGTTGTAGAGATACTCGAAGTCGAGCATCACGCGCGCACCGTTGGCAAGATCGGGAATTGCATTGTTGGCGTCGGTGGGACCGTCGTTGGCAAGGGCCTCCATGATCCGATCGATGTAGATGAGGTTGACGCCCGCGGCCCGAAGCTGCTTTTCGATGTAGAGCGTGTAGAAGGTATTCTGCATGCAGAAGTAGTCATCGCAGCAGAGATAGCCCTGCGTGCTGACGTGGCCCGTCCACTGATCCGACTTGGGCTCTCTGTTGATGAAGAACACGCCGTCGATGAATTGCGCGAGGATCTCTCTCTTGCTCATCTTCGTAAACGTCTTTCCGATCATCGAGGTATCGTGAGCGGTGCGTGCGATCGAGCGGTCGATTTCGACTACGTCGAACTGCGTCTCATCGTTCGAGAGCAGGAAGATGGCTTCATAGAGATCGAGGTAATCCTCGAAATAGGTATCTTCCAGCGCGGCTTTGATGAGCAACTTATCGTTTGCGCTGAATTCCACCCAAGCCTCATAGCGTTCGCCAATCACTTCATCGAGCGTGGGATAGACGTAGCCTTCGGTCTCTTCGCCTGCGGGGACAAAGCCCTTCCATGCGCTGAGTTCATAGAGATCGTCGAGTTCGAGCGCGGAGAAGTCCGTCACGAACTGCGTCGCTTCCTGCGTCATGGCCTCGGGAGCCTTATCCAATGCGGTGACGTCCTGCGTGACGGAAAGGCCGTTTTCGGAAATTCCGACGTTCGGCACCGCCGCTTTGACGAGTTTGAGGACGGTAGCATCCATCAACTCTTTCATGGTTCTGCCGTTGAAGCTGAAGCCGAAGTAGGTGCCCCAATTTGCTTCTCCGACGCCGCCCATGCTACCGGACTTATTGGTATCGAGATTCCAATTGAAGCCGGGTTCCATGAAATCGAATTGCTTGGTGCTATTCACGACTTTGGCAAGCTCCGCGTCGAGATAGGTGCATTCGCCGTTCTCGATCCGTGCCACCTGACGGAACATGGGATAGAGATACCCTTCCCAATCGTGCACAAAGCCCGCGCCGCTAAATTGATTCTCGGAATCGGAGCCGGAAAGCAACTTCACGTAATCTTCAAGATAGGTGAGCTCTACGTCGTTTTCCTTGAGAAGTTCACGGATATAGAGCACGCGGAAGGAATAGTTCACGCCCTCCGTCGTGCCGGCAAAGAAGAATCTATTCACTTCGTCGGGGTGCAAGGGGCCGGTTTTTTCTGCGTTCTGGAATTGGCAAGGGAACGCCAACTTCGCGGCCGTATCAAAGAGAGAAGCGACAAGTTCTCTGCCCGTGAGCGTCTCCGTCGCCGTTTGATTAACGGTGGCAACGGTGAACGTGCGGCTACCGAATGTGCCGTATTCGATCGCGGAGAGGTCCTCATAGAGTTTGACCCAACGGGCCCAAATTTCCCCGCCGAGCTGCTCAATGCCGCTCTGATCGGATTCGGGAAGTTTCCAATACTTCGCATAGAGTTCCCCGAACACGTCCATGGTCTCGCTGAAGATATAACCCTTCTTCTCTGCGCCCGTTGCTTTGTAGCCCTTCCACTCGTTGAGATCGAGGTTGGAGAGCCCATCCAGCGCGTCGACGATCGCCTGCCCTTCATCGGAGAGTTTCGCCGCGCTGTTGTAGACTTTGAGCGCGTCGAGATAGGGCTGCCAATTCACGGCCGCATAGACGTAGCCGTTGAGCTGGCTGGCGTCGATCTCCCCTTTCGCATACAGCGTGCCGACCGCATTGATGGTATCGGTGAAGCCGTAAGCCGTCTCCGGGGTGATGGCCTTGAGGGAATCGATCTGATCCTGCACCTCTTTGAGCTCGCCGCCGAGCGGGTTTTCATTCACGGCCGGTCCGGCATAGCTGAAGGTGAACTGCTCATATCCGTCGCTGTTGGCGCTCACATAGTTGACGTACGGCGTGCCCTGCACAAGGGTGTAGTTATAGAAGCCCTTGCCGACGTTGCCGTCGAATGTCGCCGTGCGGGTATCGTTCCAACCGGCGAGCTCGGGATCGATGGCCGAGGACTTGGAGTAATTCTCAAAGACGTCCTCGCCCTCTTCTGCGATGTAGACTTCGCTCGAAGAGATCACGAGATTCTCAAACTTGGAACCGTTGGTGTAGTCGCGCGCGCCGATCGTGCTGCCGAACACTTCGCCGTCGTTGTAGATATAGAGGCCGGCGGAGAAGAAGAAGCCGTTGAGCTCGTCGAACGCGGAGCCGGGATTGGATTCGTTGATCACGGAATCATCGTACACGAGCTCGAAGATCGCGTCCTCCGGTTTGCCCGCTTCTTCGCCCTTGTAGATCGTGTAGTGGTCCGCCCAATACTCTTCGCCCTCGTCATCCTCGAACTTCTCTTCCATGATATAGAAGGTAAGCGCGTCGAAGTCGGGAGTGAAGTAGCCCTCTTCGTGCCAAGTGGAGGTCATGATGGGCTCTCCGATATTGAACTCGGCCGTGAGGGAGGCGGTGTTGATGGGATTGTGCATGCGATACTGGTACCACACGCCCGTCGCGGTGTCGCACGCGAGGCCGAAATCGTCGGTATAGCTGCCCGAACCGATGAGGAAGCCCATGTAGGCGAAGGTCTTATCCTTCACGCCCTTGTAGGGAGGCGTCACCTTGACCCCGGTGAGATCGACGGTGTACTTGCTTCCGACGGCGCCCGCTTCACGGACGGGAGTGCACTTGATGGAGGCGTCGTATTCGAGATCGACTTCCCAACCGCGCGTCGAACCGACGTCGAGCGTGGAGGCGGCGACCTTCTGGCCAAGCCCGTCGTATGCGTCGTAGGCCTGCACCGACGTGTTGGCTACCAAGCCGTCTTTGATGCCGTAGACCGTCCAGTCGCTGGCGTTGAGGCGGATATTGGGGATGCCCGTCGCATAGTCCTCGAAGCCCATCCATGCGTTGTCTTTGTAGTAGTAGAACGTGTCCGCGCCCGATTTTCTGTTTTGGAAAACTTTGGTATCGCTTCCCTTCTTCGTAACGTAAGAACCGAGCGCACCCTTTACGGCGTCCTCCGCTTCAAACGCGTCGAGGTCGTTATCCACGGCCGCTCTGATCGCCGCGGCAAGATTGGAATACACGCCGACCTGCGTTCCGTCGAGACCGTAGACCGTATAGGCGTCGGCTTCGCGGGGATCTTCGATGCCGTCGTGGCGGGTGTCGCCTGTCTCGATCGGGCCGAGAGACTGACCGCATTCATCGCAAAGGCCGTCGTTATTGGCGTCGACGTGCTGCGTGTGAGGTGGCGTCGGGTTGTTGGGCTTATCGGGCCCTCCGCAAGCTGCCAGCCCCAATACGGTCGAAAAGGCCATGGCCGATCCGAGCACAAGAGCTACAAATTTCTTCATAATTTCCTCCTATTCATCCTTCATCCGATTCTGAGGACGATTTCATACTTCCATTTTAACGCCGTTTTGAGATTTTGTCAATACAATATGAAAAAAATTTTTATTATTTTTCCCAAAAATTATTTTTGATCGTTCACTTTCTAATCCTTATCTTCAGATTTTCCCCCTCAATTCTTACGATTCGAAAAAAATTTTTAGAATTCCATGTCATTTTTTTTCAAAAATTTATCCTTTTTTTCCGCTCGGCGGCACGCGAAAAAGCCCGCCTTGCGGCGGGCCGGGAGAATACAAGCTGTGCGTTACGGCTCTACCGTCACGGCGGTGAGCCCCTTCTCGATGCCGGACTTTGTGAACCCGTCGTCGAGCGCGAGTTCATACGCCGTGGGCGCGGCGATGAATTTGAGCCAATGAAGGCGCGTGAAATCGACGGAGGAGGCGTTTTTCGCCGGCTTTGCGAGCGGCACGACCGTCCCCTCGCGGACGAAGAACACGATCTCGTCGAGCGCGACGGGGATATAGTAATCCCCCTTCTCGAGGACCTTGGTACTGCAAGGCCGCCCATTCTTCATGCGGACGAGTTTCATGCGTGCGGGCAGGTAGACGTATCTCCCCGCGGCGTTCTGATCGCACACGGGCGCGATCATGAGGCTCCCGCCGACGAAGAGCTGGTCCTCCACCGTGCGGGCACGTCTGTCCTCGGGATACTCGAAGCAGAGCGGCTTGAAGAGCATCTCGCCGCGGAGGGCGCACTTCACATATTCGCTGTAGAGGTACGGCAGCAGCGCATAGCGCGCCGAAAGAATGCTGCGGAAGGCCGCGATGTCCTTGAAGCGGTACGGCTCCTGATCGCGCGATCCGTTGGTGGTGTGGTTGCGCATGAGGGGCGTAAAGACGCCGAAAGCGAGCCAGCGGAGCAGAAGGTCCTCCGTCGTGTTGTAGCAGTGGCCGCCGATGTCGGCCCCCGCAAAGAGGAATCCGCACATGTCCATGCCGGGCATCTGCGCGATGTTGTGGCGGAGATGACTCCACCACGAGGAGTTGTCGCCCGTCCAGATGCCGCCGTAGCGGTGCGCGCCGATATAGGAGGCCCGCGAGAAGAGCAAATACCGCCGATCGGGCGCGTACTCGGCAAAATACTCCGCCGCGCCGCGCGTCATGTTGTAACCGTAGAGGTTGTGCACCTCGGCATGGCAGACGCGTTTCCCCTCCACATTGTGGTGCAGAGCGGCGTAGTCCTCGGGGCTGTTGTGCAACGAATTGATGGCGTAGGAGACCTTATTGAAGGCGTGGGTATCGAGATTCTGCCCCTTGACGGAGACGACATAATCGATCGCAGCGGCGAGGCGGCCCTTGCTGTAGAAGATGGCCGGCTCGTTCATATCGTTCCAGAATCCCTCGATGCCTTGGTCCAAAAGCGCCTTATACTGCGAACCGAACCACAGCCGCGCGGCGGGATTCAAGACGTCGGGAAGCATGCTCTCGCCCGGCCAGACTGCCACGACGTAGGGTATCCCCTCGCTGTCCGTGCAGAAATAGCCGTTTGCGAGGCCCTCTTCATAGACGGAATACCCCTCCTGCACCTTGACGGCGGCGTCGATGATGGGAACGAGATAGACGCCCTCGGCCTTGAGGTCCGAAGCGAGCTTTCCGAGGTCGGGGAAGCGCGCGGGATGGACGGAAAAATCCTTGTAGTCGAGCATGTAGTCGATATCCATGTAGATCGCGTCGAGCGGGAGGTCGTTATCACGGAAGCCCTCAAACACGGCGCGGATATCGCCCTCGTCCATATAGCCCCAGCGGGACTGTCCGTAGCCGAACGCCCACTTGGGCGGGATATAGCTCTGCCCGATGAGGGTGCGGAACGCGTGGACGACGGCAAGGGCGCTCTCCCCTTCCACGAGGTAGACGTCTACATTCTTCGCGACGACGACGAGCTCGTCGGGATCGGTGTAGCCGATATCGAAGAGCACCCGATCGGCGCTGTCGAAGAACACGCCAAACGGCTTTTCCCCGGCGATGAGGAGGAAGTTGTGCGAGCCATAGAGCGATTGCCGCGCCTCGTTGATATTGGGGTCGTCGGCGTTGTAATTTTCATAGATCCAGCCGCGCTTGTTGATGCCGCGCGCCTGTTCTCCGAGCCCGAACACGCAGTCCTCCTTGTCGAGCGCGTAGCGGAAATGCGTCCCGTCCTCCTCTTCGGTAACGGTAAAACAGGCGGGTGCGCCCGCGGAGAGCGGAAGCTCTTGCACGACGGCGTCTGTGGGGAACGGGTGGCCGAAACGATATTTTGCGATCATGAGAATTCTCCTTTGCTTGGTTTTTGAAATTTAGTCGTTGACGTTGACGGAGGTCATTCTGCGCCACCGCCATTCGCATTGATCGGGATCGGGCTCAAAGACTTCTCCCCCGCCCAAGTGGTCGAGGAGCCGCTCTTCGAGCTCGGGGATGCGGTCCGTCTTACCCGCGAGGAAGTCCCCGAGTTTGCGCGCCGCCGAATACAGCCGCTCTTTGAGCGCGCCGATGCGGATCTCCTGCACGTCGAACCCGCCGTACGTATTTTCTCGCTCCCACTGCTCCCGGAAGGTCTCGAGAAATTCCTCCGTGAGGTGCGGAAGAAGGCGCAGATCCCGCTGGATCGCCCAAAGCGCACCTTTGTCCTTCGCCCGATAGGCGGCCCGCAGCCTTATCCCGAGGTCGGCCTTGAGGGTGAGGACTTGCGCCAAGGCGTGTTGCGTCTTGAAGAGATAGGAAAATTGTCCCCCGCGCCGCACCGTTTGGGCAAGGCGGACGGCATGGCGGCGATAGCGCGCGCTTACGCCCTCCGGCACCGTGGAATCGAGCGTCCCCAGGAGGACGTCGTTGAAGAGCAGATATTTGTTGGCCGTGTTGCGCCCCTCTATCCCGCCGCTGTCCGTCGTGCGGTTGCACAGGTCGATGGTGAGAAATTCCGAGAGCGTGAGCCCCGTGAGCGAGCGCATTGCCTCCTCCATGCCGGCTTCGTCCGCGCCGTAATTGCGGCGCGCGCAGTAGAGCAGCGTCGGAAGTACGGCAAAATGCGAGCACTCGCCGCCGTTATCCCCCCATCCCGTGACGATGTAGCGGGGGATCCCCTCCTCGATACAGGCCGCGATCGAGGCCCGGCAGGTGCGGAGGGAATCTCCGTTCTCGGGGGTGTAGCCGTGCCACTTGCACGCCCCGCCGGCAAAGCCTACGGGATTGCCGATCATGGCGTGGCGGCGAAGATTTTGGAGGTAGACCTCCTCGGAAGTCGTGCCGTAGTCCCAATAGATGAGCTCCACGCCCTTGGGGATCTTCGACGCGACCTCGGGGGGAAGTTTTTCGCCGTATTGCGCCTGCATGGTCTGCGAGAAGAACATATCCGACCACATCATGGGCCGCTCGAACCCGTATTTTTTGCAGATGGAAAGCACGCGCATGAGGTGCTCCGTCATGATATCGAAGCGGGGGCGCGATCCGTGCAAGTCCTGATAGCGGCCGCGGCCGAGCATATAGGCCTCGTCCATGCCGATATTGAGATTGCGCGTGGAAAAACACTTGGCGCACGCGGCGATGATGCTCTCGAGGAAGCGATAGGTCTCCTCCTCCCCGACGAGCAGAATGTCGCCCGTATCGAAGAGGTGCCCCATCGCATAGTGGCGGGTGAGCGTGTTGAAATGCGCGAGCGTCTGGATATAGGGCACGAGCTCGATGCCGAATTTTTGGCAATACGCGTCGAGCCGCCGAAGGTCGGCTTCCGAATAGGGCGTGCGCAGATACCCGAAGTAGGGATACCCCTCGATGGGCAGGACGTCCTCCATGTAGAGCCCGAGGGAATCGTATCCCATGACGGCGAGATAGCGCACGAGCCGCTCGAAGGTCTCCACTTTGGGTACGGCGTTGCGCGAGCAGTCCGCCATATAGGTGAGATTTTCGAAGGCGGGGCGGATCTCCCCCTCCGCGGCTTCGCCGTCTGCGATGAGCTTGAGCGCATAGAAGATCTGCGACTTCTTCACATAGGAGACGGTGGCCACCTCCCCGAGGGAGATGCGCAGCGCGGGCCCCCGCCTTACGGTGACGGGCAGCCCCTCTTCCGAAAGCTCGATGCCGCACTCCGCAAGTTCCGCCGCGGCGGAGCGGATCTCTTCGGTTGCATTGAGACAAAGTTTCATCATACCTTTCATCCTTCGCCGGATGACAGGCCCCGGCGCGTTTGATTTTTATCGAAAGGATACCCCCGTCACCGAGGGTATCGCATGCTTTGTGGCGCGCAGCCGAAGCCTCACGCCTTCTTGGAAGTGATGAGGAAGCCGTTCATGACGACGCGGGTCTTGGTGACGTCGGCAATGCCGAAGTCGCTCGAGCGGACGAGGACGCGGGGGGTCTCCTCCCCCACTCCGCGGACGGTGAGCTGGGTGGACCCGCCTCCGTCGAAGTTGGCGGCCACGTCGCAGCCGTAGTAGTAGACGAATTCCGCGAGTTCGGGAAGGTTGAGGCCGTGGGGATCGGTATCGACGCGGACATCCGCCGTCTTGCTCGCGCCGTACCAGAGCGACTCGACGGCAAAGAGGACGACGGTGCCGTCGGGTTTGAGGCCGACCGCCGTACGGGGAATATCGCGGTTTTGCGCGCCGTTGGTATTTTCAAGGGTGACGGTAGAGGCCACCGCGCCGTCTAAAACCAAGGCCTGTCTGCAGCCGAGGATGGTATCGAAGCCGTTCCACGCGCCGTCGGGCGAGCTCACGGTGAAGGAGACGGTGTCCCCCTCGGAGAGCGAGGAGAGATAGGCGGCGAGGCTATTCGAGGTGGATTTGGTCAGAAGCCAGCCATAGCCCTCTCCGCCGCTGAGCTTGACGCCGGAGCCCCCTTCCTTGATCTCGAGCACTTTGAGGGTGGTGCCTTGCGTATTATCCACCTTCACGGCGACGCCCTTGGTAAAGCTCGTCGGCGTGGTGCGCGTGAGGTAGGAGATGTAGGCGGTGTCCGCCGTGGCGTTATCGCGGACTTCAAACGACTCGTTGCCGTTTTTGACGGAATAGAAGAGCTTGGCCTTGACCCACTGCTCCTTGACGGCGGGGTCGGTCGGGTCTCCTTCCACGGTCATGATGGGCGCGATCTGCGCCGTATCCCCCTTCACGCCGAAGAGCATGGGCGCGGAGGCGGGCACGTCGGAAGAATCGTCTTTATAATCGAAACTTTGGCCTACATTGTGGCCGTCTTTGACGATGACGCCGTCTTTGACGAAGGCGTTGACGCAATAATTTCCGAAGAAGTCGGCGTTGATGGAGGCGTAGACCTGTCCTCCCGTCGCCTGTTCCCACGCCTGTGCCATCGCATAGGGCGTCGTCTTGACGAATTTGAAATCCGTCGTGGCGTTGTCTTTGGTCCCCGCCGCGATGCCCGCCTTGGAGAGATCGACCTCAATGGTATAGACCACCGAAGTCTTGCCGTCCGAGAGCGTCATGGTGTTCTTTACGAGATGGACGCCGTCCGCGAGCCTTGTCACCTCTTGGGTGACGCCGCTGAACTTTTGCGGCGCATAGTCCGCGCGGTTGATGACGGTGAAGGGATCGGTGTAGTCGCACACGTCGCACTTCAACCCGTTTCGGAAGGTATGCGCGGCCTTGCCCGAGACCTGATCCTCATGTTCGCAGGTAGCCGCATGCCAATGGTCGGTCTCGTCGTATGTCCACGCAGTCGCGAAGGAATGCTCGTGCGCGGGCTCTTCGGGCCCCTCGGGCTCTTTGGGCATCTCCTTGCCGCATTCGTCGCACTTTCCGTCGGCGTCCGCATCGACGTGCTCGGTGTGCCCGCCCTCGCTGTTCGGCGTACAGGCGCCGAGCGCAAACGTAAACGCCATCACGAGGCTTACGAGCGCCACGAAGAGGTGAAAGAAGTGTTTTTTCATAGTCAATCTCCTTATCCGATATCCTTCTGTCTTTCACTCCGAATTGTAATACATCTTCGGGGTTTTGTCAATGGATTTGAAAAAAATTTTTTCTCATTTTCGCATTTTCGGCGGCTGTTTCCAAGAAATTGTGCGCCGCTCTCCCCTCCGCGCGAGAAAATGATACTTTTTTTCATGCAAAGAGACGGACCGTTTCGGCCCGCCTCTTCGGTATGGGGGAATGATGACGGATAGATCATTTGAGGTCTACGCGGTGCGTGACGTTGCCCGTGGAGTTGGCCATGAGGTTGTATTCGAGGACGTATTGCACCACGGAATGTGCGGGGATCTTGATCTTGTAGCGGAGCGCCTTATCGAACCCGTCTCCGTGCTCGTCGCCGCCCGAGCGAGCCATGGAATACGTCCACGAATCGGGCACGCGCTTCCCTTCCATGTCGCGCACGAGCACGACGACGGCGCCGGTACAGCCGAGGAAGAGCGTGATCTCGCGCTCTTGTTCCCCTTGGTTGACAAAGGTGAAGAGGTCCTGATAGTCCTTCATCCAATTGCCGATATTGGGGAATTCGCCGCGCGTATCATAGTAGTTGCACCCCACTTGGATGCGCTCTCCGTCTTTGTTGACGGTGTGGAAAGTCGTCATGTCCGTCCCGACGGCACTGTGATTTTGCTGCACGTCGATGTGCGTCACCCACGTCGTGAGGTTTTGGGTGTGCTTCGTCGTGTTGGGGATGCGCGTATTGGGCGTCCCCGTTCCGGGCGCGTCGTCGCTGTAATAGTTGTCGAAGGTGACGGGCAGCGATTGGGCGGGCGTGACGTCGTTGAAGATCCACGTCGCCTCGTTATCCACGACGTACCCCACGTCCTCGCCCGTATGCACTTCGCCATAGACGGGATCGTTGAGCCCCATGTGCGTATCGCACCCCTCTCCGCCGGGCATGACCTTGGAGATATCGTTATAGACATAATACGCGCCTTCCGCCTTTCCGACGACGTCGAAGAGGACGGCCGCATTGCCGCATTCGCTGTTGGTGGAGCGGTTGTTGGCGGTGCCGGCCACGTTGAACCCGTCGAACGCGTCCTGCGTGGTCCCGCCCATGACATACATATATTTCCCCGCGGGAATGCGATAGGTCGTGGGCTGGAAGTCGTGCACGCTGTAGTTCCCGTCGAAGTTGTAGTATGCCGCGTAGTAGGCCTGCTGCCGTTCGGTGAGATCGGAGAGATCGGGCAATTCGAAGCGGGTGTTATAGAAGTCGATCCACTCCTTTTCTCCGAGATAGGAGCCCTTCCCCTCGAGTTGCCAACCGATGTTGCGGACGGTGATGTAGATGTCCTCCGTCCCCGTGTTGGTCACGCGGTAGCCGTAATACACGCCGTTGTCGGGGAAGTTCCACGGCGCGCCGAGGTCCTTGAGGCCGTTGCTCTGCTGTTCCATCGTGAAATACACGCTCTGATCGGAGACATCTTGCCGCGTGGTGCAATTATTGATGACCTGCGGCCCCTTCGTGAGCCCCTCGGGCGCATTGCAGTAGACGTAGAGCGTCCCCTCCCGCTTGACATAGCTGATCTTCGCGGGCTGCAGCGGATCGACGGAGGGATCCGCCGAAGTCGTGGAATAGGAAGCGGGATCGGGCGCCTTGGCGATCTCGAAGGGAAGCGGCGAGGCGTTTTCCTTGGCCCGCACGGTGAAGCGCGCCTTGGTCTTGGCGACATCGACGCGCACATAGATGATCTGCCCCTTCGTGAGCGAAAGCTCGAATTCCTCCGTGGAGGCCTTGAGCTGTTTGCCCGCCTCGTCGTAAACTTCGAGGGAATTGACGGCCTTGTTGGAGAAATCGAAGGTGTAGGTATCGGTATCGGGAACGGTGAATTTCATCTTGCACACGCCGCTCTCCTCCACCGCATAGAGCGAGGAAAGGCGGATGGCGGGAAGATCCTCGTAATCGCTGAGCGCAAAAGGTGCTTTTTCCACAGGCGTGTCTCCTCCCGGGTCGGTCCCGGGCATTTTTTCGTTACAGTCGTCGCAATAGCCGTCGCTGTCGGCGTCGGTATGCGTGTGCGTGCCCTCTCCCCCGCCGCAAGCGCAACAGGCGAGGAGGGTAAAGACGGCGGCGCATGCGACCGCGAGTTTTCTTCTGAACATAACTTCCTCCTATTCCATTCATGATCGGGGAGCGCGGCCCTTCTCGTGAGCCGCCGCGCCTCCTATTACGCCTCGTCGAGCAGTTCGACGCTGTGCTGCACATAGCCGTTGGAATTGGCCATGAGGTTGTATTCCACGGCATATTGGATGACGCTGTGGGCGGGCACCTTGAAGGTGTAGTGGCAGGCGAGATCGAAGCCGTCGTACATCGCGTCGCCCACCTTATCCGAACCGTGCTTCAGGGCGAAGAACGGAGCAAGGCCTTCTTCCGTGACGCGCTTCCCATCCATCGTGCGGAGCATGACGGGCATTCCGCCGTTGGGGGTGATGTTGATGCGGATATAGCGGTCGTTGTTCCCTTGGTTGACGAAGGTAAACACATCGATGAAGTCCTTCATCCAATTCCCCATGTTGGGGAGCTTGCCCACGGAGTCGTAGTAGTTGCAGCCATAGACGATGGGCTTGCCCTCGCTATCCACCGTGTGGAAGAAGGTGACGTCCGTCCCGATGGCCTCATGTTTCTGCTGCACGTCGATGTGCGTCACCCACTCGAGCTTATTGAGCTGACGGTGCGGCCCCGTCCCTTCGATGGGCTGGTTGGGCATTCCTTCCACACCGCCCGGCCCTTCGACGCGCACGGTGCCGACGATGTCGCTATAATAATTGGTATAGTTGACAGGGAGCGTCTGCGCCGCCGTTGCGTCGTTGAAGGTCCACACCGCGCTGTTATCGACGACGTAGCCCACGTCGTTGCCGCACGACGCTTCGGGTTGGATGGTCCCGCCGAGGTGGGTATTGCACCCCTCTCCGCCCGGCATAACTTTGGAGATGTCGTTATAGATGTAGAACGCGCCCTCGGCCTCGCCTACGACGTCGAAGAGCACCGCGCCGTTTTCCACGATGGCGTTCCGCGCAATGCGGTTGGCCGTATCGGCCACGTTGATGGCGTCGAAGGAATCCTGCGTCGTCCCGCCCATCACATACATATATTGCCCCGCGGGGACGCGATAGGTCGTGGGCTGGAAGTCGTGCACGACGTATTGCCCCGAGAAGCCATAGAATCCTTCATAGAGTTTTTGCTGACTATCGGAGAGCGACTGAATATCGGGAAGCGCGAACTTCGTGTTGTAGAAGTCCGTCCACTCCCGCTCTCCCAAGTAGGCGCCGCTGCCGTCGAATTGGAAGCCGACATTTTTCACGGTGACGTACATATCCTCTTTGCCCGTGTTGGTGACGCGGTAGCCATAGTAGACGGGCCCCACTTCGCGGCACTGGTGCTCGAAGGTGAAGTAGACGGATTGATTGGAGACGTCCTGCCGCGTCTGGCACTTATTGACGACCTCGGGCACGAGCGTCTCGGGGGCGTTGGAATAGATATATTGGGTATTCTCCCGCTTGACGTATTTGAGCTCCGCGGGCTCCAGCGGGGAGACCGTGGGGTCATCGGAAGTCGTCTTGAAGGAGGACGCGTCGGGCACGTTGACAAGGTCGAAGGGAAGCGGACTTTCGTTTTCCTCGGCCGTGACGGTGATGCGCGCGCTCTTCTTTACGGGGACGATCCGCACAAAGATCGTCTGCCCCGCATCGAGCTGAATATCGAAGGCGGAGCGCTCCGACTTGAGTAGTTTGCCCTCTTTATCGAAGATCTCCACGAGGGAGACGGCCTTGTTGCTGAATTCCACCTCGTAGCGATCCGTCCACTTGGCCGTCATCTTGAATTTTGCCGAGCCCGTCTCCTGTACGGCGCGGACGGAGGTAAACTGCACCTCGGGCAGATCCGTATAGTCGGATAGTTTGAAGGTCTCCTTCTCTCTGTCGCTGTCCACATCGGGCAAATCTTCCCCGATATTCTTCCCGCAGTCATCGCAGACGCCGTCGTTGTTCGCGTCCACATGATTGTGGGCGGCCTCGTGCGGGCCGCAGCCGAAGCAAACCGTGAGCACGAGCGCGGAAGCAAGCGCGATCGCCAATCGTTTTCCGAACATAGTTCCTCCGAAAATGACAAATAAGTTTCTATTTTCATTATACACGAATTCCCGGCTTTGTCAAGGTATTATAAAAAAATTTTTTTCATTTTTTGCGACTTCCTCCATTTTTTTCCTTGCTGAAAGGTAAAAAATCATCATTTGGAAAATTATTTTCACAAAAAATTGCCCCCTGTGCAACACAAGAGGCAATGCTTTCATCCGTTACGGAATTGCTTTTAAGCGCCGATCAAGACTTCTTCCCCCGTCTCCGCGGAACGATAGATCGCGTCGAGGATCTTCATGAGCGCCACGCCGTCGTCCGCCGTCGCGCGGACGGAGCCGCGGCCCTGCACGGCGTCGATAAAGGAATACACTTCGCCTTGGAAGGCCGCCTCGAAGTCGAAGGCGGTGTCGGCGGCGAGCTTGACGTCGGCAAGATAGTCGTTCATCTCGGTGTAGAGGTTGAAGGCGGGATCGAGCTGCACGCCGCCCTTGGTGCCGAAGAGCTCGATGTTCGTCTCGTCCTTCCCGAGGTTGAGGCAGAAGCCCGCCTGCACATTGAGCACGGCTCCCCCTTCGAAGCGGATGAGCGCGGTGGCGAGGTCCTCCACGTCGCACACGTCCTCCGTCTCGAGCGCGGGCGCGCTGTAGGCGCGGGGCGTCTTGATGTTCTTGCGGTTGCCGAGCTTGTGGAAGGCCGCGCCATAGACGGAGACGGGCGCGGGATTGCCCATGAGGTAGCGGACGAGGTCGATGACGTGCACCCCGAGATCGATGAGCGGGCCGCCCCCCGAGAGCTTCTTGTTGCCGAACCAGCCGCCGGGATTGCCGTTGCGGCGGACATAGGAGGCGCGGGCATAGTAGAGTTCGCCCAAGTTGCCGTGCTCCGCAAAGTCGCGGATGACGGCGGCGTCGTTGCCGAAGCGGCGGACAAAGCCCACCTGCAAGATACGGCCGTTGCGCCTTGCCGCCTCGCGCATCTCCTCGGCCTCCTTGGCGTTCATCGCCATCGGCTTTTCGCAGAGGACGTGCTTGCCCGCATTGAGTGCCGCGATAGAGGCGGGCGCATGGGCGTTGTTCCATGTGCAGACGCTCACGAGGTCGATCTCGGGGACCTTTTCGAGCATCTCGTGATAGTCCGTGAAGAGCTTTTCAACGCCGTACATCTCCCCCTTTTTTTTGAGGGTCTCGGGATTGATATCGCAAAACGCGACGAGCTCGGTATCGGGATTGCTCAGATAGTTCTTGATGTGGAAGGTGGAAATGTTGCCCACGCCGATGACGGCGACTTTGAGTTTCTTTGCCATGATTTCTCTCCTTTCTTACGATTTGACAAACGGTCAGATGAATTTTTTGAGGAAGGAAGCCGCCATGCGGATATCCGCCTGCGGATCCTCGCCGCATTCGCGCTCGATGGTGAGATAGCCGTCGTAGCCGATCTTTTTGAGCGCGGCGATATACGCCGGCCAATCGACGCCGCCCTTTCCGAGCGGAACTTCGGTAAAGCTGCCCTCGGGCGCGGGTTCCACATGATAATACTCCGCCGCATAGATCCTGCGGGTATCGACGTAGAAATTCTGCACGCCGTCTTTGGCATGCGTGTGGACGATATAGTCCTTCAGGGTATCGACGGCCTTCACCGGGTCGTCTCCCGCGCACATGACGAGGTTGGCGGGGTCGAAGTTGACGCTCACGCCGCGGCTGCCGAGATCATCGAGGAATTCCTTCAAAAGGACGGCCTTCTCGGGCCCCGTCTCCACGGCGAATCTCCCGCCCACGCTGTCTGCGAAGTCGGCAAGTTCCTTGCACACGCGGTGCATGCTTTCGTATTGCGCACAGTTCTTATCGGTGGGAACGACGCCGATGTGCGTCGTGACGATGTTGGTCCCGAGCTTTTGCGCGATGAGCATCACCTTCTTCTCCCGCTCGATGATGTCGCGGCTGAGTTCGGGGAGGTAGAACATTCTGCAACCGAAGTCGCCGCAGAGCGCGGAGACCTCGAGCCCCTCGCCCTCGATGACGGACTTGACTTCCGCGATCTGCGCCTCTGTCATGTCCGCGTTGACGAAGCCCGAAGCATAGATCTGAACGCCGTCCGTTCCGATGGCCCTCGCTGCCTTTGCCGCTTCCTTGAAGTCGAGACGGAAGCACTCCATCACTGCGCCGATTTTCATTTTTATTTCACTCCTTATCATAAAATTTCGTTTCCGACGACTTTATTGTAGCATATCGAAAAAACAAACACAACCGTGAAACTTCCTACGGTTGTGCCAAAACTTACGGAATTTGCGCGCTCCAACGCTTTTTTGCGCGATAATAGGAGTTGGGGCTATCGAACCCGCAGCGGGCGAGCGCCTCCCCCACCTTACATCCGCTCTCGATGAGCATATCCGCCCGCGCGATGCGGAGACGGTTGACGTAGTCCCGAAAATGCATGCCCGTGAAGCGGTTGAAGAGCGCGGAAAAGTAGTTGACGCTGTACCCGAAATGCGAGGAGACCGATTTGAGCGAGAGGTCGGCGTCGAAGTTCTCCTCGAGATAGGCGAGGATATCGGAGAGCCGGTTCCCGCTCGCGCGGCTTGCCCGTACATAGCCGGGATAGGCCTTGCGCAGCATGCCGAGGATGACGTCTACATATCCCGAGACGATGAGCCGGTTTTCGTTCATGTTGTTATAGAGCGTCTCGAAGAGCGCCATGAACTGTTCGGTATATTCGCCCCGCGGCAAAAAACTCTCGAGTTCTCCCTCGAAGAGTTCGCGGTATCTCGCCGTGTAGTCCTCGCTCAGAATGATGACGGTCGATTGCGCCCGCTCGAGGCTCTCGTAGTAATGGACGTCGAAACTGTTGCAGACCGCAATGTCCCCGGGGTGCAGAATGCGCTCTACGCCATTGATGACGACGCGCTCCAACCCGCCCGTGACAAGTACGATCTCCATAGAATTATGGAAATGCGCGGGAGTGAAGTTGTCGTCCGTTTTCATGACGCAAAAATATTTATTCCTGTCGGCGGCACTCTCGTAATATTGAATTTCCATCACTTTCTATTATAGCATAGGTCCGAAATTTGTCAAGTATTTCTAAAAAAATCATGTGGAAATTTCCAACATCTCCCCGAGCAATGCGTCGAGGGCCTTGGAGAGCGCCTCCGCCGAGCCGTCGTTGGATAGGAAATAGCACCGCTCGCCGCACCGCGCTTCGTCGCGCAGCTGCGCCTCCACACGCGAAAGCACCTCCTTTTCGGAGAGACCGTCCCGCGCGCCGACGGCCGCGACGCGCGCCTCGAGGGGCCGCGTCACCACGATGACGCCGTCGAAGAGCGCCTGATAACCGCCCTCGAAGAGGAGCGGGACCTCCGCGAAGGAGACCTCCCCCTCCATGCGCCGAAGCAGTTCCTCCATGATGCGCGGATGGGCATATGCGTCGAGCCGCATGCGCGCTTCCGGGTCGGAAAACACCCGCCGGGAGAGCAATTTCCTGTCCGGCACGCCCTCCGGGGCGCAATCGGGGAAGAGCCGCGCGAGGCCCGAGAGGTATGCCTCCTCCTGCCAGAGCGCGTGGGAGATCTCGTCGCACGAATACACGAGATAGCCGCGCGCCTTCAGCATCGCGAGCACGGTGGACTTCCCGCTCCCGATCCCGCCCGTGACGGCAAATCGCCTATTTGGCTTCATACCAGCTCCTCCCCACGGCGACTTCGGCAATCAAGGGAACTTTGAGCGTGAAGGCGGCCTCCATCTCCTCCTTGAGCAGGCGGGCGGCGTACTCCGTCTCCTCGCACGGAGCGTCGAGCACGAGTTCGTCGTGCACCTGCAAGACCATCTTGGTGGCCAGCCCTTCGCGTTGGAGCCTGTCGTGAACGCGCAGCATCGCAAGTTTGATGATGTCCGCCGCACTGCCCTGAAGGGGCATATTCATGGCCGCCCGTTCCCCGAAGGAGCGGAGGTTGTAGTTTTGCGAGGCGATCTCGGGGATATACCGCTTGCGGCCGAGCGCCGTGACGACGTAGCCGTCCGCCTTCGCCTTGCGGATATTTTCATCCATATACGCCTTGACCTCGGGGTGCATCGCGAAGTATTTGACGAGATAATCCTGCGCTTCGGCGGCCGTACAGCCCATATCCCGGGATAATCCGAAGGCGCTCATGCCGTAAATGATCCCGAAGTTGATGGTCTTGGCCCGGCGGCGCATCGGAGGCGTCACCTGCTCGAGCGGGATCCCGAAGATGCGGGAAGCCGTCGCCGCATGGACGTCCGCGCCGTTGCGGTAGGCCTCCATGAGGGAGGCGCAGCCCGAAAAATGCGCGAGCAGCCGCAGCTCGATCTGCGAATAGTCGGCGTCCACGAGCAAATGCCCCTCCCGCGCGATGAAGAGTTTGCGGAGCTCCCTCCCCTCCTCGGTGCGGATGGGGATGTTCTGCAGATTGGGATTGGCGCTCGAGAGCCGCCCCGTCGTCGTCATCGATTGGTTGTACGTCGTATGGACGACCCCCGCGACGGCGAGCGGACGGATGCCGTCGATATAGGTGGACTGCAATTTCTGAACTTCGCGGTATCGGAGGATGAGGCGGGCGATCTCGTGCTCCTCGGCAAGTTTTTCGAGGACGTCCGCGCTGGTGGAATATCCTCCCCGCGCATTCTTTTTGGCGCCCTGCGGATCGTAGCCCAAGCGGTCGAAGAGGATCTCCGAGAGCTGGAAGGGAGAATTGAGGTTGAAGGACTCCACGCCCGCAAGGGAGTAGATCTTTTTGGAGAGATTGGAGAGTTCGCGGCGGTAGCGCTCCGAAAAGTCTGGGAATTTATTGAGATCGACGCGCACGCCCGTCCGCTCCATGTCGAGAAGTACCTCGGAGAGCGGCAGTTCCAGCTCGCGGTAAAGTTTTTCCTCGGGCGTCCCCCGCAGTTTTTCCAGCGAATCGCCGCAGATCCTCAGGAGCGCGGAGGCGCAGTTGCCCTCCGGCAACGCGAGGTCCTTGGCAAGCTCCTTGGGGTCGGACGGCCGCAGGTTGGAGTTCCCGAGATAGCGCAGGAGCGCAACGTCCTCCGCCCGGCACGTCGCCTCGATCCCGAAGTTATCGAGAAAATGCTTGATCGCCTTGAGATCGCTGACGACGGCGAGCTTGTCCGAGAGGAAGAGCGTCTCGACGAGCGGACGGATCTCCGCGAGGAAGTAGCCCGTGTCGAGCATGTTCGTCTTGAGGGGGACGAGGAAGTCCTGCCCGCACACCGAGAGGTAGATCCCCTCCTTTTCCACGCAGAAGGCAAACTCCTTCGCTTTTTGCGCAACTTTTACGAGCGCGGAAAGGTCGCTGCACTCCACCACGGGAGGAAGGACGGTCGCGCTCCGCTTGGGGAAGAAGTCGCTGTCGATCATGGAACGGAATTCGAGGCGGGCAAAGTTGCTCCGCGCCTCGTCGGAAAAGGGAAGGCGGAGCACGCACTCCTCGAGGGTGAGCTCAAGCGGGACGTTCGTATCGATGGTCGCGAGCGTCCGGGAGAGATAGGCCTCGTCCCGATGCTCTTCGAGGCTCTTGCGCAGCTTTGGCGTGATCTCCGCAAGATGCGCATAGACGTTGTTGAGCCCGCCATAGACGTGCAAAAGATCGTGCGCCGTCTTGGGCCCGATGCCGTATACGCCGGGGATGTTGTCGGAGGGATCCCCCCGCAGAGACTTCTCTTCGATGATCTGCGCGGGCGTCAGCCCCACTTTCTCATAGAAATTCTCGTTCGTCAAGTGCTCGATCTCGCTCACCCCGTGCTTGGTATAGCAGACGTCCACATTCTCTTTGACGAGCTGATAGGCGTCGCGGTCCCCCGTGTAGACCAACACGGAGACGCCGTCGAATTTGCGGGTCAGCGTCCCGATGAGGTCGTCCGCCTCGTAGCCCTCCAATTCCACCGTCTTGATCGCCATCACCGCAAGCAGCTCTTTGAGGACGGGCACTTGGCGCATGAGTTCGGGCGGCATGGGCTTTCGCGTCGCCTTGTATTTATCGTAGAGACGGTGCCGGAAGGTGGGCGCATGCACATCGAAGGCCACGGCGAGATAGCGTGGCTCCTCATCGGAAATGATGTGAAAGAGGAACTTTACAAAGCCGAAGATCGCATTCGTGGGCAATCCGTCCTGCGTGGTGAAGAAGTTCATGGCGTAAAAAGCCCGGTTCAAGAGGCTGTTGCCATCGATGAGAATAAACTTGTCCATAAAATCATTTTAACACGCTTTGGAAAAATTTGCAAGAAATAAATCAAAATCACTTGCTTTTTTCGGGAAGTTCGGATATAATTTGATTATATCTTGCCGGTGTGGTGGAATTGGCAGACGCGCTGGACTCAAAATCCTGTGGTAGTGATACCGTATCGGTTCGACCCCGATCACCGGCACCAAAATAAGGAGGGTAAACCCCTCCTTTTTTGATGCCGTACACGTCGGAGTTGACGACCCCGCACGACCGCAGCTTCTATTTGTTCTGCTAAGGTCGGCACAAGCGGCTTGCCGCGAAGTATCACCGGCACCAACCCCAACCTAACTCGAACCGTTCGGGTTAGGTTATTTTTTTATACTTGAAAAGCGAGGACTATAACGCCCCCACTTTCTTTGTACTTCGCTAAATTGAAGTTTACTTAAATTCAACTTTGCTTGCAGTTATCTTAAACAGCAAGTAATGTTTTGAAGTTGCCTTACCGTAGTGCTTTATAAGAACGGGGCATTCTTCCATAAATCGTCTTTTTAATTCTATATCGTTGCATTCTTCCGCAAAACCCGTAATACGCAACCATTCTCTTGTATCTCTCTTTTTTGCTATAATTTGTATATGTCCGTTGGTGCGTAGCTGCTTGTGCGCTTCATTGCCGTCGTGTGTAGCAATATAGAGGTTTTCATCCACTTCCATAATAGCTCCAAACGGTCTTACAGCAGGAAATTCATTGTTAATTGTTGCTATATAAAAACATTCGCAATCTTTTATAAAGTCATAAACCTTACTCATAATAATGCCTCCGTAAATTCCTGTTTATCATTCCCATCATATCATAAACGCACAGAAAAATCAAGCGGTCAGCCCTCATCTCTTGCGACTGCCGTTGCGGGCGCAAAGAAACTTCGATGCGCCTTTGCAAATGCGCATATATAAAAGTGTATTTATAAAGACATTTTTTGCTACACTAAGATGGTAGAAGGCGGTAAAACGGTTTTGACCATCAATCATGTTGTTGCAAAGCGAATCAAGAAATTGCTTCAGGAACGGGAAATGACGCAATACCGTTTGGAGCGGGAATCCGGTCTGACGCACGGCGCCTTAGACGGCATTCTGACGGAGCGCAACAAGACCGTTACGCTCACGACCGTCTATAAGCTTGCACGGGCATTCGATATGACGGTATATGAATTTATGGACGACGAGCTCTTCCGCTCGGAGGATCTGGAGATCGACTGAGCCCCCCTTCTCGCATTTCCGTGCGAAATCCGCCGAAAAACCGTTTAAGACGCAAAAAATCGTGTGATATAATAATAACAAATGTTTTTACGGCGGGACGAAGATACAAGTTGCCCGCCAAAGGAGTTTTTCATCATGTTTCTTGCAATCATAGTGGGGATCTTGTTCTTCGCCCTGACGGTGGGCGGGATCGCGGCTGTGATCGTTGCGGGAAAAAAGAGATTGCCCAAGCTCTATCGTTGGATCGGATTGGGCGTTGCGGGCGTATTCGGCCTCTTGTTCATCTTTATCCCCTTCAGCATCCACACCGTGGACACCGGCGAGATCGCCGTCGTCAAGCACCTCGGCCGCGCCAACAATGTGCGCACCCCGGGCACCTATTTCGATTTTTGGATGACTGAAACGTACGCCACTTACGACGCCAAGGTCCAGAATCTCGAGATGGACGCCAATACTTATTCCAAAGACGCCCAGACGATGGACATCGCCATGGTCGTCCAATATTCCATCCGGCAGGAAAAGGCGCTCAACATTGCCGAGCAATACGGCACCTTGGAGGCGCTCGGGAACAGAATTACCTCCGTGGCCGAGGCCACGACGAAATCCACTCTCTCCGCGTATTCCGCGATGGAGATCATCGAAAACCGCGCGCAGATCATGGTGGAAGTGGAGACCGAAGTCAAAGCCGTCATCGACGAGACCTTCTATGTCAACATCGAAAAGGTCGTGCTCACCAATATCGATTTCTCGGACGCCTTCGAACAGACGGTCGAGGACAAGATGATCGCGGAGCAGGAAAAGCTCAAGGCGGAATACGAAAAGGAGACCGCGCTCGTGAAGGCCGAGCAGGAGCTTGAAGTCGCGAAATTGCAGGCCGAGGCGCGCATCGCGCAGGCCGAGGGCGACGCACAGGCAAAATTGGTCATCGCGCAGGCCGAGGCGGACGCCATCAAGGCAAAATCGGTGGAGATCGCCCGCGCGCTCGGCTTCACCATCCTCGAGTCCCCCATCTATGAAACGGACGCCGCCGGCAATTCCGTGCAAACGGGGACGAACTACGAGATCGACTTCACGGGGAAGAGCGATGCCCAGATCGCCCTCATCACGGAATATCTCAAATACATCGCCTATCTCGAAGCATGGAACGGCGAACTGCCCGATACCGTTGTAACGGGCGAGGGCGGCAGCTTTATCCTTCCCCTTCTCCCCGGCGACGCCGATCCCGCGCAGAGCGGGGAGACGGGCGCGTCCGTCTGATCGAACGCTCGTCCCTCGCCTCTGCGGGGGACGAAGTTTGCATATTTTCTCAAACGCCTCTTGCCCGCAAGAGCGGAATCCAGTCAGCACAGGTGGTCCTATGATTTTGAGCGCCGGACTTCGCACCGACATCCCGGCATATTACAGCGAATGGTTTTTCAACCGTCTCAAAGAGGGATACGTCTATTCGCGCAATCCGCTTTTCCAAAACTGCGTGACCGAATACACCCTCTCTCCGGATAAAGTAGACGCCTTCTATTTCTGTTCCAAGAATTATGCGCCCATGCTCCCCCGTCTCGGGGAGCTGAAAGACTATCGCACGATCTTTCATGCGACGCTCAATGCCTATGGGACCGATCTCGAGCCCAATCTCCCCCCGCGGCAAGATCGGATCGACACCATCCTTTCGCTCTCCAAGCTGGTCGGCCGCCAACGCGTCTATTGGCGCTACGACCCCATTCTCGTCACCAAGGAATACTCCACCGACTTCCATCTCGAGGCGTTTGCGGAGCTGGCGTCCATCCTCGCCCCCCATGTGTCGGGCTGCGTCATCAACTTCATCGAGATCACCCGCGAGATCGAGCGGCGCCTCCCCGAACGCCTCACATGCACCCGCACCGACCGGCGCACCCTGCTCATGGGGCTGGGCTCCATCGGGAAACGCTTGGGGCTCCCGATCCGCATCTGCGGGCGGGGCGAGGATTTCTCGGCCTACGGCATCTCGCGCGGCGGCTGTGTGAATTTAGACGACATCGCCCTCGCCAACGACTGCACGTTCAAGAAGGTGCGCCATCTCGGCAATCGGCGGCGGTGCGACTGCATCAATTGCCGCGACATCGGCGCCTACGATTCCTGCCCGGCGGGCTGTCTCTACTGTAACGCCACCAAGCACCCCGACGAAGTTGAACAGTTCCGCGCTTTGCACGACCCGAACGGCCCCATCCTCATCGGAACGCTCTCCCCGGAGGACCGCGTGACCAAGAGCCCGCAGGAGAGCTTTCTCCACGACGTGGGCGGCCAGATTTCCTTCTTCGATCCGTAAATCCCGCGGCAAAATCTCCCCCACGGATACGATCCATGGGAGTCAAGAAAAATTCATAATAGGATCATCGGGATTCCCCTTTGGGCGGTCCCCAAAACGGCGAGGAACTTTCCTCGCCGTTTTGAATGATCTTTATAGAACTTCGCGCAAATACTTTTTGATCGCGCCATCGCTTGCGCCCGCCTCTGCGCCGTGAATGGAGAGCCCCGCGTCGACCTCCGCACTTCCCAAAAGCCGTTTCAAATCTCTCACGCTCGATCCCATGCCGCTACCCTCGTTGGTGCAGACGGGAAAAATCTTTTTGCACGAAAAATCGTAGTCCTCCAAAAAGGTGCATACGCACATCGGCATCGTTCCCCACCAATTCGGATAGCAGAGGAAAACTTTGTCGTACCGCGTAATGTCTATATCGAGAGGGCGATATTTCGGTCTTGCGTTTTCATTGAGTTCGGTTTTGGCCTCTTCAATGCACTTATAATAGTTATTGCTGTACTCTCTTACGGGAACGATCTCAAAGAGGTCGTCGCCCGTGAGCGCTTGGATCTTTTCGGCTACGATCGCCGTGTTGCCTTTTTCGAGCGTTTTGATCGCTCCGTTTACATAGTTCTCCCCCTTGCGAGAGAAATACACAATGAGATTTTCCATTGCCCCTCCTTATGCTTTGCCGCCGCTCAATCCATGTAGGATGGAAAGCTGTTTCCATACTGTATTTTGACGGCCTCTCTGAGGGCGGCGTCGACGTCGAACGCGCCGCCGATCTTCGCCGTCTCGGACGCGCCGTTATGGTACGCGTAGGACGTATCGAAATAGGTGAATTCCCGTTCGAGAAAGAGGTCTACCATCTTCTTGCATTGTTCCATGTCGATATCGGCCCCGCTTTCGCTCCTTTGCGGCAGCCGCATGAGTCCGAATCCCAATTTTTTGATTTCACGCGTCGTCGTTTTCTCTTTTTTTTATTCGGCATCGCGTTTTAAGTATGGCTTCATCATTGCGGGCAGGAACATCGCGCAAAACGTTTAGGTGCGCTCCTCAAAGCTGTACGCCCCGCCCGCCCCATATCCCAGCAGAGCATTTCGCCATAGAGAACGTCCGTCAAGGCGTCCGAAAGCGCGCCGACGGGCGTATCCTCTTTGAGTTCCCCCCCGCCCGACGGCCGTTTGAAGCATTCCCCGCATGGATTCGTTATCCATGCGGAGTTTTTCCTTGTCGTAGGGATTCTCCACGAGATCGGGGTCTACGGTATTGCGCACCCACTCCCGGCAGAGCTTCAAGCCGTCCCGTTCGATATGTCCCGAAAACGTAACCATATAAAACGTCAGCCGATCCATAAACGGTCCGTCGTGGCTTTGCGCCTTCTCGTAGATCTCACGGAACATATCGTGGCTGATCGCAAAAACCACATCTTCCTTGCGCTTGAAATAGGTATAAAGGTCCCGTTCGCAACGCCGCACGCCTTTGTGATCTCTTCGACGGAGGTACCTACCAGCCCCTTTTCGCGGATGATGCCCTTCGCCGTCTCCAAGAGTTTCTTCCTCGTCTCCAAGGCGGCGCGTTTTCTGTTCGTCATTTTTTCGGACATACGCCCTTATTCCTTGTCTTTGATAAGAAGCAGACGCAACCCCATCACCATGAAGGGGACGAGGACGGCTTGTAAGACCATACCCAAAAGCCCCGTCTGGATCTGCGACCAAACCGTAGCCGCCGAGAGAGGCGAGACGCTCTCAAAAACAGCGGCTATCAGGAGGAATACGAGCCTGCCCGAAACCTCGGCAAGGAGCACCGCGGGGAACGCCATCCAGCCGTTTTGGGCGACCTTCCGCGAAAACAGCCCCGAAACAGCCGCAAAGACGGCAAGTTCCGCGATCATATAGGGCAGACGAACCAAAGCGGGCATGGGGCTCCCGGTGAGCGACGTGATCGCAAAGCTAACGACGGGAGCGAGGACCCCCACGCCCAAGCCCCATATCGGACCGAGTAGACACCCGCCGAGAAGGATCGGCAGATACATGGGCAGCCACTGCATGCCGCCGGACGCGCCGAGGGCGAGGTGGATCAGCTGCGGAAGAAGGACGGCAAGCGCGATAATTCCAACCGAAATCAACGTCTTTACCGTGATCTTCACGCGGAGCGCCGCGCCGTGTCTTGTCAGAACCTGTTCAATCATGATATTACCTCCAATTTTTACTATTTCGTTTTTTGGGCTATGGGCTCATAGGCACATTCTGAAAATCGCTTCCACATCCTTGGGCGTAAGCGGATTCCGTTCCGAACACATCTACGCCGAATTTTTTGATTTGCGGGGCGGTATTTTCGTCCAATACATATTTGAGCCACCGAGGAGCCAAGATCGCAAGGCCGAGACCGTGCGTGATATCATAAAACGCGGAAAGCTCATGCTCCATCAACCGCCGACAGTCCGATTCTCTTGATCGAGCTGCCGCCATAGACGGAAGCGAACCCTGCCCGCGGCGGCTATATGCAAACGCGGTTCGGCCAACCGCCAAACCGCAAATCTCGAATCGCTATGAAACCCGCCCGCAGAGGCCCAAGGAGCTCATTTTGTGATCTTCGCCACGAAAAAGCCCTCATAGAGCGCGTCCGGGAGCACGGCGAGCGTCCCCTCCGCCGAGGGAAGCCGCGGCACCTCCGCAAAGCCCTCCACGGGGATGAGGCGCGCCCCTTCGGCGGGCAGGACCCGCCGCAGCAGTTCCTCATTCTCCGCCTTCAGAACGGAGCAGGTGGAATAGACGAGCGTGCCGCCGATTTTCAGGAGCCGCAGCGCCTTCTTCAGGAGCTTTTCCTGCAAGCGGACGCATCGCTCCACATAGGCGCCGTCGATGCGGGCGGGCGCGGAGGGCGTCACCGTCCCGCTGCCGGAGCAAGGCGCGTCGAGCAAGATCTTATCGAAGCGATAAAAATCCTCGAGCTGCGTCGCATCCCTGCAGATGGCCGTGACGCGCCGCACGCCTTGCCGCTCCAAGTTGAATTTCAGGCGTTCGAAGCGGATCTTGTCCCGTTCGTACGCCGTAATGAGCGCCTTGTCGCCCGAAAGCGCGGCGATCTCACACGTCTTACCGCCGGGTGCGGCCGTCATATCGAGGACGCTCTCCCCCGCTTTCGGTTCCAAGACGAGGGGCGGGAGCATGGAGGAGAGGCTCTGCAGATAGATTTTTCCCTCCCGGTAGAGCGCCGTCTCAGAAAGCTCTTGCTCCTCTGCCTCCGGGAGCACCAATGCTTCGGCATACCACGGGACGCGCACGGCGGAATATCTTTTTTGCAATGCCGAAAACACCTCGTCGGCATCCGCCTTCAAGGTGTTGATCCGCAGTGTGACGGGACGCTCCGCAAACCCCGCTTCGATACGGGGTGCGAGCGAGCCGTAGTCGCGCGCAAGAAGCGCGGAGAGCGCACTCATCCCGTAATGAGGGTCAGCCACTCCTTGATCTCGCTCTCGGGCGTCTCCTGCACATGCTCTTCTCCGAAGCGCACGGAGAGGATGGGCGCAACGTCCGCCCCTTTCAGCGCCTTTCTGAAGTCGCTGGGCGTATGGCCGAGCGTCCCGCCGTTGGTGGCGATGGCATATACCTTCCTGCCCTTCCAATCCATGCTCTTCAAGAAGCTCTTCATTGCGGGCGCGAAGCTCGACCACCACACGGGCGTTCCGAGAATGACGGCGTCGTATTTATTGAGATCGACGCGGTAAGGTTGAAGCTGCGGGATGTACCCCGTCTTGACTTCCTGCTGGCCGAGGCTGAGAAGCACATCGACATCATCGGGATATGTTTTCACCGTGCGCACTTCGAGAGCGTCCGCTTTGAGTTGACGGGCGATCCGGCGGCAGACGGCGCGTGTATTTCCGCTTAAGGAATAATAGACGACGAGAATTTTCATATATTTTCCTCCGTTGGTTCTATTATAGCATAAGATTTCAAAAATGTAAATATAAAAAATCAAAGTTTTTCGGAAAATTTTTCCGAGATAGATAAAATCCCGCGGGCATGTCCGCGGGATACCATAGAGTAAGAAGGTCAAGCCCTCTTGCCTCGTCTTAGAAGAACGTGGCAACTTCCTGTTCGGGAGGGTCGGCGTAGACAATGGATGTCGCCTTCAGGATCGGCCCCTCCTGCCCGTAAATGCGGTGATACGCAAGGTCGATCCGCGCCGTCACAATCACCCAATCGCGGAGGCGCAGCGGAAGCGAGGAGGCGTGCAGACAGACGAGCCCGCTGTATGCGATATCCGCCTCGCAACACGTCATGATGTGGCGGCCGACGACGATGGTGCCGTATTCCATGCGTCCGTCTACGGCGACGAGTCCCTTGAATTTCACCATCTTTCCCGCATATTTTTGCGGGTCTTCCACGAGATCGCGGTAGAAGAAGGCGTAGTCGCGATCCTCGATCTCGATGAGGTCGGCGTTTACGTCGAAGGGAAGCGGGTCCTCGATCTCATCGTAGACGGCCTTCCCGTCCGTATATTCATAGACGATGTTGGGCCGGCGGGTCATGGCGCGGATGACTTTGTGGAACTCCTCCTGCGAGAGATCCTCCCGGAACCGGTTAAAGACGACCATATCGGCAAACTGCACCTTGTCGTAGACGAGCTGCCGCATGTTCTTGTTGTAGGAGAGGAATGTCGTCGCGTCGAAGAAGGTCATCACCTGCGCGATGAGCCAACCGTCCGGCATCGCGTCGAAGAATTTATCGAGGGTAAGCATGCCGTTATACTCGACGACGACGCGGTCGGGCTTATGCTTTTTGCGGAGCGCCGTGAGGGCCGCGAGCGTGAGCTCCTCCCCCTTCAGCGTCTCGACGGCGAATTTCTTCACGGCAAAGCGGGAGGGATCGTATTCCTCCTCCCCCTCCTCCAAAACGAGCAAGAGGGTGCGCTCCCGATGTTCGTCGAACCGGGGGTCCTCCATGGTCTCCTGCACGAATTTCGTCTTTCCCGCGTCCAAAAAGCCGAGGAAAAGATAGACGGGAATTTGTTTCATGGCTTATAAAAACAGCTCCTTGAGCTTCTTTTCGTCGAGCTCGCACCCGATCACGCACAGGCGGCCGGTGACGGCGGCGCTGCCCGTCCGCACATCGGGCTCCTCGGGGACGTAGTCGAAGTGGATCCAATGCGTTCCGCCATTTACGATGCCCTTCGCGCGCAAGATCTTGCCGTATTTGCCCGAATCGAGCGCCGAAAGCGCCGCTTGCAGCTCCTCTTCGGTGAAAACTTTGGCCGTCTCCACGCCCCAGCTCGTGAACACTTCGTCCGCGTGATGGTGGTGGTGATGGTGATGATGATGGTGCTCGTGCTCCTCCCCGTCGTGATGATGGCATTCGCAGTCGGGATCGTCGCATTCATCGTCATCGTCGTCATCATCGTCCTCGTCGTCATGATGATGGTGGTGATGATGGTGATGATGCTCCTCGCCGTCGTGATGGTGGCATTCGCAGTCGGGATCGTCGCATTCGTCGTCATCGTCATCGTCGTCTGCGGCCTCGGCGGCAAGTTTTTCGAGCTCGGCTGCGAGGCTATCCGATTTTTGCATGGCGAGGAGGATGTCCTTCCCGTCGAGCGCGTCCCAATCCGTGGTGACGATGGTAACGCCCGTATGTTCTTTGAGGAGCGCGACGGCCTCCTCCATTTTCTTGGGATCGGCGGTGTGCGAGAGCACGATGCAACTCGCGTTCTCCACCTGATCGAGGAAGAATTCCCCGAAGTTATGAAGATACGCCTTGCACTTCTTGGCGTCTACCACGGTGCAGAAGGCGTTGAGCACGCCCTCCTCAAGCTCGGCGCGCTGCACGGCCTTGATGACGTCGGAAAGTTTCCCCACGCCCGAGGGCTCAATGACGATGCGATCGGGGTCGAGCGTCTTTTCCACTTCCTTAAGGGCCTTCGCGAAGTCGCCCACGAGCGAGCAGCAGATGCAGCCGGAGTTCATCTCGTTGATGGTGATGCCGGCGTCCTGCAAAAATCCGCCGTCTACGCCGATCTCCCCGAACTCATTCTCGATGAGCACAACTTTCTCCCCCGCGTAGGCTTCTTGAATGAGTTTTTTGATGAGCGTCGTCTTTCCCGCGCCCAAAAATCCGGAAATAATGTCGATTTTGATCATGATATTTGCCTCTTATCGAATTTTCATAAAAGCAAGCAGATACCTTCCCCTTGCGGAGAAGGCCTGCATGCGGTATCTTATTTAGCGGGAGATCGCCCAATTCCCCTTTTCGAAGATCTTCACGCGCGCTCCGCTCTTGGTGACGCCGACGACTTCGAGATCCTCGCTCCCGATCATGAAATCGACGTGGATCATGCTGTCGTTGATGCCCTTTGCGCGGAGCTGTTCGAGCGTCATCTCCTCGTAACCCTTCACGCACTCGTTGAAGCCCCGTCCGAGCGCCAAGTGGCAGCTCGCGTTCTCATCGAAGAGGGTGTTATAGTAGAGGATGCCCTGATTGTTGATGGGCGAATCGTAGCCGATGAGCGCGCATTCCCCGAGCATCTTCGCACCCTCGTCCATGGAGATCATCTTCTCGAGGAGCTCTTGATTCTTTTCGGCCTTGACTTCGACGACCTTTCCTCCCTCGAAGCGGATGGAGAAGTTCTCGATGAGCTCGCCCTGATAGGAGAGCGGCTTGGTGGAATACACGATCCCCTCGGCGTCCCCCGCCTTGGGCGAGATGAAGATCTCCTCGGAGGGAATGTTGGGATTGAAATAATCTCCGCCGATCGTCTCCTCCCCGCCTCCGCAGAAGCGGCTGTTCTCGATGAGGCCGACTTTGAAGTCCGTCCCGTTGGAGGACTTATATTCGAGCGCGACGAGGCGCAGGCTGTTGAGATAGTCGCAGCGGGCCGCAAGCTCGTCATTGTGCCGCATCCACTCGCGGACGGGATCGGGCCCGTCTGCCCGGGAGGCCTCGAGGATGCAGTCCCACAGCTTGTTGACGGCGGTATTGCCGAGCTTGAGATCGGGGAATACCTTCTTGGCCCACGCGTCGCCGGGAACGGCCGCAATGCACCATTGGTATTTATTCTCCATCTCGTCGCGATAGGGCTTCGTGACGCGGGTGCGCGCGCTCCGGACGGCGGTAAACTTCTCCTGATCCATGCCGGAGAGACCGTCGGGATCGGCGGATTCGAGATAGAGCATGGCGGGAAGTTCCTTCTTGCGCAGTTCGAGCTTCTCGATCTCCCATTTTTCGAACTTTTTGAGGGATTCCTCTTTTTGATAACGGTAATGGAGGGGGGTGAGATTTTGGTGCGACCACTCCACGGTCACTTTCCCCGCCCCGGCGCGGTAGAGTTCTTCCACGCACATCTCCACGAACTCGGGCTGGTCGAGCTCCGCCTGCACGATGACCCACTGGCCGCGCTTGACGTTGACGCCCACCTTGGCGAGCAGCTTTGCATATCTTCTGAGTTGCGTTTTATTCATATCGGTATGATCTCCCTATTGTTGAAATTCAATACTTATTGTAGCACATTCTGAGAAAAATGTCGCGGATTTTCGGAGAATTTATTGCAAATAGAGCACAATTTCCCCCCTTTCGCGCGTCTTTTTGAGGTCGAGCACCCGTTGATTGGAGGACCCGCGGAACTTGAGGCGGATATCCTTGCGCTCCAAGACGAACGGCCCGTCCACGAGGACGTCGATGAGCGAGAGAAGATCGGGCGTCACTTCGCACACCGCATGCGGCTCTTTCAGCGTCCCGTTCTGGTAGGTGTAACCCGTGTAGCACCACACCGACTTGTGGGGAAACTTCTCCTTGAACCGCTTGACGAAGGGGTAAAGCCCCCGTTGATTCTGCGGCTCGAAGGGATCGCCCCCGAGGAGGGAGAGCCCCGCGATATAGTCGGGCGAAAGCGCCTCGAAGAGCTCCCGCTCCACTTCCTCCGTGAAGGGCTTCCCATACGAAAAATCCCACGCGATCTCGTTGAAACAGCCCTTGCAATGCCGCGTGCAACCCGAAACAAAGAGGGAGACTCTCACTCCCTCTCCGTTTGCAATATCCCATTTTTTGATTTCCGCTACGTTCATCTTCTCCGGGAATTACAGATGCAGGACGCGGTCCTTGATCTCCTGCGTGCGCCCCTGATTCCAATACTGCGTGCCGATGTAGCCGCAGGTGCGCCGCGCGACGTTCATCTTGGATTGGTCGCGATTGTGGCAATACGGGCACTCCCACAGGAGTTTGCCGTCCTCTTCCACGATGCCGATCTCCCCATCGTAGCCGCAGACCTGACAGTAGTCGCTCTTGGTGTTGAGCTCGGCATACATGATGTTGTCATAGATATACTGCATGACGGCGAGCACGGCGGGGATGTTATCCTGCATGTTGGGAACTTCCACATAGGAGATGGCACCGCCGGGCGAGAGCTGCTGGAACTCGCTCTCGAACTTGAGTTTGGTGAAGGCGTCGATCTTCTCGGTGACGTGGACGTGATAGCTGTTGGTGATGTAGTTCTTGTCCGTGACGCCCGGGATGATGCCGAACCGCTTTTGCAGGCACTTGGCGAATTTATACGTCGTGCTCTCGAGAGGCGTCCCATAGAGCGAGAAGTCGATGTTGTGCTTTGCCTTCCACTCCTTGCACTTGTCGTTCATGTGCTGCATCACGGAGAGCGCGAAGGGCTTGGCCTCTGCGTCGGTGTGCGATTTGCCCGTCATATATTTGGTGCACTCATAGAGCCCCGCATAGCCGAGGGAAATGGTGGAATACCCGCCGTAGAGCAGTTTATCGATGGTCTCCCCCTTCTTGAGGCGGGCGAGCGCGCCGTATTGCCAGAGAATGGGCGCGGCGTCGGAAAGCGTCCCTTTCAAGCGGTTGTGCCTCTCGAGGAGGGCCCGATAGCAGAGGTCGAGCCGCTCGTCGAAGATGCGCCAGAATTCATCCATATCGCCGCCCGAAGAGAGCGCGACGTCCACAAGGTTGATGGTGACGACGCCCTGATTGAACCGGCCGTAGTACTTGGGCTTGCCGTTTTCATCGACGTAGGGCGTGAGGAAACTGCGGCAACCCATGCAGGTGTAGCAATGTCCCTCGCCGTTTTTATCGACTTTGAATTCGAGCATCTTCTTCTCGGAGATGTAGTCGGGGACCATGCGCTTGGCGGTGCAGCGCGCCGCGAGCTCGGTGAGATACCAATATTTGCTCCCCTCCCGCACGTTGTCCTCCTCGAGGACGTAGATGAGCTTGGGGAAGGCAGGCGTCACCCACACGCCCGATTCGTTCTTGACCCCTTGGATGCGCTGGTTGAGCGTCTCCTCGATGATCATGGCGAGGTCGTGCCGCTCCTGTTCGCTGCGCGCCTCTCCGAGGTACATGAACACGGTGACGAAGGGCGCCTGTCCGTTGGTGGTGAGGAGGGTGACGACCTGATATTGAATGGTCTGAATGCCCTTGCGGATCTCGTCCTTCAACCGCGTTTCTGCGATCTTGGCGATGTGCGCCTCGTCGGTGATGCCCACTTCGGCAAGCTCCTCGGCCACTTCGCTGCGGATCTTTTGCCGGCTGATATCCACAAAGGGCGCGAGATGGGTGAGCGAAATGCTCTGGCCGCCGTATTGGTTGGAGGCCACCTGCGCGATGATCTGCGTGGCGATGTTGCAGGCCGTGGAGAAGGAATGCGGCTTCTCGATAAAGGTCCCCGAGATGACGGTGCCGTTTTGCAGCATGTCCTCGAGGTTGACGAGGTCGCAGTTGTGCATGTGCTGGGCAAAGTAGTCGGCGTCGTGGAAGTGGATGAGCCCGGCGTCGTGCGCGGCGACGATATCGGGGGGCAGGAGGATGCGCCGCGTGATATCCTTGGAGACTTCGCCCGCCATATAGTCGCGTTGGACGGAGTTTACCGTGGGATTTTTATTGGAATTCTCCTGTTTGACCTCCTCGTTGTTGCACTCGATGAGGGTGAGGATCTGCGCGTCCGTGGTGTTGGACTGCCGCACAAGCGTCCGCGTATAGCGATAGGTGATATATTTGCGGGCCACGGCGAAGGCCTTCTGGTCCATGATCTCGTTCTCTACATAGTCCTGGATCTCTTCGACGCTGACGGCGCGGTTGAGATCGCTCGCGAGCGCCGTCACCTTCTCCGCGATCTCCGCGATCTGCGCTTCGGTGAGACGGTCGCCTTCCCCCACTTCTTTATTTGCCTTTTGAATAGCATGGACGATCTTTTCTACATCGAACGGAACTTCCGCCCCGTTTCGTTTGATAATTTTCATGGAAATTCTCCGTAGGTAAATGATCGTTCCCCGTCTCCGGGAACGGAAAGCGCCCTTCGAAAAGAAGAACGTCCCCCGAAAGAGGAACGCTCTCATTATACAACATCTCCCGCGCAAAGTCAAGAGTTTGACACTATATTTGGAAAAATTTTTTTCTCGACCACTATATCTTGTGGTTTTCACTGAAATTTATTGAAAACAGGCCGTGAAACAAAAAGCGCAATCCGTTACACGCGAAGAACTCAAAGAAGTTTAGATTTCCGTGCGGAAGCGCCCCCTTGCGGGGAAGCGCGGCGCGGCCGAGGGAGCGGCCCTTCTCAGAATTCCGTCACGGTGAGATTGGCGTAGACTTCCTCGTATTTCGCCTTGGTGAAGGAGATCGTCCCGAAGGTGGTGACGGTAGCCGTGCCCGCCGCGACGCCCGCGCGCAGGATCTCGGGGAGGTCTGCCCCCTCCTGCATCTTGACGGCGACGGCCGAGACCATGCCGTCTCCCGCGCCGACCGTCGAATTGACGGCGACGTTGATGCTCTTACAATAATAATTCTTGGTGCCGTTTGTGATGATGGCCCCATCCCTTCCGAGGGACAGAAGCACCGTCTTTGCGCCGCGGTCCAAGAGCTCGTGGCAGCCGACGAGCATGTCGTCGCGCGATTTGAGTTCGCGACCGAGCGTCTCTTCGAGCTCCTCGAGATTGGGTTTCACGAGGTCGATGCCCGCCTCGAGGGCCGCAAACAGCTTGGCGCCCTCGGTATCGGCAATGCGGAGCGAGCGCTGGTCTACGGCGCGGAACACTTCGCGATAATAACTCGTATCCACGCCGCGGGGAAGCCCGCCCGAGATGACGGTGACATCCGACCGCGAGGAGAAGTTGCGGATCATCTGCATGAGCTCGACAAGCTTATCCGCGCCGACCTGCTCGCCTACGTCGTTGATCTCGGTGAGCATGGAGCGCTTGTCGATGCACTTATAGTTCTCGCGCACGCGGCCGCTGTTCCACACGAAGGAAAACGGAACGCCCTCCTTATCGAGCGCGCGTTCGAACATCGCGCCGTTTTCGTTGTACATAAAGCCCGTCGCCTGCGCTTCGGCGCCCAATCTCGCCACGCCGATGGCGACGTTGATCGCCTTGCCCGTGAACGAGAGCGTCTTGCTCTTGACGACGTTCACCTTCCCGACGTTGAGCGTATCGAGCTCGATGGTGACGTCCACGCTCGGGCTCATACAAACCGTCAAAATCATAATTTTCCCCTCCCTGCGCATTGCCGCGCAAAAGACAAACGGAAAGACGGCGGGGCGTTCTCCCGCCCGCTCTCCATGGTCATTATACTACTTTTTTCCCGCCGTTTCAATAGTTTACGGAAAAATTTCTTTGATAATTTACATCGAGATCATCTGCAACGTCTCATAGAGCTCGTAGTTGAACTTCTTCTTCATGGAGACGGCTTCGATGATGTCCATATCGATGATCTCATTCTTGTGGATGCCGACGACGCGGTTGCCGATGCCGTCTTTGAGGAGGCGCACGGCCTTGTTGCCGAACTGTGCGGCGAGCATCCGATCGGCCATCGAGGGCGAACCGCCGCGCTGGATGTGCCCGATGTTGGTGGCGCGGACGGAGTACGTCGTCACTTCCTGCAACTGTTTGGCAAAGGCCTCCGCGCTCGTCGCCCCTTCCGCCACAACGATGATGTTGGAATGCTTGCCGTTGGCGCGGGAGCGGTTGATCCGCATGACGATGTCGTCCATATCGTAGGCGATCTCGGGGACGACGATGATCTCCGCGCCCGACGTGATGCCCACGTAGAGGGCGATATCGCCGCAGTGGCGGCCCATCACTTCGACGACGGAGATGCGCTCGTGCGAATTCATCGTGTCGCGCAGTTTATTGATGACGTCGTTGCAGGTGTTGACGGCCGTATCGAAGCCGAGCGTGTAATCGGTGTATTCGAGGTCGTTGTCGATGGTGCCGGGAATGCCGATGGTCGGAATGCCGTAGTCCTCCGTGAGGCACTTTGCCCCGCGGAAACTGCCGTCGCCGCCGATAACGACGAGGCCCTCGATCCCTCTCCTCGCGAGCGTCTCGACGGCCTTCTTCTGGCCGTCTTTGGTGAGCATCTCGAGGCAGCGCGCCGTGCGGAGCTTGGTGCCGCCGCGCTGGACGATGTCCGAGACGCTGCGCATCTCCATGGGCATCATCGTATCGTCGATGAGGCCCGCATAGCCGCGTTCGATGCCGTAGACTTCCATCCCGTAGTAGATGGCCGTCCGGACGACGGCGCGGATGGCCGCGTTCATGCCGGGCGCGTCTCCGCCGCTCGTGAGTAAGCCGATTCTCTTCATAGTGAACCTCCGTAACCCCTTTTCCTCTGTATTATAGCAAATAATTTTGCGCTTGAAAAGAGGGTTTTTGATTTTTTTCTGAGTTTATCAAAATTTTCAGACCAACTTGATACATTCCGCGGGAAGAAAACTCCGCAGCTCCGCCGCAAAGCCCCTCGTCATGTTCACGGAGAACTCATACCGCTTCCCGCCGTGCAAGATCTTCGTGCGCATGTCTCCCTCATATTCCGTCACCGTCTCGATGAGCTCCGCGAAGTCCTCCTCGGAGAGACTGCGCGCGTCGATCCACAGCACCTGCTCCTTGGGTTTGGGCGCCTCCGACTCTTGGGGCGGGGAGACGGGCTCCGCACGGAACTCCTCGATGTTGTCGAGAATGATGACGGGAAGTTTCTCGGGCGCGATGTCGATCCTCCCCGAGAGCCGCACGACGACGTCGCTGCGCAAGAAGGACCGCGCTTTCTCGTAGACCTTGGGGAAGGCCACGCATTCGATGCTCCCATAGAGATCTTCCACGGTGAGGAAGGCCATGAAGGCCCCGCTCCGCGTGCCGTGCTTCTTGATCGCGGAGAGAATCCCCCCCATCGAGACGGCGTCGCCCGCCTTGATCTGCTGATAGACGCGATCGCCCGTCTCCTCGTCCTCCACATAGTCCGCGAGCAAGCCGCAGTGGAAGTTGCAGTCGCGGAAGTGGGAAGCGAACATCTCGAAGGGATGGCCGCTGACGTAGACGCCGAGCACCGATTTCTCCTTGAAGAGCCTGTCCATCGTCTCCCACTCGGGGATTTCGGGGAATTCCGCCTTGGGCGCTTCCTCCTCGATGATGTCCCCGAAGAGAGACATCTGCAGGCCGCTCCTCTGCTTATCCATTCCCGCGATGCGGCGCATGAGCTCCTCATAGACGGCGGCGTATTGGCTCCGCCGCTTTCCCATGCCGTCGAAGGCGCCTCCGAAGATGAGGGCCTCCACCATGCGCTTGTTGACGAACTTGGTGCACCGCATGAGGAAGTCGGAGAAATCCTTGAAGAGCCCGTTTTTCTCGCGCTCCTCGATGACGGCCTCCATCGCCCCGATGCCCACGCCGCGCAGGGCGCAGAGCCCGAAACGGATGCCGTTTTCCTGCACCGAGAAGTAGGCCTTCGAACGGTTGACGTCGGGCGGGTAGACGGGGATATTCTTCTCCTTCATATAGACGACGTACTTGGAGATCTCCTCGATCTTGGCGATGCGGTTGTTGAGGACGCCCGCCAAGAACTCCTTCGGATAGTACTTCTTGAGGTACGCCGTCTGGTACGTCACGACGGCGTAGGCCGCCGCGTGGGATTTATTGAAGGCATAGGAGGCGAAACTCTCCATCTGGGAGAAGAGCGTCGCCGCGACGTCGGGCGCAATGCCGTGCGCGCGGCAACCCGAGATATTACCTCCCTTATCGAGGTCGCCATAGATGAATTTATCCTTCTGCGCCATCAGCTCGGAGAGATGCTTTTTCGCCATGGCGCGGCGGACGAGGTCTGCCTGCCCCAAGGAGTAGCCCGCGAGATTCTGGAAGATCTGCATGACCTGCTCCTGATAGATGATGACGCCATACGTCTTTTCGAGGATGGGCTTCAAAAGGGGGGTGAGATATTGGATATTTTCGGGATCGGCGCGGTTTTTGAGATAGTCGGGAATGAAGTCCATCGGCCCCGGGCGGTAGAGCGAGATGCCCGCGATGAGGTCCTCGAGGCAGGTGGGCTGGAGCTGTTTCATGAACCGCTTCATCCCCCCTTGTTCAAGCTGGAACACCGCGTCGGTATCCCCTTCCGCGATGAGGGCATAGGCGCCCGGGTCGTCGCAGCTTTGGTCAAACTCGACGACGCGGCCGGTATCTTCCTGAATATAGTCGCACGCGAGCTTGATATCGGTGAGCGTCGTGAGCGCCAAAAAGTCCATCTTGAGCATGCCGATGGACTCGACTTCCTTCATATCGAACTGCGTGGTGACGTCCTCCCCGTTGCGGGAGAGCGGGACGTTGTCCGCGATCTTTTTGCGGCAGATGACGACGCCCGCCGCGTGCATCGAGGTGTTGCGGGGCATTCCCTCGAGCTTCAAGCCCATGTCGATGACGCGCTTCAACGTCTCATCCGATTCATAGACCTCGATGAACTCGCCGTTTCGGCGGGATTCCTGCTCGGAGAGCTTCTTTTTTGCCTCGTCGAGCTTGCCCGAGAGATCGCTCACTTGGAAGGTGAGCTCGCCCGCTTTTTCATCCGGGGCCTCCTGCAGGGCGAGGTCGGCCGCATGCAGTTCGGCTTCGAGCTTTGCAACTTTCTCCCTGCATTCCTCGATATTCAGCCCGAGGAGCTCGCGGATGGTAGACTTCCCGTCCATGAGCTTGGTGACGCGGTCGGTCTCGCCGTAGGGAACGCGCATGACCCGCCCCACGTCTTTGATGACGGCGCGGGAGGCGAGCGTACCGAACGTGACGATCTGCGCGACGTTTTCGGGGTGATACCGTCTGCGCACGTATTCGATGGTCTCCCCCCTTCTCGCCGTGCAGAAGTCCACGTCGAAATCGGGCATGGAGACGCGGTCGGGATTCAGAAACCGTTCGAAGAGCAGGTCGTAGCGCAAGGGGTCCACATTGGTGATGCCGATGGCGTAGGCGACGATGCTCCCCACGCCCGAGCCCCGCCCCGGCCCCACGGGGATATCGTGCAGGCGCGACCAATTGATGTAGTCCCACACGATGAGATAGTAATCGGCAAAGCCCATCTTGATGATGATGTCGAGCTCATACTCCGCCCGTTTTTTGATCTCGTCGGTGACGACGGGATAGCGCTTGGGGAGCCCTTCCCACGTGAGGCGGCGGAGATACTCGTCGGAAGGCGTGCCGTCGTCGGCCGTGTAGAGCGGGATGAGCGACTTATCGTAGACGGGCGTGCCGTTGTCTTTGAGGTTGAAGGGCGTATCGGTATCCGAGACGCGGTTTGCGATGACGCGCGTGTTGGCGATCGCCTCGGGGTAGTCCTTGAAGAGCGCGGCCATCTCGTCGCCCGACTTCATGTAGAATTCGTGCGTCTGCATCTTCATGCGCGTGGGGTCGTCGAGGGTGCGCTTGGTCTGAATGCACATCAACACGTCCTGCATCTCCCAATCCTCTTTGCGGAGATAGTGGACGTCGTTGGTGGCGACGAGCGGGATGTCCGTCTCGCGCGAGATCTGCACGATCATGGGCAAGATCTGTTTTTGCTCGGGGATGCCGTGGTCTTGGATCTCGAGGAAGAAATCCTCCCCGAAGGCCTCCCTCATCTCGAGGGCAAAGGCCTTGGCCTTTTCGTATTCCCCCGCCATGAGAAGGCGCGGAATACGCCCCGCAAGGCAGGCGGAGAGGCAGATGACCCCTTCCGTGTGTTCCTTCAATACCTTATAGTCGATGCGCGGGCGATAGTAAAATCCGTCCACGAAGGCGAGGGAGTCGAGCTGGACGAGATTGATATAGCCCGCCTTGTTCTTGGCGAGCAGAATGAGGTGGTCTGCCTTCTGATCGATGTGGGAAGTATAGTCGTCCACGACGTAAAATTCGCACCCGATGATGGCCTTGATGCCCTTCGCTTTGCACTTTTCGGCAAATTTGAGGGAGCAATACATGTTGCCGTGGTCGGTTACGGCAACGGTATCGATCTTGTTTTCCTTGCAGTGGCGGACGAGCTCATCCACCTTGACTGCGCCGTCGAGCAGGCTGTATTCCGTATGTAAATGTAAATGAACGAAATCCGTCATGATCTTTCCGTAAAAATTATTCGCCCGCTTGATCGCCGGGGCAAAGCGACATCAATTTTCTGATGCGATGATTGAGGCAGCTCTTGGAGACGCCGAGTACGGCCGCCAATTCCTGCAGGGAGAGCTCGGGGTGCGCAAGGCGGGCCTCCGCAACGGCGCGAAGCGCGGGCGTCAGCGCCGAAAATCCCCCCGCCTCCTGCAATTTGCGGAAGGCCTGAAACTGCGAAAGGCTCGCGAGCGCGGCCCGATCGGCATTGCCCGCCATGCAGTTGAGCACGCGATTTTCATTGTTGCTCTCTTCGCGGATGGCCGTGAGTTCCTCGAGGGAGCGAAGCGCGTTGTCCGCCTCCACGATGGAAAGAAAGTCGCAGATCGTCTCCCGGCTCTTGGAGTAGACGACGGAGGTATCCCCCCGCACGACGACGTTCCCGATGAGCTGGAGCGGGTCGAGCGATTCCAAAAACGCCTCTGCGTCGGAGGCCTCCCGAAAGACAAATTCGAGATGATAGCCCTTCTTTTCCCCCCGCGGGACGCTGCAACTCCCCCCGCCGAGGAAGGCCCCCTTGAGATAGGAGACCGCACAGCACGCCGCAAGACCGGATTTGGGGGAATGCTCCGCGATCTCGCCCGCATAATCCCCCGCCGAGGGGCCGTGATAGGCAAACGTGAGCTTGTCCCGCCCGTGTTTGGGGTCCCGCACCGCCTCGAAGAGCGTCATGCGGACGCCGAAGAGCTGTTCCGTGAGCGTGAGAAGGTATTCCGCAACGTTCTCATGCTCGCTCGTGAAGGAAAACCCGTCGCGGACGCCGACTCTGCCGAGGCTATACGCCCCGCCCGTATCCAGCGCCCCGCATAGGAGCGCGAGCATGCAGCATCGCTTCTGCGGAATACGTTTGATAAGCTCTCGCTTGATTTCCTCGGTAAAATTCACAGGGCCCCCACCGATCCTTTTTCAAAACACGCTTTCAAAGATGCTTTTTGAACTCCGCAAAGCGGAACGCGGGGTGCCTTCCGTCGATGTTGTCGATCTGCTCGAGCGGCACGCCCACGCGCTTGATCTGTTCCTCCGCCAACTTACAGTCCCCGATTCGGCCCACAGCGTGCGCGTCGGAATTGACGATAAACCGCACGCCCGTCGCGGCCACCGCGGCGAGCTCCTCGTCGGTGAGGTGCTGTTTCTTGGAACTGATCTCGAGGTATGTGCCGTAGTCGCGGCAACATTTGGCCACTTCCACGGCGTCGGCAAAGCATTGGAAGTTGAGGTGCGTGATGACGTCGAGCGGGTTCTTCTCGATGGCGTTGATGTAGGCGCGCGTCGTATCCCGCCTGAGGGCGGCGGAGGGCGCGATCTTCAGGCTCTTGCGGAGCCACCCGCCCCAGCCGAGACGGGTATCGGAGAAGGTATCATAGTGGATCACAATATGGATCCCGGCGAGATAGACGTCGAAATTCTCATAATCCTTCTCGGTGAAATCGCAGAGCCCCGAGACGCCGCGGATATTGCTCTCCATGCCGCGGAGGACGGTGACGCGGGACTTTGCCGCGGCTTCCGCCACCATCGCGAGCCATTTTTGGGTCTCCTTCCGATGAAGGCCGCGAAAATAGTGAGAATACCCGTGCTCCGTGATGGCGATGGTATCGAGACCCGCCTCCTCCGCAGCGCGCGCATTCTCGAGCGCAGAATTTTTCCCGTCCGAATAATACGTATGCGTATGATAATCTGCCGTCAGTTTCATACTTCCTCTTTTTGCGGAACTTCCGCAGAGCTTCTATGTAGGAGATTAGGGGAGCCGTTTCACCTCCTCGCGGAGGAAGATCCCCGTCCTTTCGAATACCGTCCTTTGCACTTGGCGGATGAGCGCGTCCACTTCCTTCTCCGTCGCATTCTCGGAGAGGATGAAGTTGGCGTGTTCGGGAGAGACGAAAGCCCCGCCGACGCGCAGTCCCTTGAGGCCGCAACCGTCGATGAGCCGCCCCGCCGAATTTCCCGCGGGATTGACGAAGATACAGCCCGCGCTTCTGCCGCGCGGAAGGCGGCTCCGCCGTTGAAGCGCGCCCTGTTCCCGCGCCCGGATGGTCTCAGGCGCACAGCGTTCGCCCTGCAGAGCGACGCGCCCGATTGCGATCTTCTCCTGAAAGACGCTGTACTTTTGAGAAAATCCGCAATCGGCATGGGAAAATTCGGCTTCGCCGCGCTCCGTTACCGCCGTGACCGATCGGACGCAGTCCCCGATGTATCCCTCCGCGGTGCCCGCGTTCATGACGACGGCGCCTCCCACCGTCATGGGGATCCCCGCAAGGAATTCCAATCCGCCTATCCCCCTCTCGCGCGCAAAGCGGAGGAGCGCTCCGCCCGTCACCCCCGCTCCCGCCGTTACAATGGCGCGGTCGAGGTCGCACGAGAGCTTTCGCATGCGGTCGAAGCGGATGACGACGCCTTCGAAGCGCCCGTCCGCAGCGAGCACGTTGGCTCCCGCGCCGAGATAGCAATACGGGATCTCCGCAAGATGCAACCCGTGAAGGAGAGCCGCGAGTTCCTCTTCGCTCCCGGGGGACGCGGCGACTGCGGCCGTCCCGCCGATGCCAAACGTCGTATGCCGCGCAAAGCTGAAATCGGGCTGCAAGGAGAGCGCGGGCAGGCTGTTTTTCAAGAGCGCACAAAGGTCCAAGATAATGCTCCTTCTATTTTACCACATTCCGCCGTAATTTTCAAACGGTTTTAAGAAATTTGTCAAGATTTTTTGCGGCATTTTCCGCGGCCGCCGTGCGCCGCATTTCCGCAAGGGCGGAATCGTCGGAAAATACGCTCGCCGTCCGTGCGCCTTCTCCCTCCGAAAAAGGCAGCATGCCGATCTCCCCGAGGGCCTTCTGCGCCTTCTCCCCGCGCAATGCTTCGAGAAATGCGAGGCAATCCTCGAACTTTTCCCGCGAATACACCGAGATGACCTCATAGAGGTCGTTGTATCCCGCAAGCGGCCGCATGGCCACCTCCGCGCCCCGCGTTTGAAAGCGGCAGACGTCGCGCTGCGTCCCGAGAAGCAGGTCGTATTTCCCGCTCAAAAACCCGGAATAGGCGGCGAGCGGCTCCATCTCCTCCCCCGAAACCGCCGAGATCGCCGCCGCGACGCACGGAAGATTGCTCCCGCCCGCCGAGATCGCCGTTCGCCCCGCAAAGGTCTCCGTGTGCGAGAAGAGGTAGTATTGCCCCCTGCACCACGGCACGGCATACGTCTTTCCGTCCACTTCCCCGCCCGAAAAGGCATACGGCAGGGGCAGACACCGCTCCAAAAATCCCCCGAGCCCGATCCCGTAGGAGATCGCGTCGGGAAGTTCCCCGCGCGAAGCCGCCTCCCGCGCCCCCTCGACGGTGTAGCTCGAGATGAGAAAATAGACGCCCTCCCGCGCGACGGAATCGGCCACACGGCGCAAAAATGCGGTGCGCGAGCCCTTTCCGCCCTCAAAGGTATCCACGTTCCACACCCGCACCACCCGCGAGACGGGCCCGATCGGCGTCTCCTCCTTCGGGAAAAAACAGACCGCCGCAACCAACGCCGCGATGAGAAGAAACGGAAGCGCGCGCCCCATGCGGCGAAGCCCCTCTTTCAGGAAACCTTTCATGCGGTATTGTATGCGGCAAAAAACGGGCGCATGATAACATAAGGCGAGGGCACGACTTGCGCCCTCGCCGCGTCTTAACCGAGGGTAGGTCCCCCGGCTAAGACTCTATCGGAAAGCAGAGCTCTCTGCACCATCTATCTTGCACGGCTCTGCGGATTTTATGCAAAGGGAGAGCGAGCTCTCCCCCGCTTTCAGCTGCGCTTTACGAAGCTATCGCAACAGGTGCAGTGCTCGCAGTCGCACGTATTGCCGACATGGATCTTGTCGAGTTTGCAGTTCATGCCGTCGCAATTGAACTTGCACTCGGTGACGCCGCAGGAAACGCCGCAATTCAAATCGCTGTTCATCTTGTTCCTCCTTGAAAAGCAGTATTCCCCTTTTTCCGAAAAATATCTTGACAAATGCCCGCAAAGCCTGTAAAATAAGACAAAAGGAGCAAAATTATGAAAGTTATCTTAAAAGCAGACGTAAAAGGCAGCGGCAAAAAAGGCGATATCCTCGAAGTTTCCGATGGCTATGCCAAGAACTTCCTGTTAAAGCGCGGGCTTGCGGAGGCCGCCACGGCGAGCTCGATCAACGCCGTGGAGCAAAAGAAGAGCGCCGAGGCCTTCCACCGCGAGGAGTTCGTCAAGGAACAGAAGGAACTCGCAAAGAAGCTCGCGGGCACCGAAGTCACCGTCGCCATCCGGACGGGGAAGAACGGCAAGGTGTTCGGCTCCGTCACGACGGAGAAGATCGCAGACGCCCTCTCCGAGCTCGGTTTCGAGGTGGATAAGAAGAAAATCACAACGAAGGAGGCCCTCAAAAACGTCGGCACCTACGAGGCCGAGGTCCGCTTCATGGAAGGCGTCTTGGCCAAGATTAAAGTGAAGATCGTCCCGCAGGAATAATGTAGTATCGGCCATGCCCCCGGAATTCGGGGGCATATTTTTCTGTTTTCGAAGTACTATGTCACGCATAATGTCTGACATAGTACTTCGCAAAATCGCCTTTTTGACGCAATTTTCCCCCTATTTTACAGCAAAAAAGCGGCGGAGCGCAGTGCTTCGCCGCTTTTCGGGATCTCTGTTATTTTCTGTTTCCCCTACCGTAGTAGGCGTTGAGATACATCTCCTTGATCTCCCGCATGAGCGGATAGCGGGGATTTGCGCCCGTGCACTGGTCGTCGAAAGCGGCCTCCGTCATCTCGTCGAGCTTTGCGAGGAACTCCTCCTCCGTGAACTTCCCTTCGAGCGCCTTTTGAATGGTCTCGGGCTGGCCGATGGCGCGCTGCAACTTTTTGAGCTCCGCGATGAGCGCTTCGACGAGCGCCTCGTCCGTCTTTCCCTTGAGGCCGAGGTAGCGCGCCGCGTCGGCATAGCGGGCCCGCGCCTGCGGATAGGCATATTGCGGGAACGTCCCCATCTTCGCGGGCGCCTCCGCGCTGTTGAAGCGGATGACCTCCTCGAGCATGAGGGAATTGGCGACGCCGTGCGCGACGTGGAAATACGAGCCGAGCTTGTGGGCCATCGAGTGACAGACGCCGAGGAAGGCGTTTGCAAACGCCATGCCCGCCATCGTCGCGGCGTTGGCGACGCGTTCGCGCGCCTCCGCGTCGGCCGCCCCCTTCTCGTAGGCCCGCGGCAGATAGGTGAAGAGCAGCTTCAAGGCTTCCTTTGCGATGCCGTTCGTAAAATCCGTCGCCATCGTGGAGGCGATCGCCTCGAGCGCGTGGGAGACGGCGTCGATCCCCGAGGCGGACGTGAGCCCCTTGGGGATGTTCATCATGAGGTCGGCGTCTACGATGGCCATGTCGGGCATGAGTTCGTAGTCGGCAAGCGGATACTTCGTGCCCGTCTTTTCATCGGTGATGACGGCGAACGGCGTCACCTCGCTGCCCGTGCCCGCCGTCGTGGGGACGGCGACGAAGAGCGCCTTATCGCCCATGTGCGGGAAGGTGTAGACGCGCTTGCGGATATCCGAAAAGCGCATCGCCATGTCCTCGAAGTTGACCTCGGTGTGCTCGTACATCACCCACATGATCTTGGCGGCGTCCATGGGCGAGCCGCCTCCGACGGCGATGATGACGTCGGGCGCGAAGGTGCGAAGCTCTCCCACGCCCGTCGTGGCGCAGGCAAGCGTGGGATCGGGCGTGATGTCGAAGAACAAGTCGTATTCGATCCCGAGCTCGGTGAGCGTGTTTGTGATCTGCTTTGTAAATCCGCTCTCGAAGAGGAATTTATCGGTGACGAGGAAGGCGCGTTTCTTATGATAGACCTCTTTGAGCTCTCTGAGGGCTACGGTGAGACACCCGCGCTTGAAATAGACCTTTTCCGGGGCCCTGAACCACAGCATGTTTTCTCTCCTTTCCGCAACGGTTTTGATATTGAGAAGGTGCTTCACGCCGACATTTTCCGAGACGGAGTTGCCGCCCCAGCTTCCGCAGCCGAGCGTCATCGACGGCGGGAATTTGAAGTTGTAGAGATCCCCGATGCCGCCGTGGGAGGAAGGCGTGTTGACGACGATGCGGCACGTTTTCATCTTCTCGCGGAAGCGGCGGAGCTTCTCGCCCTGCGCGTAAGGATCGAGGTAGATGGAAGAGGTATGCCCGAGTCCGCCGTCGCGAATGAGCCCGTCTGCCTTCGAAAGCGCCTCGTCGAACGTCGCGGCATGGTACATGGCGAGCACGGGCGAGAGCTTTTCGTGGGCAAACTCCTCGGAGAGATCGACGGATTCCACCTCCCCGACGAGGACGCGGGTCGTTGCGGGAACTTCGAAGCCCGCAAGGTTTGCGATGGTATGTGCGCTCTGGCCCACGATGCGGGAATTGAGCGCGCCGTTGATGATGATGGTCTTTCTCACCTTCTCCGTCTCTTCGGGCGAGAGGAAATAGGCCCCGCGGAGTTGCATCTCCGCCTTGAAGGCGTCGTAGACGTCGTCGAGCACGATGACAGACTGCTCGGAGGCGCAGATCATGCCGTTGTCGAAGGTCTTGGAATGCAAGATAGACGACGCGGCGAGACGGATGTCTGCGGAGCTGTCGATGACGGCGGGCGTGTTCCCCGCTCCCACGCCGAGCGCGGGTTTCCCCGAGGAATAGGCCGCCTTCACCATGCCGGGGCCGCCCGTGGCGAGGATCATATCCGCCTCGCGCATGATCATGCCCGAGAGCGGCACGGTGGGCATATCGATCCAGCCGATGATGTCCTCGGGCGCACCTGCCGCGACGGCCGCCTCCAAGACGACGCGCGCCGCCTCGATCGTGGAGCGCTTTGCCCGCGGGTGCGGGGAGATGACGAGCCCGTTGCGCGTCTTTAAGCTGATGAGGCACTTGAAGATGGCGGTGGAAGTCGGATTGGTCGTGGGGATGATGGCGGCGAGTACGCCGATCGGCTCGGCAATGCGGGTATATCCGAACGCCTCGTCGTGCTCGATCACGCCGCACGTCTTGGTGTTCTTATAGGCATTGTAGATATACTCGGCGGCATAGTGATTCTTGATGACCTTGTCCTCCACAATGCCCATGCCCGTCTCCTCGACGGCGAGTTTCGCGAGCGGAAGGCGGGCCTTGTTGGCCGCAAGCGCGGCACGGTAGAAAATTTCATCGACCTGCTCCTGCGAATATGTCGCAAACTTTTCCTGTGCGACACGGACGCGCGCAAGCAGTTTTCCGAGCGATTCTTCATCGCAGACTGTGAAGTCTTTCACGGTTTCCCTCCATTTTGAATTGATGTTATCGATGCGCGGACATTCCGGCAAGCCAAAAAAGCAAGAGCCATCGGAAGGCCATGCGGCCTCCGACGGCTACCCTTTAATCAAACATCTTCAGCTGCTGTTCCACTTTCTGCTTCATTTCGAGGAATTTCTCGCGCTTGGCCTGTTCGTCGTCCACGAGCTTCTTGGGCGCCTTGGCGACGAAGTTGGCATTGGCAAGTTTGCCCTCCGCACGGGCGATCTCCCCTTCGATGCGGGCGAGTTCCTTGGTGAGGCGGGCCTTCTCCTCCTCGAGATCGACGAGCTCCCCGAGCGGCACAAAGATGTGCGCAACGGCCGTCACGCGCGAAACGGCCTTGTCGCCCGCGGCGGCGCCGTCCTCCGCAAATTCGATGTCGCTCGCCCCGGCAAGCCGGAGGATGGAATTCTTGTTGACGGTGATGAGCCGCTTGCTGTCGGTCACGAGATAGAGCTTCACTTTCTTGGCGGGCGCACAGCCGACGTCCACCTTCATGGCGCGGACGGCCTTGATGAGCTCGATGACGCCCTCGAAGGCCTTGGCCTCCTCCTTATAGGCGAGGCGGGAATTGTAGCGCGGGTAGTCGGCCGCGATGAGGTCCCCCTCCGTGCCCGGAAGATAGCCGTAGATCTCCTCCGTGACGAAGGGCGCGAAGGGATGCAGAAGTTTCAGGATATTTTTGAGGACGAAGAGCAAGACGCCGAGCGCAGACCGCTTCTTCTCGGGGTCGCCGCCGTAGAGGGCGGGCTTGGAGAGCTCGATGTACCAATCGCAGAAGTCGTCCCACACAAAGCTCGTGAGTTTATCCGCCGCGATGCCTAAATCGTACTTCTGCAGGGCGAGCGTGACCTCGCGGATGGTGGCCATGAGGCGGGAGATGATCCAGCGGTCGGCGGGCGAGAGCTTGATGCCGGCGATCCCATCGGGAACGTCGGTATCCTTGGCGTTCATGAGCACGAAGCGGGAGGCGTTCCAGATCTTGTTGATGAAGTTGCGGGAGGCCTCCACCTTGGTCTCCGTGAAGCGGGTGTCGTTGCCGGGGGCAACGCCCGTGATGAGGGAGAGCCGGAGGGAATCGGTGCCGTATTTCTCGATGACTTCGAGGGGATCGATGCCGTTGCCCGCCGATTTGGACATCTTCCTGCCCTTCTCGTCGCGCACGAGGCCGTGGATGAGCACGTCGCGGAAGGGAACTTTGCCCGTATAGCGGATGCCCGAGAACATCATGCGCATGACCCAGAAGGGAATGATATCGTAGCCCGTCACGAGGACGTCGGTCGGATAGAAATATTTGTATTCGGGGGTCTCCTCGGGCCAGCCGAGCGTGGAGAACGGCCAAAGCGCGGAGGAAAACCATGTGTCGAGGCAGTCCTCATCCTGTTTGAGATGGGTCCCCCCGCACTTGGGGCAGACGGTGAGGTCCTCGCGGGAGCACAGTTCGGCGCCGCAGTCGCCGCAGTACCACACGGGGATGCGGTGCCCCCACCAAAGCTGACGGGAAATGCACCAATCGCGGATATTTTCCAGCCAATTATAGTAGATCTTGGCGAAACGGTCGGGCGTGAATTTGGTCTTGTTCTTCATCACCGCGTCGATGGCGGGCTTGGCGAGCGGAGCCATCTTCACGAACCACTGCTTGGAGACGATGGGCTCGATGGTCGCATTGCAGCGGTGGCAGTGGCCGACGTTATGCGCATGCGGCTCGATCTTGACGAGGAGCCCGAGGGCCTTGAGATCCTCGACGATGCGCTTTCTCGCCTCATAGCGGTCGAGCCCGCAGTAGGCGCCGCCCTGCTCGTTGATCGTGCCGTCGTCGTTTAAGACGCGGATCATGGGCAGATCGTGGCGGAGCCCCACTTCGAAGTCGTTGGGGTCGTGCGCGGGGGTGATCTTCACCGCGCCCGTTCCGAACGCGGGATCGACGTAAGCGTCCGCAACGACGGGGATCTTCCTCCCCACGAGGGGCAAAACGAGGGTCTTTCCGACGAGGTGGGAATAGCGTTCATCTTCGGGATGGACGGCGACGGCCGTATCTCCGAGCATGGTCTCGGGGCGGGTCGTCGCGATGGTGATGACTTCCTCCGAGCCCTCCACGGGATAGTTGAAGTACCAAAAGCTCCCCGCGTCCTCCGAATAGGCGACTTCCTCATCGGAGAGGGCCGTCTTACAGTCGGGACACCAATTGATGATGCGGCTCCCGCGGTAGATGAGCCCCTTTTCATAGAGGCGGAAGAAGGCCTCGCGCACGGCGCGGGAACACTTCTCGTCCATGGTGAAGGCGAGCCTGTCCCAATCGCAGGAGGACCCGAGTTTTTTGAGCTGCTCGACGATCCTTCCGCCGTATTGCTCTTTCCACGCATAGGCGCGCTTCAAAAATTCCTCGCGGCCGAGTTCCTCCTTGGTCGTCCCCTCCTCGCGGAGTTTTTCCACGATCTTGTGCTCCGTTGCGAGGGAGGCGTGGTCGGTGCCCGGCTGCCACAACACGGAATAGCCCTGCATGCGCTTGAACCGGACGACGATATCCTGCATCGTCTCGTCCATGGCGTGCCCCATGTGCAATTGGCCGGTGATGTTGGGGGGCGGCATCATGACGGTAAACGGCACCTTCTCCGGGTCGATTTTCGCATGGAAATACCCCTTGTCCATCCACATCTTGTAGATCTTGTCCTCGAACTGTTTGGGATCGTAGGTCGTCTGCATCTCTTTCATCGCATTCACCCTATCGTTGGTATCTCACACATTATAAACCTTTTTTCCGCCGTTGTCAATAAATCCGCCCCGCTCATAGAATATATTATTCTTATTTTTCACGGAGGGAATGTATGAAAAAAATACTTGCGATCTTCGGAGCGGCGATCCTCGCCCTCCTTCCCCTCTCCGCTTGCGGAGAGCATAGCGACGGCCTCACGACCGTCCGCTTGAATGAAGTCACCCATTCTGTGTTCTATGCCCCCATGTACCTCGCGGATTCGCTCGGTTATTTCGAAGAGGAAGGCCTCAAAATCGAGCTCACCAACGGCGGCGGCGCCGATAAAGTGATGGCAGCCGTCCTCTCGAACAGCGCGGACATCGGCTTCTGCGGCCCCGAAGCCGCCTTCTACGTCGCCTCGGGCGGGACGAGCGACGTCCCCATCGTGTTCGGCCAGCTCACCCACCGCGACGGCTCCTTCCTCCTCTCGAGAAAGGATGAGGCGGACACCTTCGCATGGACCGACCTCGCGGGAAAGCAGATCCTCGCCGGCAGACGGGGCGGCGTTCCCGCAATGACCTTCGAATACATCTTAAAGGAGCAAGGCGTCGAGGACTACACGCTCAACTTCGACGTCGAGTTCAACAACATGACGGCGGCCTTCCTCGAGGGCACGGCCGATTACTGCACGGTGTTCGAACCCACCGCCTCCGACATCGAGGCGCAGGGCAAGGGCTTCATCGTGGCGGCCGTGGGCGAGGCGAGCGGCGAAGTCCCCTACACGAGCTTCATCGCCAAAAAGTCGTGGATAAACGCCCATGAGGATACCGTGAAGGGCTTCCTCCGCGCCCTTCTCAAGGCCGTGGACTACGCGCAGACCAAGTCTTACGAGGACATCGCCGGACATCTCGTGAAACACTTCGCGGATACCTCGGCCGCCTCCCTCGCCACGAGCGTGAAGAACTACCGCGCGATCGACGCATGGGTCACGGACATGACGATGACGGAGGCGAGCTTCACGCGCCTTCAGGACATCATGGACGCGGCGGGCCAGCTCCCCTCGCGCGTCGATTTCGGATTCTTTGTGGACAACAGCTACGCAAGAGAGGTCTACGCCTCCCTGAAATAGAAAAGACCGCGCCGCGGCGCGGAGGAGATGATGCCTATGAAAAAGCAGATACTGCGATTTTCCGATGTTGCGCTTTCCTATCACACCGTCCGGGAAGAGACCTTGGCGGCGGAACATCTCACCTTTTCCGTGGACGAGGGAGAGTTTGTGGCGGTGATCGGGCCGTCCGGATGCGGGAAAACCACCCTCCTCTCCCTTGCGGCGGGACTGCTTTCCCCGTCTGCGGGCACGGTGACGCGGAGCGGAAGCTGCGGCTATATGCTCCAAAAAGACGAACTTTTCCCGTGGCGCACCATTGAGAAGAACATCCGGCTCCCCCTCGAGATCAAGCGGATGAACACGCCCGAAAACCGGGAGCGGGCGCTCTCGCTCGCCGTAAAATACGGCCTCGGGGATTTTCTCGATTGCTACCCCTCCCAGCTCTCGGGAGGCATGCGTCAGCGCGCCGCGCTCATTCGGACGCTCGCCGCCGAACCCGACCTTCTGCTCCTCGACGAGCCCTTTTCCGCCCTCGACTATCAGACGCGGCTCAACGTGACGGCGGACGTCTCGAAGATCATCCGCAGCGAGGGAAAGACGGCCCTTCTCATCACGCACGACATCTCCGAAGCCATTTCGCTCGCAGACCGCGTGCTCGTCCTCACCAAACGGCCGGCGCACGTCGCCTTTTTCCACGCATTGGATTTCGGGGACTGCACCGATCCGCTGAAACGGCGGGAAACAAGCGAATTTTCACGGTGGTTCGAACTGCTGTGGAAGGAGTTGAACGGATGAAACACCTCGATCGATCCCAATATAGCCGGGAACATCTCGGATTTCTCAAAAAACGGCGGCTGCATGCCGCACTCGTGTGGACGCTGCGGCTCGGCCTTCTCGTCCTCCTTCTCGGGCTGTGGGAACTCATCACGCGGCTCGGCTGGGTAGACCCCTTCCTCACGAGTTCCCCCTCGCGGATCGCGGCGACGATTTCTGGCCTCTACCGCGACGGTTCCCTCTTCTACCACATCGGCACGACGCTCTGGGAGACGCTCGCGGGCTTTGCCATCGCCGTCGTGCTCGGCTACGCCGTCGCCCTGCTCCTTTGGTGGAGCGAGACGCTGCGGGCCGTCCTCGAGCCCTATATCGTCGTCCTCAACGCCCTCCCCAAGATCGCGCTCGGCCCCCTCATCATCATCTGGTTCGGGACGGGAAGCCGCGCCATCCTCTTCATGACGGTGCTCGTCGGCATCATCGTGGCCGTCATGCACATGCTCTCGGCGTTCATCGCGACGGACAAAAACAAGCTCCTTTTGCTCCGCTCGATGGGTGCGGGAAGGCTCACGATCCTCACGAAACTCGTGATCCCCTCCTCGCTTCCCTCCTTCATCTCCATGCTGAAGGTCAACGTGGGCATGGCGTGGATCGGGTCCATCATGGGCGAATACATCGTCTCACGGGCGGGGCTCGGCTATCTCATCGTGTACGGCGGGCAGGTCTTTAAGCTCGACCTCGTGATGAGCGCGACGGCCATCCTCTGCGTGCTTGCCGCCGGCATGTACTTTCTCGTGGTGCTTCTCGAGAAGGCGCTGGTCAAGAATACAGACGACTGAAAACAGCACCCCCAAACAGCCCTCCAAGGGATAGAGGATCCCCACGATCCCCTTGAGCCCGAGACGGGACAGCAAAAACGCCGTAAGAAGCAGACCGCCTTTTACGGCGTATTTCTTTTTGCCAGAAACGCCGCGGGCCACGGCGAGCAGCGCATAGAGCGAGGAGGCGAGCGACGTGAAGATGGCAAGCGCAACCATCACGGAGAAGGCCGTCCGCCCGCGCATGACGTAGAGGAAGGGCATCTCCGCCCTTACGGCCTCCTCTCCCCCGCCCACGACGGAAGAGAGCACGGCGATCGCGGCTACCGCAACGATCGCACCCGCAGCCCCCGAGACGGCCGCCGGATGGGCGATCTCTCTGCCCGTCTCCAAAAGAACGGGGGCGAGCAGAAGCGTGTTCATCCCGGCATACAGGATGCCGCCGAAGAGGTTGCTCGTCTGCGTCGCGAACCCGAGGCTCTCGCCCCAAGCGGCATGTGCAAAGACAAAGAGAAGGAGCACGGGGACGAGGATGAGATTGACGAGGGAGATCCCCTTCATCCCCCGCCGTAAAACGAGGAGCGAGGCGAAAATGCCGAGGCAAGAGAGAAGCGGAGCATAGGCGGGAAGCAGCGCGTCGAGCCCCGCGAGCATGCCCGCGCAGGGAACGAGGGAGACGGCGGCGAGCGAAAGCCGGATCCAACGCGCGCTCCGCGGAAAGAGCCGCTCCGTGGCGGGCACATACCCGCCGTACCGCCCTCCCATCTTAAGGAGCGCATACGCAAAATAGGCAAAGAGCAGCGAGGAGAGCACGACGGCGAAGAAAAACGTCCGCGCGTAGAAAAATCTCACGAGTTCCGCGCCGGAAATAAACCCCGCCCCGATGGCGCCGCCGACGACGATCAGAATGCCCTTTGCGTCCTTCATCGCTATCATCCTATTCCCCGGCGGCAAAAATATGAAAAAGATTGGAAATTTTTGCAAATTATGTCACACATAATACCTCACAACGCTTGACAAAATACCTCGAATGATGTATAATAGTGTCGATATTTCTACAAGGAGGTCATTTATGGACGAAGAACTCCCCCCCGAAGAAGGCGGCGAAGAGAAAGAAGAGAAATCTATTTCCGCCGATCTCATTCGCGGGCATATCAATACCATCATCCTGCGCGCCCTCTACGACGGCGATAAATACGGCTATGCCATCATTGCCGAGATCGAGCGCAAGAGCCACGGGCAATACACGCTCAAACAGCCCTCCCTCTACAGCGCCCTCAAGCGCCTTGAAAAGGATGGCTACGTCTCATCCTATTGGGGCGGCTCCGTCGGCGGCGGAAGGAGAAAATATTTCTCCCTCACCGAGGAGGGCAAGGAGATCGCGGAGACCAATCAGGCCGAGTGGGAATACTCCCGCACCGTCATCGATTCTCTCATCTCCGACAAGGCGTTCGACTTCAATAATCCCGCCCCCACCGCCGTCAACATGCGCGTGCTCAGAAGTTCCACTTCCCGCGTCCCCGGGCGCGCCGAGGAGGACGACGATCTCGACTACGAACCCTCCTTCGACGACAGCGCCGAGAGGGACCGCCTCTTGGAGGAATTCGAGGAGCGCAACAAGGCGCTCGAAACGGAGAAGGCGGACTTCGAATCGGAAAAGGCCGCCTATGCGCAGGAATACGACAGCCGCGAGAAGGAGCTCTCCGAGCGCGAGCGCGCGTTGGAAGAGCAGCGCAAAGAACTCGAGGCGATGAAGGCGGATTACGACAGCATGGTTGCCGCAAGGCAGGCGGACGACGAGGCGTCGTTCGCGGCCGAGGAGGCGGAATTCGACGAACGCGTCCGTCTCTTCGAGGCTGAAGAAGAGGAACGCCGCAAGGAGCTCGCAGAGGCGGAAGCCGAGCGGGCTCGCCTCATCGAGGATGAAAACGCCGCGCGCAAGGCCGCCCTCGAAGCAGAGGAAGCCGACCGCCGCGCCGCCTTGGAGGCCGAAGAGGCCGAACGGCGGGCCGCCATCGAGGCGGAGGAAGCCGACCGCCGCGCCGCCTATGAAGCCGAGGAGGCCGATAAGCGTGCCGCTTTGGAGGCCGAAGAGGCCGAACGCCGCGCCGCCATCGAGGCGGAGGAAGCGGACAAGCGGGCCGCCTATGAAGCCGAGGAGGCGGACAAGCGTGCCGCTTTGGAGGCCGAATTGAACGACATGCGCAGCGCCATCGCAGACGAGGAGGCACAGCGCAGAGCGGCGTTAGACGCCGAAGAATCGGAGAGACGGCGCATCCTCGACGAGGAGTTGCAGGCGCGCAAGCAGTCGATCGAGAGTGAGGAAACTTCCCGCAAGGAGGCCCTCGACCTCGAGCTCGCCCTCCGCAAACAGACCATGGACAACGAGGAGGCCGCGCGCCGCCGCAAGTTCGAAGAGGAGGACGCCGACCAAAGGAAGGCTCTCGAACAGAAGGACGGCGAACTGCGATCCCGCGAACAGCAGCTCCTCGCCCGCGAATGCTTCCTCAACGACGAGCGCAATCACTACAATGAGATGCTCCGCCAGCGCGACGAGCAGTTGCAGTCGGAGCGCACCTCGCACGAACAGGCGATCGCGGCGCTCAATCAGAGCCATGAATCGGAGATGACGGCCGTCCGCGCCTACTACCAACAGGAGATCAATCATCTCAACTATATCAGCCTCATCAACAACGGAAGCGCAGAGGGGCGCGTGCTCGAAGAGCCCGCGGCAGGTCCGCGTTACGATGCCTACCCCGGCTATCGCTCCGTCCTCGATCCCATCTACAGCCGTGCGAGCGGTAGGCCCGCGCAGAAGGGCGCCGTCCTCATCGACGGCCCCGAATACGGAGATCTCGAGACGGGCAGCCCCATCCGCGTTACGGCGGTCGGCGGCGCCGCGCCGCACACAGAGCCGCAGTCGTGGAGCCTCGTCCACCGCGGCAAGGCCCTCTTCCTCAGCGCGATCGTCGTATTCTTCCTCTGCCTTCTCGAGGGAGTCCTCACGCTCGTGCTCCGCGATCGGTATGCGCTCCCCCACTTCTATCCCATCTTTATCATCGGCGCGGGAGTGACCCTCGTGCTCGTGACCGGCCTTGCCTACGCCAACCGCTACGGGGAAGGCTCGCTGCGAAGGAAATCGCGCGCGCTCCTCAATGCCGGCGTCGTCTATGCCCTCTGCGTGATCATCACGTTCATCGTCGCGCTGTGGGTCAAGATCGACTTTACAGATGTATCCGCCGTTGCGACCTACGTTGTCGTCCCCATCGTATTCTTCTTCGGGATCCTCGTGTTCGGCGTCTGTTATTTCTTCCTGACCCGCCCGAAAAAGGACAACTTCAAACGTTAAAGTGCATTCGACGCATGAAAAAACGAGGAGAGAGCTTCCGCTCTCCCCTCGTTTTTTCTATATTTGCAGAGCCTGCGTCTCAGAGAATGCGCGAACGGGCATATTCCGCGGCGCCGTAGAGCCCTGCGTCGTTGCCGAGCGTCGCCCGCAAAATCTCGAAGGGCGCGTAGCGGACGGGCGCATACAGGCGGGGATAGACATACGCGCGGAGCGGGCGCAGCAGGTTTTCTCCCTCGTTGGAGACCCCGCCCCCGATCAGCACGGCCTCGGGACGCAGAATGTTGACGAGATTGGCGATCCCCTCTCCGAGGTTGGCAATGTACTCTGCGACGACATCCTGCCCGGCAAGGTCTCCGGCGGCCGCGGCGAGGAAGGCCGTCTTTCCGCCTGCGGTGCCGTCCTCCTTGACAAACTCCTTGAGCCGACTCTCGGGATGGGCGCGCATGGCTCGCTCCGTCATCCGGATCAGGGCGCTCGCGGAGGCGTACCGCTCGAAGCACCCCCTTCGACCGCATGTGCACATCTCGCCGTCTTGGCGGATGATCATGTGCCCGATCTCCGTTCCCGCGCTCTTGTAGCCTTCAAACAGGTTCCCCTCGATCACGATGCCGCCCCCCACGCCCGTGCCGAGCGTGATGAGGATGCTGTTGCGGTAATTTTTGCCCGCGCCGTACTTCGCCTCTCCGAGTGCGGCGGCGTTGGCGTCGTTGGTGACAAACACGGGCTTTTGCAGCTCTTCCGCGATCGACTGCGCGAGCGGGACGTCCTCCCACCCGAAATTGGACCACAACACGACGTTGCCCGTGCCGCTATCGATGATCCCCGGGGAGCCGATCCCCACGGCGTCGATCCCGTCGCGCCCCACGCCCGCTTCCTGCGCCGCTCGCACGGCCAACACGGCGAGCGCGTGCGCCGTCTCCGCATACGAAGCCTGCGCGGAAGTCTCCACGCGCACGATCTTTGTCAATTTTCCGTTTTCTAAACAGGCGGCCTTGGCCGACATGCCGCCCAAATCGATTCCTACGATCATCCGATCCCTCCGACGTATGTCATGCTTTATAGACCCGAAGCCATTCCGGAAGTTTGGCGACGAAGTCCGCGTTGTCCTGTGTGCGCCGGAGCATGTCGATAATGCCCGAGGCATTCTCCGCAAGTCCGCGCTCTCTCAGCTTATAGACGGCGGCAAGCTCCTCCTTGGTGAGCAGAAGCTCCTCCTTCCGCGTCCCCGAACGGCGGAGATCGATGGCGGGGAAGATGCGCCTTTCGGCAAGTTCGCGGGAGAGGAAGATATCGGCATTGCCCGTTCCCTTGAACTCCTCATAGATGACGTCGTCCATCCGGCTGCCCGTCTCGACGAGCGCCGTCGCCAAAATCGTGAGGCTCCCCTGCTCCACGGTACTGCGCGCGGCGCCGAAGAAGCGCTTGGGTTCGGCAAGGGCGGCGGGATCGAGCCCGCCCGAGAGGAGTTTCCCCGAGGTCTCCACCACGCAGTTGTAGGCCCGCGTCAGTTTCGTGATGGAATCGAGCAGGATCACGACGTGTTTTCCGAGTTCCACAAGCCGCTTTGCCCGCGCCAGCGTGAGCTGTGCCGCGCGGATGTGGTGCTCCGGCGATTCATCGAAGGTGGAGGAGATGATCTGCGCCCCCTGCACGTTGGAGCGCATATCCGTCACCTCTTCGGGCCGCTCATCCACGAGCAGGATGATGAGCTCAATCTCGGGATGATGCACGGAGACGGCGTGCGCGATCGACTTGAGCAACGTCGTCTTGCCGGCCTTGGGCGGCGCGATGATGAGCCCGCGTTGCCCCTTCCCGATGGGCACGAAGAGATCGAGTTCCCGCAGCGCGAGATCGGTCTCTCCCGCGGAGAGCGCGATCTTCTCGCAGGGATGGCGCGCGGTGAGCGCCTCGAACCGCGGCCGATTCTCGTATTTCCCGGGGCTCAGCTGGTTGACGGAGATGAGGTGCTGGATCGCGGGGGATTCCGTCCCCACCCGCGGTTTTGTGGTACAGACGACGTAATCCCCCTCCCGCAGATTCATCGAGTGGATGGCGGGCGCGGCGAGATAGACGTCTCCGTCGGTGGACGGCTGGCAATTTTTTGCGCGCAGGAATCCGTAACCGGATGGCGTGATCTCGAGGACGCCGGCGCTGCTCGTGATCAAATAGGGATATTTTGGCTCCGGCGTAGACGAGGAGACGCGGAGCATCTCCTCTTTGTGCTCGATCTTCGAGGCGTCGTCTGCGATCTTCTCGAGATCGGCTAAAATGGCGGGGTCGATAAAGCTCGCCTTGGGGGGCGCACCCCGATTGGACCGCGGCCCCGGCCTTACCCTTCCCGAGAGAATGGCCGCGATCGCAGAGGCGAGGTCGGACTTGTGCGTGGCGGAGGCCTGCGGCACGCCATACATCCGCCCGAGCACCCGAAGCGTCGCGAGCGGTAAATCATCCAAATACTTCTTATAATTTGTTTCCGCAATGATCATGTCCATGAGTTGATTCTCTCCATAATATAGATTTTACCTTGATTTTCTTCCAAAAAAGCGCGATCGACCGTCAATTCGCATCCCGCGGCGCGCCGATCTTCCTGCGGAAATTGCGCCAGAAATTCCTCCGGACCCGCGATATCGATCTTCAACCGCTTGGTCTTATAGTGCATGGGAATGGCGACGGTCGGCCGCAACACGCGCACGTATTCCGCGGCGGCCCTTCCGTCGATCGTGTAGTTCCCGCCGACGGGAAGAAGAAGTACGTCGATATGCCCGAGCGCCCGTTTCAGTTCCTCCGAAATAGGCACGCCGATGTCCCCGAGATGGCACAAAACGATCCCGTCCGCGGCCATGCGGAAGATGAGATCCTTGCCCCGCTTTCGGCCCTGCACGTCGTCGTGATAGCTCGAAAAGGCCGTAAAGGTGACGCCGCGAACGGAGGAGGTGCCCGGCTGTTGCAGGACAAGCGGTTCCCCGCCGACGGCCTCGACGGCGCAGTGGTCGAAATGGCCGTGGCTGACCGTCACGACGTCGGCCTCGACGGACGGGAAAGGATAGCCGATCCCGGAGAAGGGATCGGTCACGATGCGCGCAGTGCCCGTCTCCGCCAAAAAGCTCGAATGCCCAAGATAGGTGAGTTTCATGATTCCTCCTGATAGATTGTAATCGTAAGATGAAAGCGACTCGGCTCCGAGCAAAAGTAGACGTCGTACACCAAGTCGGCACAGTACCGAAGCGGGCTGCGCTCCAACGCATAGGAGATCGTCTTTACGGGGATCTCCGTGAGGGTGCTCCCCTGCATCGTCATGAGCGAAGCGGCAAGCGAAAAGCGCGCGGAAAGTTTTACGGCTCCCCGCCGCTCCATCGTGAGAAAATCTTCTCCGAGCACGAGGACGGAAGGATCGCCGTCTTGCACATAGAGGATCCGTGCCTGCGCGTCTCCTTCCGTGAGCGTACACGAAAAATCCGCAGACCGGACGTCCCCTTCAACACGGGTCAAAATATTCAAAGAGCATTTCATAAAGCAAAGAAGTGTGCGGCCAAGTGGCCTTAGAAGCCTTTTGCATAGTATTATACGGCAATTATGTCACGCATAATACTATGTAAAAGCACCAAAATTGTCGAATTAGAGGCAATCCATCGCCCACTGATAGCTTTTGAGCGCGCGGCGGCGCGCCGCGTAATCGGGCAGGATCTTTTCCACTTCCCGCCAAAACGCCGCGCTGTGATCCATGTGGCGGGTATGGCAGAGTTCGTGGACGGCAAGATACATGGCGAGATCGTCCGGTAAAAAAGAGCTGCGAAAGGTGAAGGAAATGTGCCCGTTGCTCCCGCAAGACCCCCACCGTGTGCGCGCCGAGGTGATCGCGAGTTTGGCGTAGGTGAAGCGGTGCGCCTTGCAGAGTTCGTCGACAAGTCGCTGCATGCGCACGCGGGCAAGTTTTTTAAGAAGTGCAATGAGCGCGGCCTCCCGATCGGAAGCCGGGAGAAACAGCGTCTCGTTTTCTATGGCGGTGGGACCGGAGGCGATCCGATAGGATCTCCCGAGAAGCGAGAGAGTATCCCCGTCGCAAAAGGTGGGAAGGACGCTGCGGCGCTCTATTTTGCGCTGCGCCCAAAGCGCATGCCGCGCAACAAACGCCTCGATCTCCTTCTCACTGATCCGAAGCGGAGCCCGCACGACCAACTTTCCGCCCCGCTCCACGCTGAGGCTCAACGTCCGCCGCTTGCTCCTGATCACACGATATTCCATAGTTCCCATCTCATTATACCAAAAATAATTTGAAAAAGCAAGCCTTCTCGAGGAGAAAATACAAAAGAACGCGCGCGGCTTGACATTTCTCCTCCCGAAAGGTATAATAGGTGTATGCACGATCCCATCAAAAAATTATGTGAGGGCGGCAAGATCGCGGTGCGCGTCCCCGCCTCCAAGAGCATTCTAAACCGTGCGCTCCTCCTCGCCGCCTTCTCCGACGGAGATACCTTCCTCAACGCCGGCCCTCTCTGCGACGACACACAGACGATGGTCCGCTGTCTCATGCAGCTCGGCTACGACATCGAGCAGACCGCGGAGGGATTTCTCATACACGGCAATCGCGCCATTCCCAACCGCCATGCCGATCTCGACGTGGGGAGCGCCGGCACCGTCGCGCGATTCTTGACGGCGACGCTTGCTTTCCTCGGCGGGGATTACCGCTTCTTTGCCTCCGAGCAGATGATGCGCCGCCCCATGGATGTGCTCCCCGTCCTCGCGGGCGCGGGCGCCGACATCCGATTCTTGGGCGAAAAGGAGACCTTCCCCTTCTCCATGTATTCCGAAGGCATCGGAAGAGGCAAGTTTTGCGTCGATACTTCGGTCAGTTCGCAGTTTGCGAGCGGACTCATGCTCGGCGCGGCGCTCTCCGCGGGCGGCGAGATCCTTCTCACGGGGGAATCGCGCAAGAGCTATCCCGAGATGACCATTCGCATGATCGACTGCTTCGGCGGAAAGGCGTACCGCGCGGGAGATCGCATCGAGATCTCTCCCATCGCCGCGGAGACGGCCTCCTATTTTGTGGAAGCCGATCTCTCGAGCGCCTGTTATTTCTACGCCCTCGCCTTGCTGCTGAAAAAGATCGTCGTCGTAAATGGCGTGCCCGCCTCCGTCTTGACGGGCGGGACTCTGCAGGGCGACGTCCGCTTTTTGGAAGTTTTACGACAGCGCGGCGTAAGATTTTCCGAGCAAGACGGCGACTTGGTGGCCGACGGATCGCAGGTGACGCATTATCCCGGCTTCCGCCTCGACGTGCGGGAATTTGCCGACCAAGCCATCACGCTTGCCGCCCTTGCGCCCTTCGCGGACGATACGACGACGCTTTCCGGGATCTCCCACCTGCGCAGTCAGGAGTGCGACCGCGTGGAGGCCATCGTGCACAACCTCACCGCCCTCGGCGTCCCCTGCCTCGTGCGCGGCGACGCGATCACCATCGAGCCGCATCCCGGGGTCAAGGGCGGGCTCATCCAAACGTACGGCGATCACCGCGTTGCGATGGGCTTCTCCCTCATCGGCACACGCACCGGAAATCTCTTCCTCGACGACGCCTCCTGCTGCCGAAAGACCTTCGGCGCCTTCTTCGACATCCTCTCCAAGCTCTCCTGATCCTCCCTGCGGAGGATCTTTTCATTCGCAGAAGATCCGGATCTTGTCGCACACCTTTGCGCTGCGCTCCTTCCCGTCGCCCTCGAAGCGCACGGCGATCACATCATACATCTTCCCGCCCGCCTGTTTTTTCCTCGCCCGCTTCAAAGCCTTGGGCGGAATGACGAGCTCCTTTTGATACTTCTCCTCGCCCATCGTGTCGAGAAGCCGTCCGTCGAGGAGGACTTCCCCCTCCGCGGAGACCTTGAGATATCGCCCGTTCTCCTCGTGCAACAGGAAGAAGGCGAGCGTGTTGCGCTTTTGCGGGTCTACGGCGACGTCGTAGGCAAAATACCCGCCCGGAAGCGCAAAGCGGCATACCGTGCCCGCCTCGCCGCAGGCAGAATTTTCCTCCCGCATGGCGTGAAGATCGTCGCGCTCATACTGCCCATACCCGGGCTCGACGCTGTCGATCGCCTCCCGTGCGCCCTCTTCGGCCTCCCGCGCCCCCTCCCGGAAGCGATAATAGATCGCATACCGCTCCCGATAGCGCTTGTAGTGCGGGCCGAAGGTGAGAGAAAGATCGGCCCCGCGGAGTACAAAATTGTCTCCCTGTTTTTGAAAATACGCTGCGGGACGCCGCAATACGTCCCCGACGTCCGCAAAGTATAAGGTTTCGGTGGCGAGGACGCGCCGCCGCGGGATACTCACTTCCACGCCCGTCTCCGTCTCCTCCATCGCATCCCGTCCGAGGTCCGAAGAGAGCACCATGCCGCCGTATTTCACGGCGAACACGTCGCTTCGATCGGGAAGGCCGACGAGGGCGACCGTCGCGGGGAATTTCCCCTCAAACACATCGCCCGCCCGCGCTTCCGTTTCCCAAAAGCCGTCGCGGACGACTCCGCTCGGCGCGCCGTTTCTGAGTAAGACGGGCTCGCCGCTGCACCAATCGGGGATACGGAACTTCAGAAGCAACTTCCCCGCCGCGCGATCCGCTTTGAGCACGAACTTCTCCCCGAATCCCTCGGCCTCGAGAGAGATCTCCGTCCCTCCGCGGACGAGGCGCGAAGAGAGATACCGCGCGACGACGACTTCCCCCTCCCGCGCATAATAGATCGCGTCCCCGAGATTGGAGAAGCTCTCCATGCCGCTCCCCGTACAGCACCAGAACTTGTCGTACGGGCGGGAAAACACCTTGAAGAAGCCGCCCGCCATGGGCTGAAAATAAGTCGTCATGCCCGTCTCGGGATTTTGGGAGGCGAGGATATCGTTGACGAACGCGTTGTCGTAGTAGTCGAGATACTCTTTCTCTCCCGTGACGGCAAAGAGCCCGCGGGCGAGCTTGAGCATGTTGTAGACGTTGCACGTCTCGCAGTTGCAGTTGGTCCGCTCGGCGTCGAGCACGCCGTCCTTCCCGAAATGCTCCCATTCCGAATTGCCGCCCGTGACATAGGTATGCTTGTGCACGACCGTCTCGAAAAACACCTTCGCCGCCTCGAGATAGCGGGATGCGTCCACCCGCTCCCCCTCCCGCCTCGTCCCGTGCAAGACCAAATAGCGGTTGAGCGCGCCGAGGAACTTGGGGATGGTCGTATTGGCGTGCTTGCCGTCGAGGAAGTCCTTCCGCCGCGCGAGAATGCCCGAAAAGAGCTCCTCCTCGTCGAACACGTGCGCCGCATCGGCAAACAGCGGCTCTCCCGTCAGCGCATAGAGCGCATACAGGCAATCGTTCATTCCACCGTACTCCACGGAGAGGACGACTTTCCTCGTCGCGTCGCTCCAACCGAGCGCCCGCCGGGAGGCCCACTCGCCCAATTTTACGGCGATCTCCCGCGCCTCTGCGCGCAGCGGCTGTGCGTCCGCCCCCTCGGGAAGCGTGCAGACGTCGAGCAACCCGCTCAGAAGTTTATGAAGCGTGTACCACGGCACCCATGCCTCGCGGAGGATATCGCCTTTCCCGCATTCCACGTTGTCGAACTGCGCCTCGATGCCGCCCTGCGCCGTCGGCGTTGCGCCCCAGACGAGGCCGCTCCCGACTGCCGCCTGACATGCGGCGAGCCCCTCCAAAAGGCTCCGGATCTTACGGAGCAGGCGGGTGCGCAGCTCCCCGTCCGCCGAAACGCAGGCGTGCGCGAGCGCGGAGAGGACGTGCCCGAGGGTATGCCCGCCGATCAGCGAACTCTCCCAGCCGCCGTACCGGACATATGGCGTCCGGATGCCCGCATTTTCATAGAATCCCGCAAGCAGCCGCCCCGCTTCGAGCGAAAGAAGGTAGTCCGTCTCCCTTCGGAAGGCGTTTGCGGCATAGCCGTCCGTCACCCGAACGCCCGAAAATACCGGCTCGTATCTCGTATTCATAGGCTTCCCCCTTCGTCGATGCGCCCGCTTTCGCGCAAATATTGCAAAAATGCAGTGAGCCCCTCCACGAGATCGCGGTAGGTCTCGTCGAAATTCCCCGTATACCAAGGATCTGCGATCGCGCGCGGACGCGCCGTATAGTCTAAAAGCAGAGAGACCTTATCCGCGTACTTTGCGCCGAGGATCCGCAGCATATGGCGGAGGTTTTCCGCGTCCATCCCGATGATGAAATCGTATTTTTCGCCGTCCTCCCGCGTGAGCAGACGCGCCCTGTGCGGGGCCACCGGGATGCCGACCTCGCGCAGTTTCCTCACCGTCCCGATGTGGGGCGGCTCCCCGAGCGCGTCGGTGTGCGTCGCCGCCGATGAGACGGCCACACGATCGGAATATCCCGCTTCTTTGAGCATATGCGCAAAGATACTTTCGGCCATCGTGGAACGGCAGATGTTTCCGTGACAAATGAATAATATGTTTAACATAACGCAAAATCGCCTATTTCGTTCGCAAAATCAATCAATTCGCGCCTGATTTTCCTGCAATTTTTTTAATTCTTTCTAAAAAATAAAAATAATTTCATAAAAACGATTGCTTTTATACACAAACTCTGTTATAATGGAGACATGAAAGTTTTTGCAGAACGGCTCATGGAACTGAGAAAAGAACGAGGCCTGTCACAAGCGACTGTAGCGAAGGATCTGAGCGTCAGTTTGGGGATCGTATGTTATTGGGAAACCAATAAAAGCGATCCCACCGCACATAACATTGCGAAGATTGCAAGGTATTTCAACGTTACGTCCGATTATTTGCTCGGCCTTTCCGATTAAACTCAGTTTGAGCGCCTACAACTTCATACCTCGATCGGCTTACCGCCTGTAAATCATTTCTTGCCGTCTCTACGGGAAGTATTTGCTTAAAGAATTTTCCATTCTGCCCACTCGGCAGAATTTTATTTTTTTCTCGCAAGCCTCTCTTCGAGCGCGTTGACGCCGTGAAGAGGCGAGGGTTTGCTTTGGAATTCTCCCGTAAAATATTTTTCGTAGCGTTCCGCCTCCCGCGCCTCTTCCTCGGAAAGATATTCCCCGAGACCGTTCAAACGGTGCAAAATCTCCTCCGCCCCCTCTTCGTCGGCGGCGAAGAGAAGATGCTGCATGCGGAGCATGAGCAGCGACAAAAACGCGGGCAGATCCTCTCTGACGACGGGAGTCTCGAAGAGCAACGCTTTCGGGATATCCGAAAACGTTCCGCGATACAAGATCCCCTGCGCCGTGAGAACGCGCACCATGACCTCCTCCTCGGGGGCCTTTTTGATAAGCCCCCAAAAGACCGCTCCGTCCGTTTTCCCGGCGGGAAGCTCCGCTGGGATCATTGCGCGCAGGCTCTCATAGAACAAAAATGGCGCAAACAGCCCGCAAAACAGAAGGGCGGGATGGTACGGAAGCGCAAAAAAGAGCGCAAACAGCACGCCGCCCACCAAAAATCCCGTCACTGCGCCGCCCACCGTAAAGGCGATCGCCTTTGCGCGGATGGCATTTCCGTTTTTCGGATACATCGCCGCCGATCCCGCATAAGAAGGAAGGGCAAATCTCACGCGCCCGCCTTCGAAGCGCAGGTAGCAAAGGGTGACGGAGGCGCATTTCATCCCCGCAAACCACCCGAAAAGCAGATGGCCCAGCTCATGGATGGCGGCGGGAATTTGTAACCCGATACAGAGAAAGATCACGATCCCCGCGGCCCAATCTCCGGCACCGAAGTTCCGCCCCCTCTGCGCAAGGAGAATGGCTACCATGGAGACTGCGGCCAAAGCATAGAGCGTGAGGTCGGCAATCCGATAGAGAATTCTTTTGGTCTTACCGCTCATAGCAAGCCTCGCAGGATCAAGTAGCCCTCCAAATTGTCCCGATCGGAGATAAAGATCTCCGCGCGAGAGAGTTTTTTCATGATTTCGAGAAGGAGCAGCGCACCCCCCGCGATGATGTCCGCACGGGCGGGATCCATCCCCTTTAAGGAAGCTCTCTCGGCGGCGGAAAGTGACAAAAGCCGCTCCGTGAGCGCCTCGACGTCGGTAAGCATGAGCCTGAGGTCCTGAATGCGGGCGGGATCGTATTGTTCCAGCCCGAGCTGCACCGCGGCGAGCGTCGTCGCCGTGCCCCCCACCGCCGTGAGCGGCTGTCCGCAGGGCGGAAGCGGCGCGATTTTCTCCCCGATCCCGGCGAGAAGCTTGTCCTTGTCGTCTTTGCAGAGGTCGTAGAGCCGTACCGCGCCGATATCGAGGCTCCGCGATACGACGATCTTCCCCCCTTCCCGCACACACAGTTCGGTGCTCGCCCCGCCGATATCGAGGACAGCCCCGTCGGATACCCCGAGCGCGCCGTACACCGCGAGTTTGGCCTCCTCCTCGCCCGAGACGACATCCGTCTCAAGCCCCGTGCGCGCACGCATGAGCGCGACGAAGTCCCCGCCGTTTTGGGCGCGACGGACGGCGGCAGTCGCAAAGGCGCGCGTCTTAAAAGCCTCCCCCTTCCACCAAGACGCCGCTTCGCCGCAAAGTTGCACGACGGCTGAGACCGAACGCTCCATGGCCGCTTGGGAGAGAACGCCGCTCTGCGCAAGCCCCGCGCCCAAGCGCGTGGTGATCACCCGCTTGAATAAAGTTTTTCCGTCCGCCCATAACATGAGGCGGACGGAATTGGAACCGATATCGATGATAGCGTACTTCATGGAGTTTTCCATCCCTGTTCAAGCGCTTGATGATACATCCCGAGCTCGGATTCGAAATACTCGAGGTCGCGGTTGCCTTCCTCGATGAGTTGTTCGTATCGATCGATCTCCTGCTCGAGCCGCGCTTGCTCTTTTTTGGCGACATAGATCTCCACAACCTGAGAGATAATGACGGCCAGCAAAAATACAACAACGATCACGCCGGCTACAATTGCGCCGACGGCGATCCGTTTTGCTTTTTCTTCCGGCATGAGCCACTTCTGGTTGGACATTTCACGCGTTCCTTTATATTTTTCCTATAACCATTATATACCCATTTTGAAAAAAATGCAACACTTTTACCGAAACTTTTCAAATATAACCAAAAACCGCACAAAATTCCGAGCGCGTGATAGAGTCTGAAGGCGGGAAATCTCAAATAAATTGCGAATATAATATAAAAGACCGTAAAAAGCAGCGAAAATACGACGTCGGAGACATACCTCACCCACCGCGCGCGCACCCACCTTCGGGGGAGGGAGATCAAATCGTACAAAAATCCGCCCCCCACGCCGAGCAATGCGGACAGGAGAAAATAATAGAGTTGCTCTCTCATTTCAGAAGTTTTCCGAGAGTATTGCCCGCCCCGAAGCGGATAGAGACGACCTCCCCGCTCGCCGTGAAATTCCCCGTCCCCTCCGAGAAGGACAAAACTTTGAGTTTGCTTCCGCCGATACGCACTTTTTTGCCGTTTACCGTGAGGCGGATCTCACTCTCCGTAAAGGCGTCTACCGAGGAGACGCCGGAAAGCGAAAGCCTCTTTTGCTGTTCGAGCGTGAGAATGCTTGTCTTGACTTCCTGCATACCTTATGCTATGTCCAAGCTCCCTTTTGTATGACAAAACCCACTTCTTTTTCTCTTCCGGATCCCGACCGAGGGAAAAACGTCATGAAGTGCCGAAACATCGGCGCCCATCGCGTCATTTTTGGAATTTTGCACAGTATTATGTTTGGAATAATACTTCGCAAAACGGAGAAATGAGGGGTAAAAGTCCCCGATTCTGCCCTTGCAGGCGTTTTTAAGAGAAATTCCGTAAGGTCGCCCGCGCGTTTTTCGCGCTGTAAGGCGAAGAGAAAAAAATACGTCCCGCTCGTTCGGGACGCAATTTTTTATTCCCCTGTTTTGGCCTTGGCGCGGGCCTTGGCGCGAAGTTCGCCGTCCAAGATGCGCTTGCGGATGCGGATGCCCTTCGGCGTCACTTCCAGAAGCTCGTCGTCCCCGAGAAACTCGAGCGCTTCCTCCAAGGAGAGCTTCTTGGGCGGGATGAGGCGGAGCGCTTCATCCGACGAAGAAGAACGCGTATTGGTGAGGTGCTTTGTCTTGCAGACGTTTACGTTGATATCCCCTTCCTTGGGCGAAACGCCGATGACCATGCCCTCATAGACGGGCGTCCCGGGGGTGATGAAGAGGGTCCCCCGCCCCTGCGCGTTGAAGAGGCCGTAGGTGACGGCTTCGCCATCCTCGAAGGCGACGAGCGATCCCGTGAGCCGCCGCTGGATCTCGCCCTTATACGGCTGGTATTCGAAGAACACCGAGCTCATCACGCCCTCCCCCTTCGTGTCCGTCAAGAATTCGCTCTTGTAGCCGAAGAGGCCGCGTTCGGGGACGAGGAACTCAAGCCGCATGCGGGAGCCCATTGCGCTCATATGCACGAGCTCTCCCTTGCGCGTGCCCATCTTTTCAAACACGGCGCCCGTCATGGTCTCGGGGACGTCCACGATGAGCCGCTCGACGGGCTCGTAGCGTTCGCCGTCGATCTCTTTGAAGAGGACCTTGGGCGAGCTGACCTGAAATTCATAGCCTTCCCGGCGCATCGTCTCGATGAGGATGGAGAGGTGCATCTCCCCTCTGCCGCTGACGCGGAAGGCGTCCGTCGAATCGGTATCTTCCACGCGGAGGGAGACGTCGCGCAAGAGTTCGCGATACAACCGATCCCGAAGGTGCCGCGTCGTCACCCACTTGCCCTCTTTCCCCGCAAACGGAGAATCGTTGACGGAGAAGATCATCTCCACGGTGGGCTCGGAGATCTTGACGAACGGCACGGGCTGTACGACGTCCGGCGTGCAGACGGTATCCCCGATGTTGATCTTTTCGAGGCCGGAGAAGCAGACGATGTCGCCCGCCATGGCCTTCTCGCAGGGAACGCGATCGAGCCCTTCGATCTCATAGAGGTTGACGATCTTGCCCTTCGCATTCACCTCGGGGTGGTTGTAATTGCACACGGCGACTTCCTTGCCCTGCTCGATGACGCCGCGCTCGATGCGGCCGATGCCGATCCTTCCGACGTACTCGTTGTAGTCGATGGAGGAGACGAGGAGCTGAAGCGGGCCCGTCTCGTCGAGTTCGAGGGGCGGGAAATGCTTGAGGATCATATCGAAGAGGGGCTTTAAGTCGCTGCCCGCGTCGTCCTCGTCGAGGGAGGAGGTGCCGTCGCGGCCCGAGCAGAACACAAACGGGCTCTCGAGCTGATCGTCGGAGGCGTTGAGGTCCATGAGGAGCTCCAAGACCTCGTCTACGACCTCCTTGACGCGCGCGTCGGGGCGGTCGATCTTATTGACGACGATGATGAGCTTGTGCCCCATCTCGAGCGCCTTTTGGGTGACGAAACGAGTCTGCGGCATGGGGCCCTCGGCGGCGTCCACGAGGATGAGGACGCCCGAGACCATTTTGAGCACGCGCTCCACTTCCCCCGAGAAATCGGCGTGACCGGGCGTATCGACGATGTTGATCTTCACCCCGTTATAGTGGATGGACGTATTCTTCGCAAGGATGGTGATACCGCGCTCGCGCTCCAAGTCGCCGCTGTCCATGACGCGCTCTTCCACCACTTGATTTTCACGGAACGTGCCGCCCTGCTTCAGCATCTGATCGACGAGCGTCGTCTTGCCGTGGTCAACGTGCGCGATGATTGCAATGTTTCTTAAATCTTCTCTGACCATAGTGTGCTTGTCCTCATAAAAAATCCATAGATGATTATAGTACAGTTGCGCGAAAATTACAACAAAAAAGAGGGCGGAATGCAAAAATTTCCGCCCTGCTTTTTCATTTCTGAATTGGTTTCTTCCTGAAAATTTATTCGTCCACGGTTTGTCGGTTCATGAATTCAATACGGCTTAGGAGACAGGTTGCGGTAGATGCAGAAACGGATCGTGTAGCCGTTGTCCTCTTCGGGCGCGCTCTCACGGGTGAGCGAAAAAGACGGGTCGGCGTCGAGATCGGGAACAAAGACGTCGGCGCCCCCCTCGGCCTCCACTTTGGTGACGAGCGCCTCCGTGCAATAGGGAAGCAGCGCCCGATAGACGCTCGCGCCGCCGATGACAAAGACTTCCTCCGCGGGATACTTCTTCACCTCCGCGAAAAGCTCCTCCAGATTATGCACGGTGACGACGTCCTCCTTCACGTCCTCGGGGGAGAGGACGATGTTCGTGCGGTCTTTGAGGGGCTTGCCGCCCGGGAAGGAGCGCAGCGTGTTCAGCCCCATCACGACGACTTTCCCCGTCGTCGTCTCGCGGAAGAACTTCATATCCTTGGGGAGGGAGAACATGAGGCCGTTTTTTCTCCCGATCCCCCACTTTATATCCGCATGAAAAATTGCGCGCATATACTCACCTTTTTGAAGATTTATATGGCAATCGGGATCTTATGATCGAAGGGATGATAGCAGTAGTTTTCCAAGGTGAACGAGTCCGTCGTGAAGTCGTAGAAATTTTTTACGGAAGCGTCTACGTGAAGCTTCGGTGCGGGCATGGGTGCCCTTTCGATGATCTCTTTGACGAGCGGAATGTGCCGATCGTAGAGATGCGCATCTGCGATCACATGCACAAGTTCGCCCGCTTTGAGCCCGGAAACCTGCGCAAACATGATGAGTAAAATCGAATATTGCACCACATTCCAATTGTTGGCCGTGAGCATATCCTGCGAACGCTGGTTGAGAATGCCGTTTAGGGTGTCTCCCGAGACGTTGAACGTCATGGAATAGGCGCAGGGATAGAGGTGCATCTCGTGCAGGTCGGCAAAGTTATAGATATTGGTGAGAATGCGCCGCGAGACGGGGTTGTGCTTTAAGTCGTAGAGCACGCGGTCCACTTGGTCGAACTCGCCCTCGGGATACACATTCTTGATGCCGAGCTGATAGCCGTAGGCCTTGCCGATGCTGCCCGTCTCATCCGCCCAGCTATCCCAGATGTGCGAATGGAGGTCGCGGATGTTGTTGCTCTTCTTCTGCCAGATCCAGAGGAGCTCGTCGATACAGCTTTTGAGCGCCGTGCGGCGGATGGTCAGAATGGGAAACTCCTCTTTGAGGTCGTAGCGGTTGACGACGCCGAACTTCTTCACGGTATGGGCGGGCGTCCCGTCCTCCCAATGCGGCCGCACCTCGCGATCGGTGTCCCACACGCCGTTTTGAAGGATCTCTCTGCAGTTTTGAATAAAAATCTCGTCTGCCCTGCTCATGGTAACTCCTTTCTCTTTCCCTTATGTGAAGCGGAATCGGATCCCCCCGCGCTTCTTGAAGAGCCCCTTTTTCATCGACTGCCCGAAGATCTCCGCGACGCGCGGACGAAAACGGGCGGGGAGCGTCACGCTCCTGAGCGAAGTGATGCCGCAAAACTTCCCGTTCGGCAGATCCCCCGCCCCGATTAGCTCGAGGTACTCCAACTTTTTGACGGGATGACGGGCATCCCTGAGGTCGAAATACGCGTTTACATGTTGGATAGGGATGGTCAGCCGCTCCACGTCGAGCTCGGAAAGGCCGCTCATCTCAAACTCATCGCACACCCTTTCGAATTCCAAATGTGCGGGCAACTTCAACTCTCGGAGTTTTCCCTCCGCACTCCAGACCATGAACCCGATCTTTACCATAAGGGGATCCCAAGGCAGGGAGAGTGAGGCCAGCTCTTCACAGCCGCAAAATGCGTACGCCTCGATTCCTTTGATCGGAGACGTTGCCGAGACCTCGCAGACGCCGCTCTCCATGAAGAGCCCCGTCTCGATCCGATCGATCCCTGCGGGGATCGTCACCGATTCCATGCCGTTCTCGCGCGCCTTCATGCGCTCCGCATTCTCTCCGGAGACCTCCTCCGAATACATCGTCTCCCCCGCAACCGGCGCAAGCGCCCGCAGCGATCTGCACTTGCAAAAGGCGTAGCGGCCGATCCGCTCCATGTGCGCGGGAACGACGACGCGCACGAGCGACGCGCAATCTTGGAAGGCGTACTCCCCGATCGCCTTGAGCGACGGACCGACAACTCTTACGAGATCCTTGCACCCGTGGAAGGCATGCGCTTCGATTTCTTCCACGCCGCCCCGCAAATAGATCTCCTCCGGTCCGCGGCCGTAAAACGCGCTCGCGCCGATGCGCTTTACCGAGACGCCCTTGGGGATCTTTGTATTTTTACAGCCGAGCGCCAGCGTCCCTTCCCGATCGATGAGGCATTCCCCCTCGGCCTTGTAGACGCGATTTTCGGGGTCCGCTTCGAGATGTTCGAGCGCGGAGCAATCCGCAAACGCCGATCCAAAGACCTTCTCGACGCCCGCATGAAGGGAGACCGTCTTGAGGTCCTTACAGCCGTGAAACTGCAAGGGAGGCACCGTCGTTACGGAGGCGGGGACCTCGAGCGCCGTCAGCGCCTCCCCCGCCAAGGTGAGCCGGCCGGCGTATTGCGTGGGATTGGAGCCCCAATTCCCGGCGTCGCTGAAGGCGATCGCAAACCAATCGGAGAGCGAGGGCGCATGCACTTCCCGGATCGCCGTACACGCGAAGAAGGCGTCGGTCCCAACGGAGCGGAGTCCCGCGGGGAAGGTGACGGAGGCAAGGCGCTCTCCGCCATAGAACGCATAATCCCCGATCTTTTGCACGCCCTCGGGAATATGCAGATCTTCGAGCAGTTCGCCGTTCAAAAAGAGACGTTTTGCGCTTTCAAGCGGATTGGCGTGTTCATTTTCAAACGCGATCCCGCACCATGCCGTAAGATCCTCGATACAGACCCCTTGCAAGTGCGTCTCTCCGTAGAAAGCATTCTTGCCCACCCGGCGCAGACTGCGCGGAAGCTCGAGCTCCCGCATTGCAGAATAACAGCAGAACGCGTACGCCCCGATCTTTTGCACGCCCTCCGGGATCACGATCCGCTCGAGCGGCTCGCCGTCAAGGATGAGCTGCGCTTCGCGTTTACACGGATTGGCCCGTTCGTTTTCAAATGCGATACGGCACCAGCTTGCAAGGTCGGGGATGACGACTTTTCTCACGATGACCTTATCAAAGGCGTCCCCTTCGATCCGCTCCAAGGTCGAGGGGAGGACGAGCTCTTCGATCGAACAATAATTTTCGAGCTTCTTTCCGTTGATGCGCACGACCCCTTCCGGCAAGATCAACCGCCCGATCCGAATAAAATCCGCAAATGCGCCGCCTTCGATGACGGTAACACCCTCGGGGACCGCGATCTCCTCCGCCTCGCACCGTACGCCGCCATGCGGGTTCTCGCCCTCCGCTTTGACGAGCGTCTTTCCGATGACGACGAACCTCACTTGATCGCCCATAGCCGCCCCTCTTTACAGTTGCGCCGCGATGCGTGCGCGGACCTCGGCCTCCCCGAGAATGTGCTGGATCGTCCAGAGGTCGGGCGTATTCGCCTTTCCCGTCGTCGCGATGCGAAGGACTTCCGCAACGTCTGCCACGCTCCCGCGGTAGGCGTCGGGGTTGGCCTTATAGTCCTTCATCTCGGCCGCAAAGCCGTTTTCCGCGGCGACTTCCTTGACTTTAGCAAACCAAGTCTGTGCGTCGTCCGCGGGGGAATACGTCTTGAGGAAGCCCACAAGGAGCGCATGCTTTACGGTCTCCTCCACGCGATAGGGCTCAAATTCTGCGGGCCGTTCAAAGAAATATCGGAGCAATTCCATCGCCTGCGAGGCCGTCGTGAAGTCCTTTCTGCGCTTCTTTCCGCCGATCCCCATGCAGAGCGTGAGCGCGCCCAAGAGCTTTTCCTCGTCGGAGAAATACGCTTTTTGCGCCTCGGAGCCAAATTCCTCCGCCCAAGTTTTCAAAAAGTCGCGCATCTGCCCTGCGGAAAGTTTCGCAAGCTCGTTTTTGGAAATATCGCTCAGCTTATCGAGGTCGAAGAGCGTCCCGCTCTTCGACATTTTTGCCGCCGTGAATTTGAACTCCTCGAGCGGCGCTTCGGGATTCTTCAGATACCACTCCTCGAAGTTGGAATTGAGCAGCGTGAGGATATACACCTTCACCGCGCGGGGATGATACCCCTCCTTCCTGTAAAATTCGAGGGAAAGCTCGGGGTCCTTGCGCTTGGAGAGCTTGCGGCGGGTCTCCCCTTCCTGCTTCATGAGCGAGCAGTTGTGCCCGTAGCGGGGAAGCGGGAAGCCGAGCGCGCCGAAGAGTTCGATGTGGATGGGAAGGGACGCGAGCCACTCCTCCCCGCGGATAACGAGGGTCGTCCGCATGAAGTGGTCGTCGACGGCATGGGCGAAGTGATAGGTGGGGATGCCGTCCGACTTCAGGATGACGACGTCCTGATCGTTCTCGTGAACGGTGATATCCCCCTTGATCTCGTCGTGGAAGGTGTGCTTCACCTCGGGATCGCCCATCGACTTCAACCGGATGACGAAGGGCTTGCCCGCGTCGAGATTTTGATAGATCTCCTCCTCGGAAAGGCCTCTGCATTTGGCGTATTTGCCGTAGTACCCCGTCACTTCCTTGCGGGCCGTCTGCTCCTCGCGGAGCCTGGAAAGCTCTTCCTCGGTGCAGAAGCAAGGGTATGCCCTCCCCTCTTCGATGAGATGTTTCACGAAGGCGCGGTAAATTTCGGCGCGCTGCCGTTGATACCACGGGCCGTAGGTCTCGTCGCCGCCGATCTCTGCTCCCTCGTCGAAGCGGATATCGAAGTATTCGAGCGCCTTGATGACAGCCTCCACGGCCCCATCCACCTTGCGCTTTAAGTCGGTATCCTCGATGCGAAGATAGAGGATGCCCCCGCTCCTGTGGGCGATGCGCTCGTTGGCGATCGCCGCGAAGAGGTTCCCGAGATGGATAAAGCCCGTCGGGGAGGGAGCGAGACGGGTAACTTCCGCCTTTTCCGGAAGATTGCGGAGCGGATACCGCGTCTCATAGCTTTCGAGCGCGGGATATTGCCCGGGAAGAAGTCGCTCTGCCAATGCCTTATAGTTCATAGTTCCTCCTTATGCCCCCGCATGGGAGGCTCCTGAAAGATTTTCGTGAAATAGCCGCTCTCGGAGATGGGTTCGCCGCCCTCGATGAGGTGATGGCAGTCTCCGAGCCGTTCGACGCGGAAATAGGCCTCGTCGCCCCGCCGTTCCTCGGTATTCAACACGGTCACGGAGGTGGGCGCGAGATAGAACCCGTGCAGAAGCGTCTGCGCCGAGATGTTGAGCAGGTGGGAAAGCAGAATCATCGAGATGCCGAAATGGCAGAAGATGACGGCCGTCTTTTCCGAATGGGCTTCTACGCGATACATCCTGCCCTCGCGCCGATAGCCGTAGCCCATAAGAAAGGCGTCGAGCGCGTCGCACGTCGCGTTGTAGCGCGCCGCAACGTGGGAAAACTTGGGAAGATCCAGCCATTCGGCCTCGCGGAAATTCTCGCCGTCCCCCGTCCAATCGGCGGGAAGAAAGTCCCACGGGACGCGCAACCACCCCTTCTCGTCGCGGTCGGGTTCTGGGAAGAAAAACTCCTGCGCCCAATCGAGGACCTTCGCCTCCTTCTTCCACGCCGCAAGGCAGGGTTTTGCCGTTGCGACGGCGCGGCCGAGCGGCGAAGTAAATACGTCGTCTACCTGCCAATTTTTTGCGCGCTCCGCGAGGAGCGCCGCCTCCCGCTTGCCCTTTTCGGTGAGACCGTCTATCGTGTAATCGGGGTCGCCGTGGCGGATAAGAATGAGCCTCATGCTTCCTCCAAGAGAGCGAGGCTCTCGGGCGCGATCTCCGCAAAGCCGTTTTCGATATCGTGAACGAGCGCGACCGCACGGGTAAGTCTCGGACATGGTATTCCCATTTTCTGTCCCGCACGCGCAACGGCGCCTGCGACGAAGTCCACGTCGCACCGCTTTCCCGCCTCGAGATCGCGTAGCATGCCCGAGCGGATCGCGGCATGTTTTTTCATCGCGAAGGGAAGTAAAAACCTTGCAAGCGGACTCCCCGCGAATTTGAGGATATCGTGCCCGTTCTGCACGAGCCGCTTGCACCCGGCCGCCTTTGCGACGGCGACCGTCTCGCGCATGAGCCCGAGGACTTGCCTTGGATCCTTTCGGGAAAGCTCCCCAAACGAAAGCCCCGAGATCGCGGAGAGTGTGGAAAAGGCGGCGTTGACGACGAGCTTGCTATACCGGATCTCCGCGAGATCGCCCACCGTCACCGAAAAGGCGGGAAAGAGCAGCGCTTGCAGATCTTTGAGCCGTTCCCCTTTCCCGTATGCCCCGAGCGCGAGGCAAAGTTTGCCCTCCGAAGAGAGTTTCACGGTGCCCGGCGAGACGAGTTCCGCCCCCCAACCGAGCGCACAGCCATATACCATGTCTGCGCCGAAGGCTTCGGAAAGCCCCGCTTCGGGTAGACCGTTTTGCACGGTGACGAGGGCGCCGTCCTCCTTGAGAAAGGGTCTTAAGAATGCGGCGATCTGCGCGTTCTCCCGCTGTTTCGTGGCGAGAAAAACGACGTCGTACTCCCCTTCCATCTCTTCGGGAAGAAGGGCATTTACGCGCACGCAAACTTGTGCCGGTGCCCCGATCAAAATCGCCCCGTGCGCGTTGAGCGCTTCGACGTGCGCGCGGTTTCGGGAGACAAAGTCGCAAGCAAGGTCGGCGTTCTCCCGCACGAGCTCCGCGCCGAGGCTTGTCCCCATCGCGCCCGCGCCGTAAATACAAATTCTCATTCTCACTCCGCGGCGGCCTCTGCGGCCGTCTTTCGGGAATGCCGCGCCTTCCGGAGAAGCCGGCGTTTCCCCCTTAGAATCATTATAACAATCCGCGCGGGAAATGTCAAATCCGCAACGCCGCAACTCGCAATCGTCAAAAATTTTTTTTCAAAGATTTGTTTATCGCTTGACAATTCGCGAGGAATCGGGTAAACTGTATTTATCAAATTTCCGATAAGGAGAACAGCAATATGAAAAAGTTTGTTGCATTTGTATCCGTCCTTCTTTCCGCCGTGATGCTCTTCGCGCTCTGCGCCTGCGGTTCCACTTGGGGAAAGGTCAAATCCGCCTATGAAAAGGAAGGCTACACCGAACTCCACATCTCCGAAAAGCTCCGCGCCGCCATCGAAGAAAAGACGGGCGAAAAACTCGAGGACTCCGACGCGACCCTCCACTTTATGACGAAGGCCAAGATCAACGACGACGACAGCGACGCCGAGATCCTCGTGAAGGCGTTCCTCTCCTCTTTTGCCGTCGTATGGGAGTATAAGAACGTCGAAGCCGTGCAGAAGGCCTACAAAGAGGACCTCAACGAGGAACAGCAGAAGGATTTCGACAAGCTCTGGGAGGAATACCAGAAGCGCGACAGCGTAAACGGGAACTGCATCCTCATCTTCGGAGACAAAGACATTTTCAAGAGCACCAAGTAACTTTTCCCCCTCTCCCCCGCGGGAGAGGGAAATTTTTAAGGATTTTTTCGAAAAACCCCATAAAATGACTTGTCTTTTTCCCACATGTATGGTATACTTCTGTTAGTATTTTGTAAGGATAAGGATTGATTACATGAGCATTCTTACGCAGCTTTTCAACTTGCTCGCTCCCGTCTCGAGCGACGCTATGTATTATACCTACCGCGCCGTCAGCCTTTCGCTCATCATTGCCATGGGCGTCGCCGCGCTCGCCTCCATCGTGCTCGTCATGTTACAGCCCGGCAATTCGCAGGGCATCGACGCGCTCGGCGGCTCCAGCGAAACCTTCTATGGGAAGAACAAAGGCCGTTCGTCGGAATCCAAACTCAGAATGTGGACGCTCATCTGCCTCGGCGTGCTCGCCGTGCTTGCAGTCGTGTTCTTCATTCTCCAGATCGACGCGATTTGGGGTGCATAAAATCGGCAAACGAAAGCGGGCGGGCACATTGCTTGCCCGCTTTTCCTTGTGATCATGAACGCAAAGACATCTTTACTCAGTCAAATTACAAACGGTGATTTCGCCCTCTGCACCGCCGAAGAGATCGCGAGAATGTTGCGTCTCTCCGGGCGGGAAGCGCGCGCGGTGCGCAGCCTGCTCCTCTCTCTCGTCCGCGAAGGAGAACTTCTTACGGATGAAGCGGGCCGCTTCGGCACGGCTGCACAGTTCGGCGCCAAGCGCGGCACGCTGACGGGCAACGAGCGCGGCTTCGGCTTCTTCACCCCCGACGACGGATCAAGCGACCTCTTCATCCCCCTCCGGGCCATGAAGGACGCCCTGCACGGAGATACCGTGCTCGCATTCTGCGTGGGCGGGCGGTCCGGCGACGAGGGCGAGGTCCTCAAAGTCCTCGAACGCGGCTATCATGAGATCGTCGGCGTCTACCATCGCGACCACAGGGCGGGCTACCTTCATCCCGACGAGAGAAAATACGCCGCGGATATCTTCATCCCCATCGGCAAACATCTCCGCTGCCCCGACGGCGGCAAGGCCGTCGCCCGGATCACCTCCTACGATTCCCGCGGCCCGGCCGGGGAGATCGTCGAAGTCTTAGGCCCCGCGGGCGACTTTTTCACCGAGGAACTCGCCCTCATCCGCGCCCACGGCCTGCGGGAGACCTTCCCCGAGGACGTCTTAAAGGCGGCGGAAGAGGCGGAAAAGCGCCCCGTCGAGCTCAAAGGGCGGCTCGACCTGCGGAATGAGCTCATCATCACGGTGGACGGCGAGGACACGCGGGACATCGACGACGCCATCTCCATCAAAAAGGCGGGCAAGAACTACCGTTTGGGCGTGCACATCGCGGACGTCTCGCACTACGTCGCCCGCAATTTGCCCCTCGATCGGGAGGCCTTCCGCCGCGGGACGAGCGTCTATTTCCCGGACCGCGTCCTCCCCATGTTGCCGCCCGCCCTCTCCAACGGCATCTGCTCGCTCAATGAGGGAGCAGACCGCCTCACCCTCTCCTGTCTCATGACGGTGAACGCGAAGGGCGCGGTCATCGAGCGGCGCATCGTCCCCTCCGTCATCCGTTCGCGGCACAGAATGACGTATACGGAAGTCACCAAGATCCATGAGGGCGACCGCGCGGCGACGGAACGTTATCCCGACCTCGTCCCCTTCGTCGAGGCAGCCGTCGAGCTCACAAATATTCTGAAGGCGGCGAGAAAGCGGCGGGGCGGCGTGGATCTCGAGATCCCAGAGCCCAAGATCCTCTTCGAAAACGGCACCATCTCCATTCCCAAGGCCGAGCGCACGATCTCGCACGAGATGATCGAATGCTTCATGGTACTCGCCAACGAGACGGTGGCCGAATGGATGCAGGAGCTCCAAATGCCCTTCGTCTACCGCGTACACGAGCGGCCGTCGGAAGAGAAAGCCCGCGAATTTGCCGAATTTTTAGAACAAACGGGGCTCCCCGCCCACTTCGATCCGGCCCGCGTAACGCCGCAGGACTATCAAAACATCCTGCATTCTCTCGAAGGGTCCCCGCTCTATCCCATGGTCAACCGCGTTCTGCTCCGCTCCATGATGAAGGCGCGCTACTCCCCGGAGAATCTCGGGCACTTCGGCCTCGCCTCGGCATGTTACTGCCACTTCACCTCCCCCATTCGGAGATATCCCGATCTCTGCATCCACCGCATCATCAAAGACGCGCTCCAAGACGGGGAACGGGCAAAATCCGCCCATGCGGCGTTTGTCTCGGAGGCGGCGGCACGCTCCTCCCTCTGCGAACGCAATGCGGCGGAGGCCGAGCGGGAGGTGGACGCCCTCTACACCGTCGCCTACATGCAGGACAAACTCGGGGAGGAATTCGAGGCTACCGTCTCCGGCGTCACGGCCTATGGGCTCTACGCCGAACTCGAAAATACCGTGGAGGGCTACCTCCCCATCGAGACGCTCCCCGACGACGTCTATGAGTTTTGGGAGGGACGCTTCCTCCTGCGCGGTACGCGCCTTCGCTTTGCGCTCGGGGACCGCATCCGCGTGCGCGTCGTCGGCACCGACTTCGGGTCGAGAAAAGTACAATTCGCTTTCCTTGCAAAGGTGTGATATGAAAATCATCGCAGTCAACAAATCGGCCTCGTTTGAATACTTCATCGAGGAAAAATATGAGGCGGGCATCGTGCTCGAAGGTGCGGAAGTAAAATCTCTGCGCGCCGGGAAAGCCTCGCTCGGGGAGAGCTTTTGCGAACTCCGCGGCGGGGAGGTCCTCCTCAAAAACATGCACATCGCCCTCTACGATAAGAGCGGCGCATTTTCCACGCGCGATTCGAGAAAGGACAGAAAACTGCTCCTGCACCGCGCGGAGATCTCGCGCATTGCGGGAAGAGTCAACGAGCGCGGCTACACCCTCGTTCCGCTCAAGGTGTATTTCAAAGATGCGCTCATAAAAGTGGAGATCGCCCTCTGCAAAGGCAAGCATACCTATGATAAGAAGCAGGCGATCAAGGAGCGTGACCTTCGGCGCGAAAGCGATCGCGCGGCGGCAGACTATCGCTGATACCATGATCGAAGTTCGAGACCTCACCAAAATTTATAAGAGCAAGCGGGGCGATAAATGCGTCGCCCTCGATCGGATCTCCTTCACGTTGCCCGACAAGGGCTTCGTCTTTGTCGTCGGCAAGAGCGGCAGCGGCAAAACGACCCTCCTCTCCCTCATCGGCGGATTGGACGGCATGACGTCGGGCGAGATCATTGTCAACGGCCGAAATTTTTCCGACTTCGACGCACAGGACGACGTCCGCTTCCGCAACTGCGAGGTGGGCTTCATCTTTCAGGATTTCTACCTCATCGAGGAGCTCACCGTCACGGAAAACGTGATGCTCGCCCTGCAACTGCAGGGGGAGACCGACCGTGAGAAGGTGCGCGCCGCGCTCAAAGAAGTGGAGCTCGCGGACTGCGGGGAGCGCTATCCCAAGGAGCTCTCAGGCGGGCAGAAACAGCGCGTCGCCATCGCCCGTGCCCTCGTCAAACACCCCAAAATTATTTTGGCCGACGAGCCCACGGGCAACCTCGACAGCAAGACGACGGCGCAGATCCTCACCCTCCTGCAAAAGCTCTCCAAGGACAAGCTCGTCGTCATCGTCTCGCACAATTTGACCGACGCGCAGGACTACGCCGACGAGATCTTGGAACTCTCGGACGGGCGTGTGTTGCAGCACTTGAAGCGCAACCCCGCCTTCGATCCGCGGCTCCGCTTGGAGGGGGATACCCTCGTCATTCCGAGCGGACAGACGTTTTCGGAGGACAACGTTGCGGCCGTCAACGGGGCGCTCGCATGGTGGGCGGCGCGGCGGGTGCGGCAGGATCGGGATCGCTTCCGACCCTGCCCCAAGAGGAGATCGCAAGGGGGCATGTCCGAGGTAGAGCCTCTCGAACGCGGTCATCTGCGCATCCGAGACCGCTTCTCTGCCGCCGTAAAACTCTCCCGCCACGGGTGGCTTCGCACGGGCTGTTATGCCCTCATTCTCGCGGCGATCATGGTCGTCTTGGGTCTTGCCCAGCTCATCATGAACTTCAACGGCGGCGAGGTGCTCGCCCATGAAATGGCCAAGCGCAATCTCGACTGCACCGTCTTCCTCAAAGAGGAAAATGAGGCGTACGACAGCATCGACCCCACGCGCCTCTTAGACGTGGAGGAGGGCGACCTCGAGAAGTTCTACGAGGCCGGCTACACGGGCAAGGCCTATCCGCTCATCAATCACACATGTTATCTCATCGGCGGCAGCACCGTGAGCATCGACCAACAGCGGCTCATCATGCAGGCAAACCCCTACTCATATTCAGAGACCGCGGGCCTTCTCATCACCGAGGAGAGTTTTGTAAAAAAGCAGTTCGGGGAGCTCAAGTTCGCCGCGCTCTCGGAGGAGCCCAAGGACTACGGCATCTACATCACCGATTTTTCCGCCGACATCATCTTGCGCGAGCGCGCCTTCCCCACCTACGATTCCATCTTAAACGGCGCCGCGGATATTTGGTATCGCTATGCGTATATCAACGGTGTGATCGACACGGGCTACAGGGCGCGCTACGAGGACGTCCTCAAAAAGCTCACGGATCCCACCCTCTCCAAGGCGGAATTGAAAAACCTCATGGAGAGCGAACGGTACATCGCCTTCTACGACGAAGTATGCTAATATCTCAATATCGGCTACACCTTCAACCCCGATTTCGTCGATTGCTCCGTTGCGGCGAATTACCGCGATTTCGTCTCCGCGGGCATCTCGACGTTCACCCAAGAAGGCAAGACGTATGAGATGCGAGGATTTTGGTCGGGTCCGTGGATCGAGAGCGATTTGCCGCTCGCAGACGACGAAATTCAGCTCAATTACGACGTTTATAATCAATTATTCGGCACGGATTACACGCCCGAGACCCTCTCCTCTTTCGTGCCACAAGAGGTAATTTTCCGTTATTACACGCTTTGCGACCATACCATGTCCGCAAAGAAGCTCGAGAAAACAGTAAAAATCGTTCGCCTCGACGACAAAGTCACCTATGGAAATTTAGCCGAAAATCTATTTCATGAACTTCGCAAAATCGAGGCATTTCCGATGGGCTACTACTTCGACGGCACCGCCGAACAGACCGGGCTTCTCGTCAACGTCGCGGAGGAAAACGGCTTTGCGCCCAATTCCTCGATTGCCGCCTCGCTTTCGACGATGACAAGGGCCGTGGGAGTATTCGGCCGTTTCTTCGGGCTTATCTTCGCCGTACTCTGCACCGCCCTCTTCATACTCATGGTGCAATACGAGCTCAAGAGCATTCGGGATAAGCGGCGGGAGATCGGCATTTTGAAGGCCCTCGGGGCAAGGGAGAGCGATCTTTTGCGCGTCTTCGGATTTCAGATTGCCGTGGCGGCGCTTCTCATGGTCCTTCTCTATGTCGTCGGGTCCTTCCTCTTCATCGACCTCGCCAACCGCGTTTTGGTGTTTTCCCTCAATGAGCTCGTCAAGAGCGCCATCGTGATGGACCTCGATTTTCTCATCGTAAAGGGCAACTATCTCGTTTGGAACTGTGTTTTGGCGCTTGCCATCTTCCTTCTCTCCTTCCTCGTACCCATGCTCCGGCTCAGGAGGATCAAGCCTACCAACGTCATCAAGGCAAAGGAGTAACAAAAATGCACCTTCGAAGCACATGCCTTCGAGGTGCATTTTTCGATGATCGGAGTGCGGGAATTCAGCGGCGTTTATCGAGGTAGGTGCAGCCGCTCTTCCATGCCGTCCCCACCTTGGGCCCGACCGCATAGTAGCCGTTTTGCATTTGATCAAAGACGAAGGCGCACAGCTTCTCCGCGTCGATCTTCCCGCTTTCGTCGAGCACGTCATCGTTGGCGCGCACATTTTCGATCTTTCCGAGAATGCGCAAACCGTACGGCTGATCCTGGATCTCCGCGACGCTGCATTCGAGCGTGACGGGATACTCCTCGATCACGGGCGCATCCACAAGCGCACTTTTCACGGCATGAAGTCCGGTGCGCGAAAATTTATCCTGCGTCTTGTTGGAAGTCGCGATCCCGAAATAGTCGCTCTCGGCAAGCGTATCCGTCCCCGGGACGGCAAGCGTAAAGCCTCCCCTCTTGCGGATATTGGCGACGGTCTTGTGCGTCGCCTCGAGATTGAGCGCAACCATGTCCTCCGCGCAGATCCCGCCCCACGCCATCATCATGACGTCTACCGACTCGTCCTCGTTGTACGTCCCGATCATATAGGTCGGCATGGGAAAAAGATAGGGTTTCACCCCAAAGTTTTTCGACATTTTGTCCCTCCTATGGATTGCATGGTCTCATTCTAAACGATTTCCCGCCCGTTGTCAAGTAAAAAGGCCGCTACGCCGGCGAATTTCCCTCCGCCTCTTTCCGGTGATGCCCCGCCGAATTTTTCACAAACTTATAAAATGGAAGGATTTGACATTCGCCCTTCATTGCATTATAATGGATGTTAGGGGCGGGATCCCGTCTGCACAATAAGATCCATAAAATTTTATAAGGAGCAGCATTATGGAAGAATTGAAATTGACGAAGGAATGGGACAAAGTATTTGAAAAGAGCGAAAAAGTGGAGCATAGCAAGGCGACATTCCACAATCGCTACGGTATCACCCTCGCCTGCGACGTCTATAAGCCGAAACATGCGGAAGGCAAACTTCCCGCGATCGCCGTCTCGGGGCCCTTCGGTGCGGTCAAGGAGCAGTCGTCGGGACTGTATGCGCAGGAACTTGCCAAGCGCGGGTTCCTCGCCATCGCGTTCGATCCCTCGTTTACAGGCGAAAGCGGAGGAACCCCCCGCTACGTCGCCTCTCCCGATATCAACACCGAGGACTTCTCGGCGGCCGTGGACTTCCTCTCCTGCCGCGAGGACGTGGACGCGGAGAAGATCGGGATCCTCGGCATCTGCGGTTGGGGCGGAATGGCGATCAATGCCGCGGCGATGGATACGAGAATTAAGGCAACGGTCGCCTCGACGATGTACGACATGACGCGGGTGAACGCCAAGGGCTATTTCGACGCGCAAGACAGCGAGGAAGCGCGCTTCGAGACGAAAAAGGCTTTGAACGAACAACGAACCCTCGATTACAAGAACGGCAATTACGAACTCGGCGGCGGAGTCGTCGATCCCCTTCCCGACGACGCGCCCTTCTTCGTCAAGGACTATTACGACTACTACAAGACAAAACGGGGGTACCATGTCCGCAGTCTCAACTCCAACGGCGGCTGGAACAAGACCTCCTCGCTCTCCTTTATCAATATGCCCATTTTGGCTTATAGCAATGAGATAAGGAGCGCGGTACTTATCATTCACGGAGAAAAGGCGCACTCCTGCTACTTCTCGAAGGACGCTTACGCCGCGATGACAAAGAACAGCAAATACGCGGGCAACAAGGAGCTTATGATCATTCCGAACGCCGTGCACACCGACCTCTACGATCGCTTAGACGTCATTCCGTTCGAGAAGATCGCGGCCTTCTTCCGTTCCAACTTTTAAGGGCGCGGTATGAAGCGCGCAGCTTTCGCCATCTTCATCGCGCTTCTTTTGGCGCTCGCGGGCTGCGGCGCGGGGGCTTCCCTGCGGCAGCCGTCGGGGCCGAACGATAGGTCCGAGGAGGAAATCGAAATGCCAGATAAACTCTACTTGACGATAAACGGGCATACCATGTCCGTAACACTCGTGCAAAATTCCGCAACGGAGGCCCTCGTCGCGCTCTTGAAGGAGGGCGACATCGCCTACGAAGCACACGGCTACGGCGGGTTTGAAATGGTGGGCGCACTGGGGCACCCCCTCCCTCGCAGCGACGCGCAGATGACGACGGAGTCCGGCGACGTCGTCCTCTATTCCGGGGATCAGATCGTCCTCTTCTACGGCAGCAACACGTGGAGCTATACGAAGCTTGGGAAGGTCTGCGGCGTCTCCGCAGAGGAATGGAAGAAAATTCTCACCCAAACAGACCCCGCCACGGTGACGCTCAGTCTCTCGGCGGCGCAAAGCGATAATTTCAAAGGTCCACAGGAGGAAATTTCATGAAAAAGATCACTCAAGACGCAGGCAGGAAGTCGCTCGGGGAGTTTGCTCCCGACTTCGCGCACTACAACGACGACGTTCTCTTCGGAGAAAATTGGAACAACCCCGATCTCGATCACAAGACGCGGTGCCTCATCACAGTCGTCGCGCTCATGGCTTCGGGCATTACCGACAGTTCTCTCAAATATCACTTGGAAAACGCCAAGAATGCGGGCGTGACGAGAAAGGAGATCGCGGCGGCCATCACCCATGTCGGCTTCTACGCAGGTTGGCCTAAGGCATGGGCCGTCTTTCGCATGGCGAAGGACGTCTGGACGGACGAGGAAAGCGCGGAAAACGCAATGGCGGCGCACGCGCAGTCGATGATCTTCCCCATCGGCGCGCCCAACGACGGCTTCAAGCAGTATTTCAGCGGGAAGAGCTACCTCGCCCCCGTCTCCAAGACCCAAGTCGGCGTATTCAACGTCACCTTCGAGCCCGGCTGCCGCAACAATTGGCATATCCACCACGCCACAAAGGGCGGCGGGCAGATCCTCATCTGCGTCGCGGGGCGCGGATGGTATCAAGAATGGGGCAAGGAGGCCGTGGAGATGAATCCGGGCGACGTCGTCAACATCCCCGCCGGCGTCAAGCATTGGCACGGTGCGGCGAAGGACAGCTGGTTTTCGCACCTTGCCGTCGAAGTCCCGGGCGAAACCGCTTCCAACGAGTGGTTGGAGCCCGTGAGCGAGGAAATATATCAAAAATTACCTTAACGGATGAAAACAGGGGGCCGCGCGAAATTCCGCGCGGCCCCCACTTCTTTATCTCATCTTCCAAAATGTTTAATCGATGGCGATGAAATGATTTTCGGGGATCTGTTTCTTCTGTTCCTTGGGAACGGTGAGCGACAGGATGCCGTTGTCAAATTTCGCTTTAATCGATTCTTTCGACACATTCGTGCCGACGTAGTAGCTCCGCGACGTGCTCTCACGGATCTCTCTGCGAAGATACTTCTTGCCGTTTTCCTCGCGCGCCTTCTTCTCTGCGCTCACGGTGAGGTAGCCGTTTTCGAGAGAGACCTTGATCTCCTCCTTGCTGTATCCGGGGAGTTCGAGGTCCATCTCATAGGTCTCCTCCGTCTCCTTGATGTCTGTGCGAAGTTCCCTGCTCTCCTCGAAGAACATCGGCTTAAAGAAGTCGTCGAACACATCGAAGAGATCGTAGTCGTTTCTGGTCTGCAATGCGTGTTTCATAATAAAATTCTCCTTTTACGATGATTGCGCGGGAGGCTGCGGAGGCCAAAGCGCGGGCGGGTTTGGCGCCTTTCGCCCCGGTTCCTACCGCTTCCTTTGTTCATTTATATTATACCGCAAACGGCGAATTTTCAAACACGGCACAAGAAAAATTTATCAAAAACGGGCCCGAAGGCCCGCTTGAAAAAAAGCGCTCTCTATTTTTCCCAATCCTTCGTGACGTCCCTCGGAACGTGCGTAAAGACGGGGCGTTTGTTGGAATTCCAATCATGGAAGGTCTCCATTTCCCGCTCGACGGTTGTCGAGGAGAACGAACCCCCCGAGCGGTGGAAATTGAAGGCGTCGTCCTCGGGCGTTACGATTTCATACCGCTCGATGCCCTTCCGCATGCCGTAGACCCAGCCCTCCTTCGGCTCGTCCTCACAGTAGATCTCAAGGTTCAAACACCCCACAAAGGCGTCCTTCTCGATTTCCGTCACGCTCTTGGGGATATAGATTTTACGCAGATTGGTGCAATACCAAAAAGCCTCCCTGCAGATCTTCGTCACGCGGTCGGGGACGACGAACGTCGTGAATTTCAGTCGATTCGGCCACCGATACGGGATCTCCGTCGTTATTTCGTACATTGTTACCATCCTCCTATTTTAACCTGAATTTGATTCGAACCGCGTTTCACGCTTCTCCCCGGGCCCGTCCATGCGGGAAAATCGCCCCGGGATACAGAAATGCCGTCTTGCGCGGTCAATGTTTTTTCTTCCAATCCTTGATCTCCCGCAGGCGGGCCTTATAGCGGCCCTCCACACCCTCCTCAGTGGGGAAATAATACTCCTTGCCCAAAAGATTATCGGGCAGGCACTGCATATTCGTCAGCTTCTCCTCGCTGTCGTGCGCATATTGATACCCCTTCCCGTATTCGAGCTCCCGCATCAACTTGGTGGGCGCATTGCGGATGACGAGAGGCACGGGCTCGGAAAGCATCTCAAGCGCATCCTTTTTGGCCATGCCATAGGCGATGTAGAGCGCATTGGACTTGGGCGCCATGGACATATAGACGACGGCCTCCGTGAGATGCACCGTGCATTCGGGCATCCCGATCAAATGACAAGCCTGATAGGCGGCGACGGCGATCTCCAAGGCGCGCGGATCGGCAAGCCCCACGTCCTCGCTCGCAAACCGCGTCACCCGCCGTGCGATATAGAGCGGGTCCTCCCCCGCCTCCAACATCCGCGCGAGCCAATAGACGGCGGCGTCGGGATCGGAATTGCGCATCGACTTGTGCAGGGCCGAGATGAGATTATAGTGCTCTTCCCCCTTCTTATCATAGAGGAGAGACTTCTTCGACGTACATTGCTCCACCGTTTCCCGCGTGACGACCGTCCGGTCGCCGTCTTGTGCGCCGTTCAAAACGGCCATCTCCAGCGTGGAAAGCGCACTGCGCGCATCGCCGTTCGCAAAATTTGCGATGATCTCCAAGGTGTCCTCGGAAATTTCGATGTTCTGTCCGCCGAATCCGCGCACATCGGTGATCGCGCGACGCAATAGCTCGGTGAGCTCCTCCGTCTTGAGCGCCTGCAACACGAATACTTTACAGCGCGAAAGGAGCGCGCCGTTGACTTCGAAGGAGGGATTTTCCGTCGTCGCGCCGATGAGAATGATGCTGCCCTTTTCCACGAAGGGTAAAAAGGCGTCTTGCTGGGCCTTGTTGAATCGGTGGATCTCGTCCACGAACAAGATCGTCTTTTCCCCGAACCGACGGTTCTTCTCCGCCTGTTCCATCACGAGCTTGATCTCCTTGATCCCGCTTGTGACGGCGGAAAAATCAATGAATTTCGCCTTTGTACGGTTTGCAATGATGCGCGCGAGCGTCGTTTTCCCCACGCCGGGCGGCCCCCAAAAGATCATAGAGCCGATCTTGTCCCCTTCGATGAGACGGCGAAGGATCTTTCCCTCCCCCAAAAGATGCTTTTGACCGCAGAATTCATCGAGCGTCTGCGGGCGCAATCTCGCCGCGAGCGGTTCGGAATCCAACGATTCGAAGAGCGTACCTTGTTGTGCCATCCCGGCCCTCCTTTTCCCGTATGCGCGGTCCGAAGCCCTCCCGTGCGGATCCATCCGCTTCGAAAGCCGCGGAAAACGACAGTCTTATTGTAGCACAACCATTGCAAATTTGCAATCACTTTCCGCATTTTTCATGGCCCGCGTTTTTAGTCAAGCCCCCGCCAAAGTGCCATCTTGATTTTTTGCCCCGTTCGGACTTGATTTATTTGCGATTCTATGCTATAATCATATTATGATAAACAGGAATTTAGTGGAGAAGTGTATTATGAAAAAATTTGTAAGTGTAATCATTGCAACGGTAGCATTGATATTTTGTTTTACATTATCTGCTTGCGGGAATAAATATGTAAGCCATTATAGTGCTATGCTGATGGTAAGGGAAAATACCTCAAATAAAGCGGCCGTTACATTTGATAATTTTAGCGGAACATATGTAATGAAATTGAAGAACAATGGCGTAGACGAGGTGTTTATAACATATGAAGCGACGCTTCGGGAAGGGAATATAAAAGTTTTCTATGATTTTCATGATGAGAAGCTGAACTTATTTGACATTAAAACCGACGGTTCTGTTGATAGTAAAACCGAAACTTTTACAGGCAATAAAACGATTTACATCATCATTGAATCGGACGGTACATGCAACGACGGCAGTTTTTCGTTTGTTTTGGAAAAATCAGAGAAATAAATTTCAATTCAACGGAATATAAGGAGAGCGAGGACGGTTTGTCCTCGCTTTTCGCAGTAAAAAAGAACGCAAGCTGAAATGGTTCAACTTACGTTCAAAGTGGTGCGGATGACAGGACTTGAACCTGCATGGTCTCCCACAGGAACCTGAAACCTGCGCGTCTGCCAATTTCGCCACATCCGCATGCCCCGTATTTTTACACGGGCGGGTCCCCGAGGCGGAGGTCAATTCCGCAACGCCTGAAAAGGCAACCTTGTCCCCGCACTTTTCCTCGGCCGGGGCGCCGAGACGGGAGATCGAACCCCGCGCTGTCAAAACTCCGTTTTGACGATCTTGTTGCCTGAGGTCCCGTCGATCCGCCACACCTTTCCGCCCGCCGAGATGCTCTTTACGGGCTCTCCGCCGACGATTTCGAGAGCCGCATCGTTTTCAATGCCCCAAGCGCAGTATCTATTATACAACACGATTTCGTCAAAGTCAAGCGTTCTCTCGTCGTAATGGGGAGAAATTTTTCCTTTTATCCATCCGAGCCCGGGATACATATGGTATTCCCCCTCGACGACGGAATCGGAATACATCTCTTCGAACCAACAGATGGCCCCCGCCGAAAGCCCGGCGACCAAGACGCCGCGGCGATAAGCCTCCTCGATATAGGCAAGGAGCCCCGACTTCTTCCACGACTCGAGCATGAAAACGGTGTCTCCTCCTCCGACGTACAAAAAATCGGCTGCGTCGAACTTCTTTTTCATCTTGACGGGATCGATCTCCCGCCCCACCGTGAGCGCGACGTCGGTCTTGAGCCCGAAGATGCCCGTGTAGACCTTGTGGAAGGTATTGTAATACGGCATGCAGTCGTGGCTGGCCGTCGGGATAAAGAGCCCGCAGGGCCGCCTTTCTCCCGCTGCCTTCTTGGCTTCTCCGGAGATATATTCGTCGATCTGAAGCCGTTCCGCGTCCTGTTCGCGCCCCTTTCCCTTTCCTCCGCCGATTGCAAGGATCCGCTCAGTCACTGCCCGTCTCCCCCTTCTCCTCGAGGAGATTTTCATTGACGGAGATGCCCGCCGTCCTGTCTACGGGGACGGAGAAAATGACGCCGCCCGCCTCCGTCTTGACGCCGACGCGCTCGGAAAGCGCGTTCATGATCCCCATCGTCTGTTCTTTGCGCGTCAAAATCATCAAAATTTCCTGCTCGCGCATGAGCGAAATTCCGATGAACTGCTCGGCCTTCTCATTGCCGAGCGTCCGGGCGCGCACGATCGTCCCGCCCGCCGCGCCGGCCGAACGCGCCGCTTCCATCGCCGTATCCGCAAATTCCGCGGCAACTGCCGCAATGATGAGATCGTATTTTCGTTCTTGACTTCCCATGACTTTCTTTCCGTCCACCGTCTTATTCGTAGCCGCGCCCGCGAGCGACTCCGCAACCGTCTGCGAAATGCCGCGAAGCGGGATCGTGAAGGAGATCCCCCGCCCCGCAAGATAGAGGGCAAGTTTCTCGCGGATCCCACGCATGATCGATTCCTCATCGCTCTCCGGAAAGAGCGAAAGGAGCACGGATTTCTCCGTTTCGCCAAGCCCGAGGTAGTCGAGCACGGAAGAATTGGCAGTCCCCGTCCCCACGAACAGATAGGAGAGCGTGACGGAGCATTCGTCGAGGATCTCCTTTAAGCGCCGTTCCTCCGTCCGGTTGACGACGCTCACGAGCAGTTTGCTCCGGATCTTGCGGAGCTCCGGCTTCTTGCCCTCGCCCTTCCCCGCAAGGAGGCCCTCCGCCCGCTTTTCTACCGCCTGCAGCGGTTGCAGAGCGGCGTTTGCCGCATGTTTGATGGTGTTTCTCACGCCCTTATCCCGCTTCATCGATCCACCTCGTACTCGAGAATTTTTTCCTCGGCCGTGAGGAAGTTGCGCTTGATCTTTTGGGTACGGATCCGGTAGGCGATCCCTAAAATCTGAATGGAAATGAGCGGCGTGAGGGCGACGAACGCCACGCAACCGAAGGCCTGCGTCATGATGAAACCCGGCCCCGAGAGCGCGTTGCAGGCGCCGATCGCCATGGGAAGGACGAAGGAGGAGACCATCGCGCCGCTCGCGACGCCGCCCGAGTCGAAGGCGATCCCCGTAAATACGGGCGGCGTAAACGCCGTGAGGAGCAGCGCGATCGCATATCCGGGGATGAGGATCCACAGGATATCGATCTCCGTGAGGATGCGCGTCATCGCGAGCCCCAAGGAGATACTCACGCCGATGCAGAGGCCCTTCTTCATCGAGGAAGCCGAGATCGCCCCCGCCGACATGCGTTCGACCTGCTTATTGAGCACGTGCACCGCGGGCTCGGCCGCAACGACGAAGTAGCCGATGAGCATTCCCACGGGAATGAGGAGCCAACCGCCCCAAAGCTTTGCGAGTTCCTCCCCGATCGTCCTGCCGATAGGCATGAAGCCGACGTTTGCCCCCGTTAAAAAGAGGACGAGGCCGACCAAGGTATATAAAAATCCCATCAGGATGCGGACGAGTTGTCGCTTCTTAAAGCTGCGCGTGATGCACTGAAAGAGCAGGAAAAAGACGAAGATGGGCAAAAGCGCGATGAGGACTTCCTCGGCGTAATCGAGAAATCCGCGGAGATAGGCATAGAAGGCGTCCCGCGTCGTCTCCACGGCCGCAAGTTCCTCGTAAGGATAGTCAAGCCCATTCACCCGAAAGATGATGCCGAGAAGGAGGACGGCGACGATGGGCCCCACGCTCGCCAGCGAGACGAGCCCGAAGGAATCCTCCTGCCCCTTGCCCGCACGAATGGACGCGACGCCGACGCCGAGCGAGATGATAAACGGCACCGTCATGGGGCCCGTGGTCACGCCGCCCGCGTCGAAGGAGACCGCCCAAAAGGACGGGGAGACAAAGGCGGCAAGCAGGAAGGCAAGCGCATAGAAGCCAACCAGCAGGTAGGCAAGGCGGATGCCGAACACGATGCGAAGCATGGCGATCGCAAGGAAGAGCCCCACGCCCACCGCTACCGTCACGATGAGCAAATAATTCCCGAGCGGCGTCTTTTGCGCGATGGACGGGACCTGCCCCGCGAGGATCTGAAGATCGGGTTCGGCCACCGTCACGATGATCCCGATGAGGAAGGAGACCAGCGCGATGAGCCATACCTTTTTGGAATTGGTAACTGCGATCCCGATCTTCTCACCGATGACGAGAAGGGAAAGATCGGCTCCCTGCGTGAAAAGCCCCATCCCGAAGATCAACAGGACGACGCCGAGCAAAAACAGCACAAAATTCCCCGTATGGACGGGCGTGACCGTCAGCGCGAGAGCTATGATAATGAGCGCGATGGGCAAAACCGCCGTAAGCGATTCCCTGATTTTATCGCGCAGAGCTTGACTTTTCATCACATTCCCCAACCCAAAAGCCAATCAAGCGGTCTTTGCAGAGTATTATGCCTCGCATAATACTGCGTTTATTTCATATATTTGCGCTCAATTGCCGTGATTTTATCGATCCGGCGCTGATGCTTGGCCTCTTCCGAAAACGGCGTCTCCAAGAATACCTTCACGATCTCATAGGCGAGATTGACGCCGACAAACGCCCCACCGAGCGCGAGCATGTTGGCGTCGTTGTGAAGGCGGGTCATCTTGGCGGACAGCGGTTCGGAGCACAGCGCACAGCGGACCCCGGGGACCTTGTTGGCCGCAATGGAGATGCCGATGCCCGTCGTGCAGACGACGATCCCCCGCTCGCATTCCCCGCTCGCCACGGCTTCCGCAGCCTTCAGGCCGAAATCGGGATAGTCGCAGGAATCGGGGGTCGTCGTCCCGAAATCGACGACTTCATGCCCCGCTTTTTCAAGATACTCCGCCACGAGATTTTTGAGTGTGAGACCGCCATGGTCGCACGCAATTGCAATTTTCATACCTTTCCTCTCCTTTGATGGATCATTTTTTGATTTTCGGACAGCAGACCTCGATCACGCGGGGGATACATTCGCGGATATGGCGCAGGGTGACGCGATAGGCGTCGATTTCCCTTCCGTACGGATCGGGGATCTCCTCCCCGCAGAGCGCGGGAAAACTTGTTACGTTGGAAAATCCCGAGAGCGCCTGCTGCTGCGCAGTCGTCATGCAGACGACGGCGTGCGCCCCCTCTACCATGTCGCGGGTCAGCCTGCGGGAGCGGAAGTTCTCCTCGTAGGCGATCTTCGCCTCGGTGAGCGCCTGCATGCTGTTTGCGGACATGGGTTGCCCCGCTTCTGCGGAGAGCCCCGCCGAGACAACGCGATACCATCCGATCTTCCGCCGCTTGAGCTCCTGCCGGAGCGCCGCCTCGGCCATCGGAGAGCGGCACGTGTTCCCCGTACATACAAAGATGATGATGCGATGTTTCATGCGTCCACCCCAAAAGCGCGACGAAGCCGATTCAAGACTCCCACCATCACGCCCTCCTGTTCCTTGGGCTCGACGCCGATGAGAAGCGTCGCGCTCTTTTCCGCGCTGCGAAGAAGCGCATACAGCCGCCTTGCCATCTCTTCGCCCGTGCCGCCGAGATCGAGGGCTTCCCTTCCTCCGAGGGCGGAAATCAACCCGCTCTCCGCAAGGATACAGGGCCTGCCGCCCTGCTCGGCTTCGCCGTCATAGAGGGCGTTCGCCTCCTCCGCGCTGCGGCAATACGCCGTTTTACAACGCGGCGAATAGTGCTTATATGCCATGCCGGGGCTCTTGGGCTGTTCGCCCTCCTTCCGCACATACACCCCGCAATCTCCCGCGACGGAAGCGATCATCTCCCGCGTCACGAGCCCTCCCCGTAAAATTTGAGGGACCTCCCCCGTGCAATCGAGGACGGTGCTCTCGATGCCGCCCATGCAGGCTCCGCCGTCGAGAATGAGCGGGATTTTCCCGTTGAAATCGTCGTAGACGTGCCGCGCGGTGACGGGCGAGACGTGTTTGGAGAGATTTGCGCTCGGTGCGGCGATGGGCAGATCCACTTCGCGCAAAAACTCCTGCGCGGTGGGCGACGACGGCACGCGGATGGCGAGCGTCGGGAGCCCGCACGAGACGTATTGGGAGACCTTCCCCGTGGAGGGATAAACCATGGTGAGCGGCCCCGGCAAGAATGCCGCGCGGAGCGCCGCCGCATAGGGCGGTTCGCCGTCGATGAGGCGGGAGATCTCGTAATCTCTGTGCACATGCACGATGAGCGGATTATCGGCGGGTCTCCCCTTCAAGGCAAAAATTTTGAGCACGGCGTCGTCGTTGAAGGCATTTGCGCCCAAGCCGTAAACCGTTTCGGTGTGAAAGGCGACGACTTCCCCCTCCTCGATGTATTTTTTGGCGCGGGAGAGCCATCCGTGTGCGCGTGCGATGATCTGTGTTTCCATAGCTATCAAAGGGGAATATCGCCGTCGTCCCCGTCGTCTCCCTCCCCGGAAGGTTTCTTTCTGCGGGTGAATATCGGCTCCTCGCTCGGGCGGCCCTGATCCTCCACGTCGATGAATTTCGTCGATTCCCCGATGAACCGCAGTTGGATCCGCCCCAAAGAACCGTTTCTGTGCTTGGCGAGGGTGAGCTCTGCCGCCCCCTTCACCACGGTGCCCTTTTCGTAATCCTCGGGCTTGGCGTTGACGTCGGGACGGTTGATGAACATGACGATATCCGCGTCCTGTTCGATAGCCCCCGATTCGCGGAGGTCGGAGAGCTGCGGCTCCTTGGTCTCGATGCGGCGGAGCTGGGAGAGCGCGATGACGGGCACCCCGAGTTCCTTCGCCATGATCTTCAAAAAGCGCGTGATGGAGGCGATCTCCTGCTGGCGGTTGAAATCGCGCCCCATGTTCTCCGAACGGTCCCCCTGCATGAGCTGGATATAGTCGATCATCACGAGGTCGAGCCTGCCCTCGGCGGCTGCGAGGCGGCGGCATTTGGAAAGGATCTCGGGCGGCGTAATGGAGGAGGAATCGTCGATATAGATCTTGCTTTCCTTCAATTTTTTATCCGCGAGAAGAAGATTCTTCCAATCCTGCACGACGAGCTTGCCGGAGAGCGCCTTTTCCATGCTGACTTCCGCATGTGCGCAGATGAGGCGCTGGGCGATCTCCTCGTAGGGCATCTCGAGGGAAAAGACGGCCGCAACGTTGTGATTGACGAGACAGGCGTGCTCCACGATGTTCATCGCGAGCGACGTTTTCCCCATGCCGGGGCGCGCGGCGATGATGATGAGATTGCCCTTCTGAAAGCCGTGCGTGATCTGGTCGAGGCGGGTGAAGCCCGTCTCCAACCCCCGGAAGGCATTGGGATCGCGGTCGATCTCCTCGAACTTCTGAATGACCTTTTGGAGAACGACTCCGTCGGCAAAACTCGTGAGCGTCGTCTTATCCTCCTGTTTGGAGATGTCATAGACGAGCTTCTCCGCATAGCCGATCGCCTCCCGTTCCTCGGGCTCCTTTCTGCAATTTTCCACGATATCCTTTGCCGCACGGATGAGCGCGCGGTTGACGGCGTCCCGCCGCACGATGTCGAGATATTGCTTATAATTGGCCGTGGAGGGCGTGATGGTGGCCAAATCGTTGACGGCCTGCAACCCGCCGGCCCGTTCGAGAGTACCGTCTCGGGTGAGCTGGTCGAGGAGCGTGACGGTATCCACCGTCTTTCTGCCCGCAAAGATCTTCTTCATGGCCTCGAGGATGAGGCGGTGCGATTCGCGGTAAAAATCTTCCGTGCGCAGCGATTCGAGGATATCCCCCTGCACGGCTTCATCCATGAGGAGACAGCCGAGGAGCGCGGCCTCCGCGTCGATATTGTGCGGCATCTGATTATTCGGATTGGGCATAGGTAAGACCTCTTTGTGCTTTTACGATAACGTTTTGAACTGCGCGAGTGCCTCCGCAAACTCTTCCATCGCCGCCGCAAACGGCTTCTCCGTCGTGAGATCGGCTCCCGCGAGTTTGAGGAGGGAGACGGGATCGGCGGAACAACCGCCCTTTAAGAACTTCTTATAGTCCTCCACCGCGCGCTCGCCCTCCGAAAGGATGCGGTTGGCGATGCAGATGGCGGCAGTGATACCCGTCGCGTACTTATAGACATAGAAGGAGCGGTAGAAATGCGGAATGCGCGCCCACTCATAGGCGATCTCCTCATCGTGGACGACGGCGTCGCCGTAATACTTCTTGTTGAGCGCAAGATAGAGCGCGGAGAGGTTGTCGTCGTTGAGGGGCTCCCCGCTCTCGGCAAGGGCGTGCGCCTTCTCTTCAAACTCCGCAAACTGGGTCTGGCGGAAGAGCGTCGTGCGGATCATGTCGAGATAGTAGTTGAGGAGATACCGCTTGAGCTTGCCGTCCTCCGTCGTCTTTAAGAGATATTTGAGGAGGAGGACCTCGTTGACGGTGCTCGCCACCTCCGCGACGAAGATCTTATAGTCGGACTTGACGTAGGGCTCGAAGGTGTTGGAGTAATACGAATGCAGCGAATGCCCCATCTCATGCGCGATGGTAAACACGTCGTGCGCCGTCTGTTGGTAATTGAGGAGTACGAAGGGATGGTTGCCGTAGATCCCGATGGAATAGGCGCCGTTCCGCTTGCCCTCCGTCTCCTCGACGTCGATCCACCGCTCGCTCCTGCCCTTTGCGAAGAGTGCGAGATATTCCTCCCCGAGGGGAGCAAGCCCCTTGAGGCAGAGATCAAAGGCCTCGTCGAAGGGGAGCCTGAGTTCGGCCTCCGCGACGAGCGTGGGATAGATATCGTACATGTGCATCTCGTCGTAGCCGAGCAGTTCCTTGCGCAGCGCCATATAGTCATGCAAAAGCGGCACGTTCTCCGTGACGCAGTCCACGAGCCTTCTGTAGACTTCGGGCGAGACGTCCTCCTCGAAGAGCGCTTTCTCGAGGCAGCTTCCGTAGCCGCGGACGGTCTTATAGAAGATGTCCGTCTTGACGTTTCCGTAATACGTCGTCGCGAGCGTCCGCAAGATCTTCTTATAGGCGGCGTAATACAGCGTGAACGCCTCCTTGCGCTTCTCTCTGTCGCTTCCATTCATGATGACGGAGTAGAGACCGTGCGAAAGGCGGACCTTCTCCCCCGCATATTCGATCTCGGGGAGGTCGAGTTCGGCGTTATCGAGCATTTCAAAGACGTCGCCCGCCACCGCAAGGGGCTCGCTCGCATGCGTCAGGATGATCTCCTCCTTTTCGGAGAGGGTGTGCTTCTTGCTCGCCTTGACGCGGGAGAGCATGTAGTCGTAATCCTTGAGCCGGGGGTCGGAAATGAAGGCGTCGAGCGTCTCATCGGGGAGCGCGGTGAGCTCGGGCGTCTCGTAGGCTGTCTCCGCGCCGACCTTTGTGAAGAGAGACATCACCTTCGCGAGATAGGAATTGTATTTGGTGACGCGCACGTCCTCGTCGTGCTTCAAAAAGGCATAGAGATAGACGCGCATCATGGCGACGGAGAAGGCTTCGGAGGCCTTGAAATAGGCGAGAAGATTTTCCGCGGTGTTCAGCGTCCCGCGGTATTTGGCAAAATCAATTTTCCCCTCGAGTTCGGAGAAGGCCTTTTCCCATGCCTCGTCGCTCTCAAACACGTCGGAAATTTTCCATTTGAATTGTTCTTTGACTTGATTTCTCTGCATCAGACTTTCCTCCATTCTGTCTTGATTTAATTTTTGAAACTGTGGATGGGCGCGGGAATGAGACCGCCCCGCCCGATGAATTTGCTCGCGTCGCCCCCGTGGACGGGCAGGATGGGCGCGCGGCCGAGGAGACCGCCGAAGCGGACTTCCTCCCCCACACCCTTCCCCGGAACGGGGATGACGCGCACGGCCGTCGTCTTATTGTTGACCATGCCGATCGCGGCCTCGTCGGCAATGATGGCGGCGATCGTTTCGGCGGGCGTATCCCCGGGGATGGCGATCATATCCAGCCCGACCGAGCAGACGCACGTCATTGCCTCCAACTTTTCGAGGGTGATCTGCCCGTTTTCGGCCGATTCGATCATCCCGATATCCTCGGAGACGGGGATAAACGCCCCCGAGAGCCCTCCGACGCGGGACGAGGCCATCACGCCTCCCTTCTTTACGGCGTCGTTGAGCAGGGCGAGCGCGGCCGTCGTCCCGTGGCATCCCACCACGGAGAGTCCGAGCTCTTCGAGAATGTGGGCGACGGAATCCCCCCGCATCGGCGTGGGCGCGAGGGAGAGATCGACGATGCCGAAGCGTGCCCCGAGCCGGAGCGCGGCTTCGCGGGCGATGAGCTGGCCCGCGCGCGTGATCTTGAAGGCCGTGCGCTTGATGACCTCGGCCGCCTCCGTGAGGTCTGCTTCGGGGCAGGCCGCAAGGGCGTGTTGGACGACGCCGGGGCCCGAGACGCCGACGTTGATGACGGTATCGGCCTCCCCTACGCCGTGAAAGGCGCCCGCCATAAACGGATTATCTTCGACGGCATTGCAGAATACGACGAGTTTACAGCACCCGATCCCGCCGCGGTCCGCAGTGAGATTCGCCGTCTCCTTGATGAGTTCCCCCATCATCCGCACGGCGTCGATATTGATCCCGGAGCGCGTGGAACCAACGTTGACGGAGGAACAGATGCGCTCCGTCTCCGCAAGGACGGCGGGGATCGTCTTTAAGAAGGCGGCCTCGTAATCCGCCGTTCCCTTGTGGACGAGGGCGGAATAGCCGCCCAAAAAGTCGATGCCAAGCTCCTTGGCCGCGCGATCGAGCGCGAGGCCGACCTCTGCGCTCTCCTCGGGGAAGGACGCCGTGATGAGGGAAACGGGCGTCACGGACACCCGCTTATTGACGATGGGAATGCCGTATTCCCGCGAAAGCGCCAGCGTGACGGAGACGAGGTCCTCCGCCTTTTTCATGACGCGGTCATAGACGGCCTCCGCCGTCTTTTGTGCGTTTTCGCGGATACAGGAAAGGAGCGAGATCCCCATCGTGACCGTGCGGATATCGAGGTGCTCGCGCTCCACCATTTCGATGGTTTCAAGAATTTGCGAAGAATTCAACATACGTTCAAACGGTGTGCATCGCTTCGAAAATATCGGCGTGCTGCAGGCGGATGTTCATTTCGATCCGATCCCCGAGCGCCGCCGCTTCCACCGCGAGCAACGAAAACTCCTCTTGGATCTCCGAGGTATCGACGACCATCATCATGGCAAATCTGCCGCCGAGAATGGTCTGCGTGATCTCCTCGATATTCACTCTCTTCTCTGCGAGAAAACTGCTGACGGCGGCAACCACGCCCCGTCTGTCGATCCCCGTGACCGTAACAACTGCGCGCATGGATCTCTCCTTGGATGTATTTTTTATTCGAGAAACTCGTATTCGATGAGCAAGTTGCCCTGCGAAATGAGGCTGACGAGCCCGCCCGCCTCAAACGCCGGGAAGTCCTTCTCGCCGTCCACATAGATCAGCCGCCGAAGCAGCTCATCCTTCTTGATGTTCTTCACGGCGAACACCGCGACGTTGCAATCCACGCCGTCCCGCGTGACCCAGTCCTCGATGTCGAGGAAGGGAAGGACGGCATGCTCTTTGAGCCCCACCGAGATGAATTTGAGCATCTTGCAATAGGCGTTGCTCCGCTTGAATTTGATCCCCATGAAGGGAAACATGAAGATCATATAGGCCCCCACGAGCACGCAGGTGGCCGCGATCACCCACGGCCCCGCGGGATCTTTATACGGGAGCTGGGTATAGAGCACGGTGAGCGCGATAAAACCGATCAGGCACCCTCCCGTGATGCCGAAAAAGATGGCCAGAATCTTGCGGCGCTGCGTGATCGCGTCCCAAAAATCGGCGTCCGAATAAAGTTTTGTCACGGCGCTACCTCACTCCGCGATGAAGAGCACGCCGAGCGTATTTCTGCCGCAATGGCCCGTGATGACGGACCCCGCCACCGTTTCGAGCACCTCCCGGAAGGAAAACGTGGCGGCCACTTTCTCCTTGGCGAATTGCACGAGCTCGGGATCGGCGGTGCTGTGGGTGATGAAGCAGCGCGTGTTGTCGTATTTGGGATATTTTGCGGCAAGGTCGTTGATATACTTGTCGATACACCGCTTCATGCTGCCGTGATACTTGGTCTCCGCAACGAGCTGCCCGTCCTCCATTTCGATGAGCGGGTGGATCTTAAACGCATTGGCCCCGTACATCGCCATGCGCGAGCATCTGCCGCCCATGTAGAGATAGTCGAGACGGTCGGGAATGAACGACGTGTTGACCTTGGGCCGAAGCGCGTTGACGATCTCGACGATCTCCTCCGCCGTCTTGCCCTCCTCCGCGAGGTCGGCGGCCTTCATGACGAGCAGGCCCTGCCCCGAGGAGAGCGCCTTGGTATCCACGACGAACACCTTCCCCTTGAATTTCTCGGCCGCCTGCACGGCGTAGGCGTTCGACGAAGAGGACTTTGCGGAAATATTGAAGTGGATGACCGTCTTTCCCTCCTCCACATATTTCCCGAAAAACTCCTCGAAATCGGCAATGCTCGGCGCGGCCGTCTTGGGAAGTTCCCCCGTCTTTTCGACGTAGTCGAAGATGTCCTGCGGGACGATGTTGACGCCGTCGAGGTAGGAATCTCCCCCCAAGATCACGGAGAGCGGCATGATGCCGATGTTTCGTTCGGCAATGTGCTTTCCAAGGTCGCAGGTGCTGTCCGCTGTGAATTGAATTGACATATTTTACTCCTTTGATTTTTGACTATTCACTGTCCTGAAGCAGGACATAGGTTTCGATAAAACGGGATACGCTCTCCCGCACCCTCTCCCACTCCGTGAACGCCTTGCGGTATTCGATCGACCAATCCGTGACGACGCCGAGGATATCCGAACGGAGAAACGGCCCCGAAACGCGGGAATCCTTGCTGTCCGGACGGTTATCCCCCATCACGAAGATCTCCCCTTCCCCGAGCACGACTTCATCGAAATCGTCGTGCATGCCGCCATAGACGTAGGGCTCTTCGAGCGGCGCATACGCCTCTCCCGCCTTGGCGAGATAGACGATGCCTCTCTCACACTTGATCTTATCGCCCTCCACGGCGATGAGCCGCTTGATGATGGTGTGCGAGCCCGGGCCGAGGTTGTAATTCGAATAGTTGGCAACGTCTACGATGACGATATCGCCCCGCTCGGCGGCCTTGCTGCGGTGCGCATAGACGATGTCTCCGCTCTGGATGGTCCGCTCCATCGAGCTACCCGAGACGTCCACCACAAAGTAATTCTGCGCGAGATAGGACCTCCAACCGTACAGAAGCGTGCAGATGAGGAGCACGGCAAGGATGAAGCCGAAGATCACCCCCTTGCGCACGGGTTCCCGTGCGTCCGCGAGCATGCGCGGAGGCCGCTCCCTCCGATAATTGCCCGATCTCATGATCCGTTTGAGATCGTCGAGCGTGCGCCGTGCGATCATAGGGCCTTCCCCCTCCGATGAAAAACTTTCGCCATTGCGCTCGCTCCGTCAGATCCAAAGCACATTGTTGATGAGAACGTCGTCCTCGCTGAAGAAGGCGACGGAGACGACGCCCGCGAAGTCTTTCAGGGGGGCCCCCGTCTCGGACTTGAAATCCGTCGGATCAATCAGATAGCTCTTCCACATGCCTCCGCCCTCGACGGTGACATCCACGGAATAGCCGTCCTTCTCCTCCTCGTCTTTATAGAAGATGACGCGGAGAGGGGCAGTCTTGCACACATAGGCGTCGAAGTGGAAGGACGCGCCCTCGGGCGGTTCGTAGCGCGCCTCCCCCACGCGGTAAGAGACGATGCCCGGCGTGGTGGCAATGCCCTTGATCCCGCCGTACCCGGGGAGCTGGCGGATGCTCGAATTGGCGCCCTCGGCAAAGCAATCGGCCACCGAGCCCGTCCGCTTCCAGAAGGTGGAGAATCCGTTGCGCTGTTCCCCTTCGCTGTAAATTACCCGGGAGCGCGGAATGGCGTTCGCATAGCGCTTGTCCGTATTGACCTCTAAGATCTTGGAGGTGACGGAAAATCCGTTGGAATACTTGACGAAGGCATAGACGAGCGCCTTGCGGATCCCGAGATAGAGCCGGAGCGGGACCTTCCCCACGTTTTTATTGAGGTCCTCGAGGCGGCCGATGACGCGCGTCCAATCCCGCGTCTTGAAAGCGGCGACGTTTTCCGTGTAAAAGACGCCGAACTCCTCGATCTCGCCCATGGGATCGAAGGTCCCCGTCGCGATGAGGTTGCCCTGCTCGTCCTCTCCCACTTCGAGCGCAATGGGTTTGGAGAGGAACACCGTGCGGCCGCGCAAAAATTTATCCAGGAAGAGCTCGATATCCCTGAGCGCGTGCGTCCCCACCAATCCGCTTCCGTGGGCCGAGAACAGGATGGCCTTATCGAGAGCGGGATCGATCTGGCGGAAGGTATCGTAGACGCGGTCGTGGTTGTATTTTTTATCGTTGATGGCCGAGACGAGGAGAACGGGGCATTTGATATGGGGCGCATAGCTCTGCGAATCGATCCCCGCGATAAAGCGGTGCCGCTCCTCATCGAGGATGCGGTTGCTCTCCTCGTCGAATTTATTGATCCCGCGATAGGCGAGCCAACCCGCTGCGCACACGGAGATCATGCAGGAGAGCTTGGCATACGGCGCGATCTTGAACAAGATCTCACCGCCCGTGCGGAGACCGATGGCGCCGACTTCCGTCACCTCCTCCCTGCGGTGGAGATAGCTCACGGCATACCGTGCGACGGCCGCCCATTCATACCAGCTCGTCTCACGGGCCGTCTTGTCGCAATAATCCACGCACCTTCCCGCGCGCGCATAGTTGGCGTAGTCCACGAGCTTGGGATAGACGGTGAAGCGCGCATCGCTGCGTTCGCCGCAATAATCGACGGCCAGCACGCCATACCCCGCGCGGACATAGCGGAAGATGAGCCGCTCGTCGAAGAGCCGCCCCGCCTCGAAGAGAATGAGGACGGCGGGAAACTTCGCAGCCGCTTCCGGGAAATAATATTCGGCATAGATCTTCACTCTGCCGGCGCCCGAGCCGACGTTTCTGCCGTAAAAATAGAGTTCACGCTTTACATACCCGTCCTCCCGTCGTTCGGAAAGCAATTCCTCGTTGGGAGGCAGGGAATCGTCGAAATCCTGCCATAGCGTGATCGGGGTCAAAATCGCCAAAATTCTTACCTCACTTTTCGATCGTCGAACCGTGCTCCTCCGTCGCCTTTTTCACGGTGAGTTTGCGTTCGATCCGGTGCTTGAGTTCCGCCACGTGGGAGATGATCCCGATGCAAAACCGTTCGCTCCGCAATTTTTCAAGACTATCCATCACGGTATCGATGAGCTGCTCATCGAGGGTGCCGAAGCCTTCATCCAAAAAGAAGAACTCGATGGGCCGAAGGGAACGCGCGCAGATCTCCGCCCCGAGCGCCAAGGCGAGGGACAGGGAGACGAGGAAGGTCTCGCCGCCCGAAAGCGTGTTGACGCCGCGCAGTTCTCCGCCGTTGAAATTATCTCCGACAAAGAACCCTCCCTGATAGCGCAGGAAGTACCTTCCGCCCGTCAGCGAGACCAATCTGCCGCTCGCGTTGACGGCCACCGTCTCGAGGTGCTCCTCCGCCACAAACTCCATAAACCGATTGTTGTCGATGAGCTTTTTGAGCTTTTCGTAGAGGGTGCGCTTCCCCTCCGCTTCCCGCAATCTCTTCTCGAGATCGCGCTTTTCGAGGAGCATTGCCGTAAAGCGCGTAAGTCGCTCCTCGGAGACGGCCAGCCCCTTCGTACAGATGGAAAACTGCCCGGAAAGCTCCTCTGCACGCCGTTTTTCCGCCTCGACATGCTCCGCCGTGACGCTCAGATCGGCGCCGGAGAGCGCCTCCTTGCGGGCGGTCAACGCGGCGAGATCGCGCCGATAGGCCTCATAGCGTTTGGCGGCGTCCTCCGCATTGCCGTAGCGCCGGATGAGCGCGATGGCCTCGTTCTCATCCCGGAAATCCCCGGCGCGCAGACATTCCCGAAAGCGCGTGCGCCCCTCTTCGAGGTTGCGCTTGGCGTTTTCCGCATTCCCTGCTGCCGCGGCGAGCACGGACTGCGCCCTCGTGTGTTCGGCCGAAGCCGCGCTCCTCGCCTCTGCACGGGCGCGCTTTTGCCTCCGTTTGGCGGCGAGTTCCTCCTCCACCTGCCCTTCCGGCCGCCCGGCCTCCCGCACGGCCCCGAGCTCTTCCAGCTCCTGTTTGATCCGGCGGAATTCCTCGGAGAGCTGCGTCAGTTTCTGGCGGCGCAACGCGTCCCGTCCGCGCAGTTTTTCGAGCTCGAGGAGCTCCCGCTTGATGGCATTGCGCTCCTTTTCCTGCGCCTCATAGCGGGCGCGCAGCTCCGTGAACGCGATACGCTCTCCTCCGGAGAACCGCTTATATTTTTCCGCGAGCGGAAGGCTGTCCGCCGCTATCTCGGGATACTTTTCCGTGAGCGCATCGAGTTCCTCGGCAAACTGTGCATATTCCCCGCGGAGGAGGGCTTCTCTCCCGTGCGACTCAAGGTATTCGAGAAGGTTTTCATTGCCCAACTCCCCTTCCCGCACCTCGAGTTTGCGCTGTCTGTCGTCGAAATCCAATCCGGAAAACTCGTTCTCCGCATGAATGGCGCGCGTGATCTCCGCAAGCCGTTCTTCCGCACGCCGTTTGCGCCGCAACCGCTCGGCCGCGGCGGCCGCCTGCGCCTTCTCCCCGACGAGCGCTTCGATCTCGGCGTCCAACGCCTCGTCGTCGTCCTTCAGGCTTTCCCGATACTTCGTTTCGGCTTCATCCGCCCTGTTTTTTGCCTCGGAAAGCCGCCTTTGCATGGTCTCGCACTGCGCTTTCAAGCGCTTGCCTTCCTCCAAAGAGGCGACGACGGCCGAAGCCTTCTCCAATCTCGCAAGGTCTCCCGCTAGCGAATCGTATTCTTCCCGCTGCGCCTCCAATTCGGAGAGCCGCGCCACAGTGCGTTCATATTCCGTTTTTTCCGCCAACGCGGCGGAAAGCCGCTTTTCCGCCTCACGCGCCTGCAAAAGCTCCGTCTTGAGCCGTTCCTCCTCTTCGGAAAGGCGCGCGATCTCTTCGCGGAGCGCCTCGTTGCCCTCCGCCGTGACCTCGGCATAGGGACGGAGCGAGGCCTCGAGCACGTTGCTCTCCGCCGTATACCGCCGGACCGCCTCCCCCGCCTTGTAGATGAGTTTCTCGCCGTAGCGGTCGAGATCGAAGAGACGGGAAATGAGCTTCAAGCGCTCCGACCGCGGGGCCTTTACGAATTGCGCGAATTCGCCCTGCGGCAAGGCGATACACTTCTCGAAATCCTTCATTTCGAGGCCGATGACGTCGAGGAGCAGCTCCCGCGCGGGCATGACGCCCGTTGCCACGACCACGTCCGCGCCGTCCGTCTTTTCGTAGACGGTCACGTTGTGAGAATTTTCCTTGCGAGTAATGCTCCGCTCTACGCGATAGATCCGCCGCTTGTCCCTGTAATCGATCTCGAACTCGAAGTGGACATAGGCCTCTTTGGAGCGGAAGTTGATGATGTCCGCGAGCCGTTCGCCGCGGCGGGTATTGCCATAGAGGGCAAAGGCGATACAATCCAAAATGGTGCTCTTGCCCGAGCCCGTATCCCCGAAGATGCCGAAAATCCCGAATTCGAGGAGTTCGGTAAAGTCGATTTCTGCCCGTTCGGAGAAGGAATTGATGCCGTTGAAGGCGAGAAAACGCGGTTTCATACATCCTCCAAAAGCTGTAAAAATGCTTCTTTGAGTTCCCCGGCGGGCGCACCGCCGAATTTGATGCGGCAATACTCCTCAAAGAGCGCGCCGGCGTCGAGTTCGGAACGGCGGACGATGGGCGTCTCGTCCCCCATTTTGACATGGGTCATCAGGTTGACGAGGCCACAATTCGCCTCCTTGAGGGCGCGCGTCTGCTGCGTCGAAAGGGGTGCGTCGAGGTTGAGGGTGAGCGAGATCAGCTTATTTTCATTTTCCGCGAGCAGCCGCATGGCTCCGTCTACGCTGTTGCATTCGAGGCAGACGAGCTGCGATCCGCTCTTCAGCGGAACAAATTCCGTCTCGACCGTCCTCCCCTCCGTTTTCAGGAGCGCCACGCCCTTCTCCGTGTTGGCTTCATCGAAGGAATATTGCAGGATGGAGCCGCTGTACGCCACGCCGCCCTGCAGCGTCTGCCGCCGATGGAGATGCCCGAGCGCGACATAATCGAATCCTTCAAAGACGGAGACGGGAACGGCGCGCGCCCCGCCGAGCGAGATATCGCGTTCTCCGTCCGACCCCTTTCCGCCCGCCACAAAGAGATGGGTGATGAGGATATGCGGCGTCTTGCCGTCGTATGCGGCGTCGCCCTGTCCGATCCAACGCCGCACCTTCTCGGGATAGGTTTCCTCCGTCTTTTCCTCCTTGAGACGGGCCTCGCCGGGGTAAGAGAGCGCATTGAGATAGACGCGTTCCCCCTTCCCGTTTTGGATGACGGCGTAATTTTCCCCCGTCTCGACGGCCCGCGTCGCCCTGTCCGTCTCCGCGGCTTTGGGAAACGTGTGATTGCCGAAGAGGTAGATCCCCTCCTCCGCGGCGAGGGGCGCGGAAGCGGAAAGGCGCAGTGCGTCGTCGTGATTGCCCGCAATGAGGACGACCGCCCGATCGCGACCGGCGAGTTTTTTCAGTGAACGGAAAAAGACCTCCTCGGCCTCTGCCGGAGGGAGACGGGTATCAAAGATATCGCCCGCAACGAGCACGAGCTCGACGCCCCGCTCATCGCAGAGCGCGGCGATCTCGTCGAGGACTTCTGTTTGCTCGGGAAGGCGCTCTTTGTCCATGAGCCGCTTCCCGAGGTGCCAATCGGAGGTGTGCAGAATGGTCATAAAAATTGATACCGGGGAATTTTTCCGCCGCTCGCCCAAAATCACTTTGCTTTTCGCGGGCGGTATGATATACTATTATACAACGATTCCGATAAAAAAGCAAGCGGCTATTGGGAACTTACGGAAAAATCCCTTGATTTTTAAGAGGCGAATATGTCATTCAGTTCTTTCTCCAAAGATCACAAAGAAAATTCCTTTACGAGCGTAGAAAATCGCTTTATCGAGAAATATCTCCCCGAAGCGGACGGCGACGCGGTGCGCGCCTACCTCTATGGGCTGTATCTCTGCGGGCTCGAACGGGATTTCGACGCCAAGAGCACCGCACAGCTTCTGCGCATCCCCTACGACCGCTTTCTCGAGATCTTCACCTTCTGGGAGGAATGCGGGCTCGTGCAGATCCTCTCCCGCGAGCCCCTCTTTGTGGAGTATCTTCCCGTCAGCGCCGCCGTGGGCAAACCCAAGCCCATCCGGCCCGAGAAGTATCTCGAATTCAACCGCGAGCTGTTCAAACTTTTGCAGCGCGCCGGGAAGGATCTCAAGCCCTACGAACAGCAGCGCGTGCTCGAATTCCTCGAAAATACCCCCATGGAACGGCAGGCATTTTTGCTCGTCGTGGAGTATTACGTCAAGAAAAACGGCGAAAAACTGAGCATGGCGCACGTGCTCAACGCCGCGGCGAAACTTGCCCGCGAGAATAAGTATACATACGAGCAAGTCGAGGCCGAATACGCCGATTTCAACCGCCACGAAGAGGCCTTAAAGCACATCTTCGCCCTCCTTTCCATCTATCGGAAGCCGCAGGACGCCGATTACGCCATGCTTGAGACGTGGCTGCATGCCGGCATGCAGACGGAGGCCGTCTACGCCTGTGCGGAGGCCCTCAAAAAGGGCTCGCTCGGCTCCCTCGATCAGCTCGTCTCCGAACTCATCGCGGGGGGCTATCTCGAGGAATCTTCGGCGCGGGAATACCTCGCGCTGCGCAACCAGCGTGCCGAGGCGGTGTTCCAAGTGGCAAGAAAGCTAGGCGTGAAAGTGCAGAATCCCCGCCCCTACATCGAGGAATACGCCGAAAAATGGTTGGAACGCGGCTACGACGCCGAGAGCCTCACCCTTGTTGCGGGGCTCGGACTCCGCCTCTCCTATGGATTTGCCGAACTCGATACCCTGCTCGACAAGCTCTATGCGGCGGGCATCGTGGATCCGGAAAGCGTGCGAACGTACTGCGCCGGGCAAGATAAACAGCTCAAACTGCTGCAAAAGATCCAGGCCGTTGTGGGCGTCATCAAAAAGACGCAGACCGCGCTCGACATGCTTGCAGCTTGGAAGAGTTGGAGCTTTTCGGAGGAGATGATCCTCGAGGCCGCCAAGCGAAGCGCCGGGGCGGCGGCACCTCTTTCCTATATGAATAAACTGCTTTCGGAATGGAAGCGGCTCGGCGCGTTCACCGTCTCGGAGATCCCCGAGCGAACGCAGCAGACAGCCGTGCGGCAGACCTTCAAGAGCGAGGCCGCCATCGCGGCAGACGAGCGGAGCGACCGCGAACATTTCTATGCGGCGCGAAGAGAAACCGCCCTCCGCCGCGTGGAACGCGCCCGCGCCATGGCCGAAAAGGACGCCGCCTACCGCGAGGCCACGGAAAAGCTCAGGGGCAGTCAGCTCGACCTCGCCAAGGCGGAGATGTTCGACCCTTCCTCCCTCCCCGCGATCCAGGAGGGCGTCCGCGCCGCCGAACAGCAACGCGCCGAGGCGCTCAAACGGCTCCGCCTCACCGAGCGCGACTTCCTTCCCCAATACATCTGCGCGAAATGCTCGGACACTGGATTCTTGCCCGACGGCCGCGCCTGCGACTGCTATAAGAAGGGTCAGCCTTAAAATGTTCCAAATACGAAAAGGCCTCGATTTGAGGCCTTTTCTTCTATAATCACAGTATTATGCGTGACACACATAATTGATTATGTCACACATAATACATCGCAAAACGCTTAAAATGGCGCATTTTCTTCGCGTTTTGCGCCATTTTCCCCGATTTATTCATATTCCCCGTAATCTCTGCGGTCGGGCGGCCCGCCGCGCGAATAGGGCGCGGCTTCGGGGGGCTCTTCCCATCTCCCCTTCTTTTTATCCGGCTTCGGCGCGGCCTTGATCTCCACGAGGATCACGTCGATCCCGATCTTTTTGACGCAGCGGAGATCGATGAAGAGATCGGCCTTCCCCCAGCGAAAGCCCCTTCCTCCCGGGACGACGATGCCCTGCACCTTTCCCTCCGGCCACGTGAACACCACGTCGCAGACCTTTCCGAGCTGTTTGCCGTCGAGCAAGTTGATCGCTTCCTTCTTTTTCAGTTCCACATAACTCGTTTCCACACCCCTATCCTATGCACGGGCGGGAAAAAAGTTACCCGCTTACGAAATTTCTTTTTTGAGCGTGCCGAGCGCGTTCTTCTCGAGCCGCGAGACCTGCGCCTGCGAGATGCCGACTTCGGCCGAGATCTCCGTCTGCGTCTTGCCTTCGAAGTAGCGGAGCATCAGAATTTTCTTCTCCCGTTCGGTGAGGCGATCGATGGCCTCGCGAAGGGCGACGCGCTCCGTCCAGATCTCGTCGGACTGCGTCTCATCGAAGAGCTGGTCCACAAGCTGGAGCGTATCCCCGGCTTTATTGTAGACGGGGTCGTAGAGCGAGACGGGATCGGAGATGGCGTCGAGACAGTAGACGACTTCCCGCTCCTGCACCTGAAGCTCGGCGGCGATGCGCTCGATGGTGGCCTCCTCGTCGCGCTCCTCGAGCCCCTCGCGCACCTTGAGGATGCGATAGGCCGTATCCCGGATGGAGCGGGAGACCCGAAGGCTGTTCCCGTCCCGAAGATACCGCTTGATCTCGCCCATGATCATAGGGACGGCGTAGGTCGAGAACTTCACCCCAAACTTGAGATCGAAATTTTCGATGGCCTTGATGAGGCCGACGCAGCCCGCCTGAAACACGTCGTCGGCGTTGGCATTCTTGGCCCAGAACCGCTTGACAAGCGAAAGGACAAGGCGCATATTGCCCACGATGAATTTCTCGCGCGCCGCCTTGTCCCCATTTTTGAGTTTTTTCATGAGTTCCTCATTTTCCTCGGGCGTAAGTTTGGGGAGCCCCGTGGTATCCACACCGCAGATGACGACCTTACTCAACATACTTCACCTCCAAACCGGAAACGGTTATGTACGGAAAAGCAGTATCTGCGGATTTTGAAAGTTTTATTCCGAACGCGACCCTGCGACGAACATGGTGCAGCCCGCCGCGCGGTATTCCGCGATCTTCTCCTCGAGCCGCGCCGTGGTGACGCCGAGTTTTTCCGCCAAGCACCGCATGCAGAGCGGAGCGGAATTGCCGTTGAACTTCTTATTGAGCCCGATCTCGTTGAAGGAGAGCTCCTTCTCGCAGGCGGAGCACGTCATTTCCCGATCCGAAGCCGATAGACTTCGCAGCCGTGCGGCTTGAGCTCGGCTTGCAATACGCCGTTTTGCGCGCGGAAGTGCCTGCCCGTATAGGCCTCGCGGCCCTCCAGAACGCGCCCGGAGATCTCGGGAACGCCCAAATCGTCCGCCGTCACCCACACATTGGCGGGCTCGTCTCCGAGGTTGAAAAATCCTACGGCGAGGTCGCCGTTGGAGAGCGCCCGGACGATGACGGGAAGATCGGAATTCCCCCAACCGTAAAGGATATAGGGTCTGACGCCGCGGGGATCCTGCTGGATCCCGATGAGCGTACGGTTGGTGAGGATGGCCCGCGTGGTCTCGTCCATCGCGCGGATGTCGCAGCCGATCATGAGCGGCGAGGCGAGCAGACACCATGCGGCGAAGTGGGTGCGATATTCCTCGTCCGTGCACCCCTTGAGGCCGACATGCCCCTTGCCGTGCATGCCGACGACGAGCATATCCATATCGTTGAAACACCCCACGCCGCCATACGGCAGGATGTCGTATTGCCGTTTGATGATGTCGCGGATGGAGCCCCACGTGTCCGCGATGTCGCCCGTGGAACGCCACATATGGGCCCCCGTCGTGCCGATCCATTCGTGCGTGTTGTCGGCTCCCCAGCTACATCCCGAGAAGAGGATGTCCCGCCCGCAGTTGGCAAGGGCGAGCCCCATGCGGCGGTAGAGATTTTTTCCGTCCGCGGAGAGCGGCTTGAAGCAGTAGTCATATTTCAAATAGTCCACGCCCCAGCTTGCGAACGTCTCGGCGTCGAGATACTCGCGGTTGTAGCTCGAGGGGTACGCCGCGCAGGTCATGAGACCCGCGCACGAATACATCCCAAACTTTAAGCCCATGGCGTGGAGCTTCTCCGCGACGTACTTCATCCCGTGCGGGAATTTGACGGGATCGGGTACGAGCCTTCCGTCCGCGCCGCGCTCTCTGAGCGCCCAGCAGTCGTCTGCGACGACGTATTCATACCCCGCGTCGCGAAGCCCCGTATCGATGAGGGCCTGCGCGGAGGAGAGGATAAGTTTTTCGTTGATGGATTCCGCAAAGGTATTCCAAGTATTCCAGCCCATGGGCGGAACGTATTTTATCATATGCTGCTCCTTTTTTCGGTTGGGATATTTTGATTATAGCGCAACTTCCGCCCGATGTCAATGTGCGGAGCGAAATTTCCTTTCACAATTTACACGAGCTTAGAGATCTCCTTTTTGAGGCGCTCGATGATCTTCTTTTCGAGGCGGGAGATGTAACTTTGGGAGATGCCGAGCTGATCGGCCACGTCCTTCTGCGTCATCTCCTCTCCGCCTCCGAGGCCGAAGCGGAGATACATGATGCGCTGTTCCCGCTCGGGAAGTTTGGCGAGCGCGTCCCGCAAGAGCTCCTTTTCGACGTTGGATTCCACGCCGCCGTAGACCGACTCGCAGTCCGTCCCCAAGATGTCCGAAAGGAGCAGTTCGTTACCCTCGAAGTCGGTGTTTAAGGGCTCGTCGAAGGAAACCTCACTCTTGAGCCGCACGGTGCGCCGCAAATACATCAAAATCTCATTTTCGATACAGCGGGAGGCGTACGTTGCGAGCTTGATGTTTTTCTCGGTGCGGAAGGAGTTGATGGCCTTGATGAGGCCGATCGTGCCGATGGAGATGAGGTCGTCCGGATCGACGCCCGTATTCTCGAATTTGCGGGAAATATAGACGACGAGGCGGAGATTGTGCTCGATGAGCTTGGCCTTGACGCTCTCGGCCCCGTCCCCTTCGAGTTTTCCGAGCAGTTCGGCCTCCTCTTCGGGAGAAAGCGGAAGCGGAAGCGCCTCGTTTCCGCAGAGATAGTGAACGACGTTCTCGCTCCCCTTGATCTTTTGTAGCCACTGCTTGAGTTGTGCAAAGAGCTTCATAACTTCTTACGCCTCCATGAGCGCGGTATTGAGGATGAGCTGGACGCGCGGACCGACGTCTCCCACGGTGAGATAGACGTGCTCGCGCGAAACGGTGCGTTTCCCGACGGAGATCTGCAAGCTGTCGCAGCAAAAGACGGGCGCGGCGCGGCTGCCGTTGACCGTCTGCACCTCGAGCCTTCCCTCCTCGCGGAGCGATCTCCCGTAGAGCGCAAACGCGGCGGCGGGCGAGATCACGCAGACGGGCCGTCCCTTGAAGAAGAGATTGTTGCCGCTGTCGGCATACCCCCGCCATGCGACCTCGTGCATCCCCGCCTTGAGTTTGCACGGGAGGATGTCCTTCTCCGTCTTACGGTAGCGATACAGGGCGCGTGCGGAAAAGTACGCCGCGATCGCAAAGGCCGCGCCCCCTCCGAGGATGAGCCCCACGGGAGCCTGCTCGACGAGGTAGCCGTTCCCCTCCTCGTATCGCACCCCGAAGAAGGAATAGGCGGCCGTGAGCATGCCGCCGAGAGCAAAGGTCAGAGCGAAAAAGACGCCCGCAGCAAAGAGATAGGGCCGCACCTCCTTCCCCGGGACGGCAATTAGCACGAGGAGCGCCCCGCCCGCGATCTTCAGAAGATAGGCCGCCCACACGGGAAACGGGATCAGCGGAAACACCACGGCCTCCACCGCCCCCACCGCGGCTGCAAGCGTGAGACGAAACGGCCGCACGCGCACATGGACGAGCGTAAGCGCGAGAAACAGCAGCACTCCGTCCAAAAGAAAGTTTTCCAAAAACGCGGCTTCGAGATAGACTGTCATCGGCGGACTCCGTGACAGTCATTATAAATTCTTTCCGGGCACGAAAAAAGGCATATCCCGTCGGAATATGCCGATTCTTGGAAGTGTTTCCTGCCTCAGTCCTCAAGACCGGCAAGATAATCGATCGTCACCCCAAAATATCTGGAGATCGCCACGAGTTTGGAGAGCGTCGGTTCGCACCGCCCCAATTCCCAAAGACTGATGACGGATTTGCCCACGTCGAGCTCCCGCGCGAGCTGGATCTGCCCGATATTCTTTTCTTGTCGGAGCGAGCGAAGCCGTTCCCCGAAACCCGTATCCATAAAAATATTTTCCCATAATATTGGGAAAAATACTTGACTTCCCATTATCATGGGAATATAATAAAAGTACTTACACCGAAGGAGGATCTGTATGTTTTGTAAAAATTGCGGACAAGAGATCGACGACAAGGCTGTCGTCTGCCCTCATTGCGGCGTTTCGACGCAACCCGAGGCGCCCGCGGCAGTCAAGACGAACACGCTCGCCATTGTCGGGTTTGTGCTCTCGTTTTTCGTGGCCATCGCGGGGCTCGTATGCTCCATTCTCGCGCGGAAGCAGTGCCGCGAACGGGGCGAAGGCGGCGCGGGACTTGCGCTCGCGGGGATCATCATCAGCATTGCGGAAATGGCAATCGCCCTGCTCTACTTCATCATCATCGTCATCGTTATGATCGGCGCGGCCGCCGCGATGTAGGCACAAGAAAAGGAAAACAAGAAGGAAAAAGGGAAAGGAGTCAACGCTTCTTTCCCTTTTGTTTTCTGATCTCGCGGACCGTCTGCTCATACCCCTTCTCGGAGGGCGTGTAGTACACCCTGTCCTTCAAGGAATCGGGGAGATACTGCTGCTCCACATACCCGCCGTAGTTGTGCGGATAGCGGTATTTCTTGCTCTCCGCCTTCATCTCCCGGCTCCCGAACGAGGCGGCGCGGAGATAGGGCGGGATGTCGTCGTCGCGGTTGTTCTTTGCGTCGTCGCGCGCGGCCTCCATCGCCAAGACGACGGTGTTGGATTTTTCCGCCTCGCAGACGTAGATGATGGCCTCGGTGAGCGGCAGAAGCCCCTCGGGATAGCCCATATTCTGAAAGGCCGTGAGGGCGGAGACCGCCATGACGAGCGCCTGCGGGTTTGCCATGCCCACGTCCTCCGCGGCGTGTGCGATGAGGCGGCGGATGACGAGGAGTGGGTCGCATCCCCCCTCGATGAGGCGCATCGCGTAATAGAGGGCGGCGTTGGCGTCGCTCCCGCGGAGGGACTTGCAGAAGGCCGAGAGGATGTCGTAATAGAGGTCCTGATTATAGGAGAGCGCCTTGCGCTGGATGGACTGCTCGGCGTCGGAAAGGGTGACGTGAATGGTCCCCGCCTCGTCGGGAGACGTTGTGAGGACGGCGAGCTCGAGCGCGTTGTAGGCCGTGCGCAGGTCCCCTCCCGCCATCACGGCGAGATGTGTTAAGGCGTCGTCGTCCACGCGGGTATCGTACATCCCGAGCCCGTGGCGCCTATCGGAGAGCGCCCGTTCGAGCGCGCCGCGGATATCCTCCGTCGAGAGCGGTTCGAAGTGAAAGATGCGGCAGCGGGAGACGATGGCGGGCGTCATCGAGGAATAGGGATTCTCCGTCGTCGAGCCGATGAAGAGGATGGTTCCCTGCTCAATGGCGGGAAGGAGGGAATCGGACTGCGTCTTGTTGAACCGATGGCACTCGTCGAGCATGAGATACGTCTTTTTCCCAAACATCTTGAGGTTGTTCCGCGCCTGTTCGACGGCTTTTTTGACGTCGGCAACGCCCGCCGAGACGGCGTTGAGCTTGATGAACTCCCCGTTGGTCTGCGCGGCGATGATGTTGGCGAGCGTCGTCTTTCCGGTCCCCGGCGGGCCCCAGAAGATACAGCTTCCGAGCCGATCGAGCGAGATGGCGCGGCGGAGCAACGAGCCCTCTGCGATGAGGTGCCGTTGTCCGACAAAATCTTTGAGCGTGGAGGCGCGCATCCGCTCGGCAAGCGGCTTGGCGCGTTCCTCGTTGTCGTTGAAATCAAAGAGATCCATTTCAGTTTCTGAGGAGCCGTTCGATGTCCTCCACGTGCTCCTTCCCGAGCTCGTAGCCCTTTTCATAGGCAAATCGGAGGTCTTTTACGGCGTATTGGTCCATCGGGCCGAGACTGGGCTCGAGCCAGAGATCGACGTACTTCCGCATGATGCGCTTGCGCTGCGTCGTGCAGGTATCCATCACGTCGATGCAGCGAAGGAGGGTATCGACGAGGTTTCCCTTCACTTCCTTTTCCACCATGAGATTGCCGAGAACGTCTACGGCGACGATGACCTCCGCCCCCATGTGGTGAAGCTCACGGGTAGGAACGCGCTCCAAGATCCCGCCGTCTACGAGCATCTTGTGGTCTCCGATCTCTGCCGGCGAAAATACGCCGGGGATGGAGCTCGACGCGATGACGGCATCCGCCACGTTCCCTTGGTCGAGCACGACGACGCGCCCCTTGATGAGGTCTGTCGCGACGCACGCAAAGGGAATTTTCAGTTCATCGAAATTCTTCTCGCCCATAAGGTCTACGATGCGCTTTCTCGCCTTCGTCATCTTCATGAGCCCGTTTTTATGAAAGGGAGCCGCGTTGACGGCGGCGATATCGGTCAATTTGAGATCGACGACGGCCTCCCTCATCGCCTGCGGGCTGACGCCCGCGCAATAGCAAGCGCCCACGATGGAACCCATCGAACAGCCCGTCACATAGTCGGGCCTGATCCCGGCCTCTTCGAGGGCCTGCAAAAAGCCGACATGCGCTACGCCGCGCGATCCGCCCGAACCGAGCGCTAACCCGAATTTTTTCATAAATCCATTCCTCCACACATAATGATGTCTTGTGATGTCATCTCGATCTTGGAAGCGCACGGCCTCCGGGCTCACCGCCCTCGCCGTACTTTTGGCGCTTCTGCTCTTTCTCGCCCTGCCGGCACACTATGCGGAGAGCGTGAAAACGGGCGTCATGCTGTGGGCGGTCAACGTGCTTCCCGCCACCCTGCCGCTCCTCGTGCTCACCGCGCTCCTCACCCATACCGCCCTCTTCCCGCGCATTGCGGGGCGCATTTCGCCCATGGCGGGAAAGCTCTTCGCGATCTCGGGGGCGGGCGTCTGTGCGGGGCTCCTCTCGCTGGTCTCGGGATACCCCGTCGGCGCACGGACGGTCTCCGACTTCAAGGCGGCGGGACACATCGGGGAGGACGAACTTCTGCGCGTCTCCGCGCTCGCCTCCACGTCGGGGCCCGCCTTCCTCGTAGGCGCCGTGGGAGCGGGGATCTTCTCTTCCGTAACGGCCGGTTGGGTCCTCTATCTTGCGCACGTTCTCGGCGTGCTTACGATCTGTTTTTTCATGCGCTTTCGGGCCAAGAGCGCCCCTGCGGCTTCGCCGCCGCAGACGCTTCCCCCGCGCGCGCTTCCGGAAATTTTGCAGAGCAGCGTGCTGTCCGTCCTCTGCGTGGGCGGGACCGTCGCCGTGTTCTACGCCTTCGGCGCGATGGTCTCCGATCTCGGCGGACTAATTTCTCTCCCCGCGCCTCTCATCGTCTTTTTGCGCGGACTCCTCGAAATGACGTCGGGCTGTTCCGCCTTTTTGGGGGACCCGACGCCCCTCGCCCTCGCGCAGTGTGCGTTTTTCGTCACGTTCGGGGGCGTCTCCGTCCTCGTCCAGCAGCTTGCCTTCCTCGGTCCCGCGGGCGTTCCTGCGGGGAAATTCGTGGGGATCAAGCTGCTCCAAGGGATCGCCGCGGCGGGATTTGCCCTCCTTCTCGCCTTGGGAATGCTTTAATTGTACGCGCCGAGCAGCTTGAACTGCGCGCAATAGCGCTCCGCTTCGTGCAGGGCGCGGCCGACGCGCTCGTTGGAGAGGTCTCCCGCAAATTCAATGAAAAAGCGGTATCTCCCGAACTGTTCCTTCACGGGGCGGGATTCGATGCGCGTGAGATTGAGACTGTATCTTAGGAAAATTTTCAAAAGCCCGAGGAGGGCGCCCGGCCTGTCCCCATCGCAGCAGACTGCCGAGAAAAACACCATGGAACTCGACTTGGGCAGCGCCCCGCGCTCCTCCACGAGCAAAAATCGCGTGAAATTCCCCTTGTGGTCCGCGATGTTCTCCTTGGAGAGGACGACTCCCTCCCGCACGACGTGCGCGCCCACGATCCCCGCGGAGTGCGCGTCTAACTTTTCCAAACTCTCCGCCGTTGCGCTCGTGCGCACAAGCGTGGCGTTCGGGTAATTTTTATTGAGGAAATCGGTACACTGCATGAGCGCCTGATCGTGGGAATAGATGCGATTGACCTCATCCGGCCGCACGCCCGTAAGGGTGGCCAACCGATGATCGACGGCAAGCGGGAATTCCTCGATGGCGAAGATATTTTCCTCCTCCAAAAGGTCGAGACATTCGAGCACGCCGCCGTTGAGGGAATTTTCCACGGGGAGGACGGCGTAATCCGTCTCATGCGCGAGCAGTTTATGGACGGCGTCTGGAAAAGTGTGGCAGAGCACGATCTCGGCGTCCTCGCACATCTTGGTCGCGGCGAGCTCGGAATAGCTCCCCTCGGGGCCGAGACAGCTGATGCGGTATTTTTTTCCGTTCGATTGCATCGCTTCCCCTCCTCAGACCCGATTGGCGAGCTCCAAAAGGAGTCGCTCCGTATCGTCCCAGCCGAGGCAGGGATCGGTGATGGACTTGCCGAACACGGTATCGTGCTCCTGACAACCCTCCACGAGGAAGCTCTCGATCATCACGCCTTTCACAATATTGCGAAAATCCTTATCGTAGGTCCTGTTTTGCAATACCTCCTCCACGATGCGGATCTGCTGGCGATGCCGCTTGCCCGAGTTGGAGTGATTGGCGTCGATGATGACGGCGGGATTGTGCAAACTTCCCTCCGTATTCCGGTAGCTCTCGAGCACCTGCATGACCGTCTCGTAGTGATAGTTGGGGATATCGTTCCCGTAGTTATCGACGCGGCCGCGCAAGACGGCGTGGGCATAGGGATTCCCCCCCGTCCGGACTTGCCAATCGTGGTATTTGAATACCTGCGAGCTCTGCGCCGCATAGATGGAATTGATGAGCACGGGAATGCTCCCGCTCATGGGGTTTTTGATCCCCACGGGCAGTTCCACGCCGCTCGCGACGAGCCGATGCATCTGATTCTCGCTCGAGCGCGCCCCGATCGTCACATAGGAAATGAGGTCCTCGACGTAGGCATAGTTTTCGGGATAGAGCATCTCGTCGGCAGCGGAAAGCCCCGATTCCTCGATGGCGGCGAGCAGCAGATCGCGGATGGTGCGGATGCCCTTCAAGGTGTTTTCCTTGTGCTCGGGATCGGGCTGAGAGAACATGCCCTTGTAGCCAACGCCCTTCGTCCGCGGCTTGGCCGTGTAGATGCGCGGCACGAGGACGAGCCGATCCTTCACGCGCTCGTTGAGCTTCCCGAGCCGCCGAACGTATTCGAGGACGGGGGCGGACTCGTGCGCCGAGCACGGGCCCACAATGACAAGAAATTTATCCGATTTTCCCGTGATAACGTCGATGGCCAACTTGTCCCGCTCGCGTTTGATCGCGGCGAGCTCGGCGGGAACGGGCCGCTCGGCAATGATCTCCGCCGCAGACGGGATCTTGATCTGTTTCTCAAACATGGCTTCCTCTTGCTTGGATATATTGATAGACGGCTGACGGGACGTACGTCTCGTAAGGCGTTCCGTAGACGATGCTGTTCCGCGTGACGGTGGAACTGATGTGCAGATGCTCCTGTTCCGCGGGGAAATAGACGGGGATCAATTCCGCGGAGAGCTTCCTGCTCGCATAGAAATTCAAGGTCTCGTATTCGTAATCCGTGGCGCCGCGCACGCCCCGCACATAAAACGGCGTGTTCTCCCGCGCAAGGAGCTCCGCGATGACTCCGTCCCAAAGCAATGCGCGCACACGCGGCTCTTCCGCATATACCGCCTTCACCATGGCGAGACGCTCCTCCTTGGAAAACATCGTCGCTTTGCTTCGGTTTTCGGCAACGGCGATCACGACCTCATCGAAGAGCGCAAGCGCCTTTTTCACGGTATCGGCGTGCCCCACCGTAAAGGGATCGAAGGTGCCCGCAAAGATACATTTTTTCATATCTGCCTCTCGAACATCGTGATTTTTGTCCTTCCGTAGCTACGGAAATCGGCAATCGTCCATCCCGCCGGCGCGCGCTCTTCCCGCTCGCTCTCCGAAATGACGCGCCCGCCCGGCCGCAATAAGTTCCGCTCCGCAACGATCTCCAAAACTTCCTCCGTAAACTGTTCCCGGTAAGGCGGATCGGAAAAAATCAAATCGAATTTCCCCGCAACGGAGCGCAGTAAGACGCGGAAATCGAGGCGGTATACTTCTCCCGTCTCCTTTAAGGCAGCGAGATTTTTTTTGCAGACGGCAAGGCTCTCCGCCGAAAGATCGTTGAACACGACAAAGCCCGCTCCCCGCGAGAGCGCCTCGAGACCGAGCGCGCCGCTCCCGCAAAAGAGGTCTAACACCCGTGCGCCATAGAGCCGCTCGGACAGGATCTGAAAGAGCGATTCCTTGACCCTGTCCGCCGTCGGCCGGATGTCCTGCCCGCGGAATTCCGCGAGCACCCTTCCGCGATGTTTTCCTGCGATGATCCTCATTTCTTTTTGGAAAGTTTGCGCTTTTCGGCACGGATATCCGCGCGGGCCGCTTGCTCCGCACTCGCGCGTTCGGCCGCTTCCTTGATCTCCTTTTCTCGCGCCACCGTGCGTTCCCGGTCGCGCCGCTCCACCCATGCGCCGATGATATAGGAGATCCCGCTGACCAAAATGGGCAGAAGCGCCATGAAGATGGCCCAAAAGCCGCTTACGCCGAGGCCGACCTCCGCGCTCCCGCCTCCGAACCAAGTGAGCGGCATGATCGCCCATCCCGCAAACATGAGGAGCGCAAACCCCGTATAGGCCCAAAGCGGGCCCATATACGGCGTGCCGAGCGTCGCGTCGAGCGAGCCGAGCACAAGGCCGAGGATGATCGCGGGGAGCCCCGTGTAGAAGCCGATCAAAAATCCCTTCCACACGCGGTATTCGCGCTCGGGGCGGTGATTGCCTCCCGATTGGATCCCGAAGAGCGCATTCTTTCTATGCAATTCCCCGGTAAGGAACGCGTCGTAATGCGCCTTCGCGAAGTTGTAACACAGGTGGAAATCGAAGGCCGCACCCCCTAAAATACAGATGCAGCCGAGTACAATGGACACGATCTCGTTCGGGATCGCCTGACAGGCGAGGGCCAGCAGACTCATGAATAAATACATGAGATATACCGTGACCGAACGGCGGAAGCACTCCCATTGCGTGCGATAGAAGAGTTGCCAACGGCTCGGATGGGAAAAATCCCGCTCCTTCTTCTTTTTGGGTAATTCGTTTAACATGCGTCTCTCCCCCAAAGAGATTCCTTAACGGGCATTATTATACCATACTTGCCGCACACTGTCAAGTCAAACGCCTTGCGAAATCGCGCTCTTTCCGCGAGGATGATACTTTCGCCGCAAACGCCCGCTGCACGAAGGGCCCGGATATCATGAAGAACCTCCGACCGCGGCCGATCGGAGGTTCTTTTAAGGATCGAGATATCGCCGCTCCGCCTTTGTCCCGATGGCGACGAGCACTTCGTAGGCCGTGGTACGATGCGCGGCGGCATACTGTGCGGCATTTTTCAAGACGACCACGCGCCGCCCGATCTTCTCCCGCCCCGGCGCGATACAGGCGTCCATGCAGAGTTTTCCGATGCACGGCCCGCTCTCGCGGAAGAAACCGTCGCCGTAGCCGAGGCGCAAGGTGTGCACGTCGGCATATGCGCCGTCGGTAACATTGTAGCCTGCGCCCGCGCCGTATTGCTTTCTCACGTCGCAGACCGTCGCATACACCCGCATGGCGGGGCGTAGGCCGGGATCTTCGAAGCCGTCCGGGACATACCCATAGAGCCCGATGCCGAGGCGCACCATGTCGGAAACCGCCCCCGCGAGCACGCCGCCCGTCGCGGAGAGATGCCCTCTCGCCGCGGGAAACACCCGCTTCACCGCCTCCTCCGCGCGCAAAAAATCCGCCGTCTGCCGCGCTCGGATCGCGTCGTTTTCGGGCGCGTACAGGTGGGAATACACCCCCGTCACGCGCACGCGCCCCTTCGCCCTGCGCGCAAGCGCGCCCGCCTCCCCGGGCAAAACGCCGTAGCGGTTCATCCCCGTGTTGACGGCAATGTGCGCCGCGAGCCCATAGGGTTCGACGAGGCGCAACGTTCGGAGGGAGCCGACGGACGCCGTGAGGTCGTAGGCCGCCATGCGAAACGCCTCCTCGCGCGTAAGAGGAGGCGTAAAGATCAAGATGGGATGGGTGACGCCCGCGATCCGAAGCTGCGCGCCCTCCCGCGCCGTAGCTACGGCAAACCCCGCGGCATTTGCGGCGAGCGCATGGGCGATTTCGGCGGCGCCATGGCCGTAGCCATCGTCTTTTACGACGGCGAAATACGGCCGCCCCGCGATCCCGGAAAGCAGACGGGCGTTGTGGCGAACAGCTTTTAGGTCGATGACGGCGAGAACAGACTGCATACCGCATTGTATGATGCGGCCGCGTGATCCGGTTCAGGGTTTATAGACAAATCTGCGGCAATTTTCACATTCGACGACGTTCCCGCCCGCGAGCTCGCTCTGATGATACTTGGGGAATTCGAATCCGCAGATACAGAAATCCCCTTTGAGCGGCACGACAATGGGGAAGATGCGCTCCTTCCGCTTTTGCTTGTAGCGCTCGAGAATGGGCGGCGCGATGTTTTTGGAGACGGCGTCGAGCTTGGCGGAGAGGTTCTTTACCTCCTCGGCTCTGGCGTCGCGCAGTTTTTTGAACTTCTCGTTGTACTCTTTGCGCTGCTTCTGCATCGCGATGGTCTGCTCCTTGAGTTTTTTGAACTCCTCGGAGACGGAATTGACTTCGCTGAGCAGTTTGTTGAGTTCGCCTTTGACGTTGCGCAGTTTTTCGAGAAGGGATTGCGCGTTCTTCTTATAGAAGGAAATATCCCCGCCGCTCTCCTCGAGGATCTCGTCGAGATCGGCGTATTCCGCGATCGTCTTGGTCATCTCTTCCGCGCGGTTTGCGAGATCGTCGCGGAGGGTACGGAGCTCCATGGCGTGCTTATCGAGGCTTTCGAGGCGCACTTGTGCGGAATCGATGAATTTTTTCGCCTGCGAAAACTTCTTCCATTCCTCCGTTGAGGCGAGCTCCTGCTCGATCTTCCTCAACTCGCCATCCAGCTGTTGATATTCCAACAATTCGTTTGATACCGGCATATAATCACTCTCCTACAGGAATTTTTTGCAGTCATTTTAGGGTGGATCAGAGATAGCGGTCGTCCGCAAAGGTCGTGACCGGGATCTTGACATTGCGGCGGACGACGTCCGCAAAGCGGGAAAACCCGTAGTTCTCGGCGGCATAATGCGTGAGCAGGATCACATTCAGGCCGCGCTCCACGGCCTCCGTGATGAGATGGTGCTTGGCGTCGGAGGAGACCAAGGTGTCCGCGCCGTTGGACAGGGCGAAATCCACCGCGGAATATGTAAATCCCCCGCCGCAAAAACTTGCGACGCGCTTCACCGGCGCATTGCCATAGACGAGCATCTTCTTGGTGCGGAAGATCTGCGCCGTGCGCTCCGAAAAGACCTTCATGGAGCATTCCTTCACGTCATAGACGCGGCCGTAGGCCCCCTTGGAGAGCTCCTCCATGCAGGCGAGCGGCGTCTCGCCGCCCAGCCCCCGCATCAGCCATTCGTCGATCCCGTTTTCGGCGGCGTCGAGATTGAGATGCGCGGAGATGACGGAGATCCCCGCCTGAATGCACGCCGTGATCTTGGGGGAAGCGGCGCCGTTGAGCTGTTTGACGGCCTCCCAGATCCCGGGATGATGCGTTACGATGCAATTCGCACCCGCCTCCTTGGCCGCTTCTATGGCCCGCATGGAGAGATCGAGAGAAAACAGCACGCCTTTCACGTTCTTTCCGCAGTCGAGAATGATCCCGCTGTTGTCATACGCGCCGCGCCCGATATATTCCTCGGAGAGCGCGAAGGGCGCGAATCCGTCGATGAGTTCATAGAGTTCTTTCAATTTCATGGATAACTTCCTCCCATTCTGTTTTTCGTTTGAGAAGCGCCTCTCTGCTGCCGCCCTGCATGGCAGCCCGCAGCCGCGCCTCTGTCTTTTCCAATTCCTCCCTCGCCCGATACAGGAAGGGATAGGGTGAATTTCCGTTGAGGTTGTCCCGCCCGAAGCGGAATTCCCGCTCCGAATAGGTATCCCCACCCGCGGCACGGCCCAGGATCACATCGTAATACTTGCGCCGCACGGTCCCCTCGCAAAAGGTAAAATCCCGCTCGAGTTTCGCGCCGTGCGCCACGAGATAGCGGCGGAGCTTTTCGCTGTTCTTCATGGGCTGGAAAACAAAGCGCGGCGGAAGATACGCCCGTTCGAGGATCTTCACGATCTCCTCGCCGCCGAGCCCCGCGATGAGGACGCAGTCGCACGGCTCGGGAAGCCCCTCCATGCCGTACGCCACGACGGGGATACACCTGCCCGCCGCGATCTCATCTTTTAGGAGCGTCTCTGCCTTCCGGAGAGATTCTGCGCTGATATCCGAGATATACGCCCGTTCGCAGAGGCAATTTTCGAGCATATAGCGCGTCATATAGCCGTGGTCGCAACCGATGTCGGCAAACACGCGGGCACGGGGCAACAGGGAGCAGATGTGCGCGATGCGTTCTTTCATCAGTTGAGGAAATCTCTGAGTTTCTTGCTCCGCGAGGGATGGCGGAGCTTGCGGAGCGCCTTGGCCTCGATCTGCCGGATGCGCTCGCGGGTAACATTGAACTCCTTGCCGACCTCCTCGAGGGTGCGAGGCTTGCCGTCGTCGATGCCGTAGCGGAGGCGGAGCACCTTTTCCTCGCGGGGAGTGAGGGTATCGAGGACGCCGAGGAGCTGTTCTTTGAGCATGATATAGGTGACGCTGTCCCCCGGGGTCTGCGTCTTGTCGTCCTCGATGAAGTCTCCGAGGTGAGAATCCTCCTCTTCCCCGATGGGCGTCTCCAGCGAGACGGGGTCCTGCGCGATCTTTTGGATCTCCATCACGCGCTGCACGTCGATGCCCATGGCCTCCGCGATCTCTTCGGGAAGGGGCTCGCGGCCGTTTTCCTGCAAGAGCATGCGCGAGATGCGGGTGAGCTTATTGATGGTCTCCACCATGTGGACGGGAATGCGGATGGTGCGGGCTTGGTCGGCAATGGCGCGGGTGATGGACTGGCGGATCCACCACGTCGCATACGTCGAGAACTTAAAGCCCTTCTGATAATCGAATTTTTCGACGGCCTTCATAAGGCCGAGATTTCCCTCCTGGATGAGGTCCAAAAAGAGCATGCCCCGCCCGACGTAGCGCTTCGCAATGGAGACGACGAGGCGGAGATTGGCCTCGGAGAGCCGGCGTTTAGCCGATTCGTCCCCCTCCTGCATCCTGCGTGCGAGTTCCACTTCCTCATCGCCCGAAAGAAGGGGCACACGGCCGATATCTTTCAAATACATCTTGACGGGGTCGTCGAGCCCGATGTCCGAGAGGGCCTGCTCGAAGAGCTCCTTGTCCCGCTCATCCTCATCGTAGATGCTCACCCCCATCTCGGGAAGCATCTTGTACACCTGATCGTACTGCTGGGGTTCGAGGTCGAACTTTTCGAGCGCGTCGCAGAGGGCATTGGTGGAAATGCTGCCCTTCATCCGATATTCCGCGGCAATGCTCTCAATGAGTTCATTCAGTTTTTCGTCGGTTACGTTCATGCTTTTCCTCCGATAGTTTTCTTCATTCGGTTGATTTTTTTATTGTATTCGTCGATTTGCCGTAAAATCTCCGTGCGCTCCTCGTCGGACCCCGCGGAGTCGAACCGCGCGGCCGCTTCGGCCTTCTTGGAGAGAAGCGAAGAGATCTCGAGAGACGCAAGGCTATCCTGAAAATATTTTTCGGCAACGGGCCCCTCGAGGTTGTCGCCGTAGTCGAGATTCAATACCTCCGAGAGCTCGCCGTCGGGGTCCATGAGGTCGAAGAGCCCGGCCGGACGCACGCCCCCTTCCGCCCTTCCGCGCAGGATATACGCGGCAATGGCGCGATGTTCTTCATCCGCAAACTCCACCGAAGCGAGATCGCAGGCGGCGGCATACGGTTTGGACAGCAAACAGGCCGCGAGCACAAAGCGGGCCGCGCGCATTCCGCCCGTGACCGTCTCCCGTTTGGCGGACGGACGGACGGGCTCGGAGGGCTGTTGCGGCTTGGACGGCGTCTGTTCGAGGTCGCGCAGGAGCGCCGTCTGGCTGATGCCCGAACTCGCAGAGAGCCGGGCGAGGAGCTCTTCCCGCTCGGCCGCGCTCTCTACTTCCTTCAGAACTTCCAGCGATTCTTTCACGAAATCCCGCCGCGCATAGGGGTCGGAGAGGTCGTATTTGCGGCGCACGGAGAGCAACCGGAAATCAATGAGCGGCATAGCCTTTTCGAGGCAGTCCCGGTAGCCTTCGGGGCCCATTTGGCGTACGACGTCGTCTGGATCCAGCCCCTCGGGCATGGGAACGACGCGCACTTTGATCCCTTCGTCCTTTAAGATATCGAGGCCGCGGAGATTGGCGTGCTGGCCAGCAAAGTCGCCGTCGTAGCTGATGAGGACGTTGTCGGTATACCGCTTGGCGAGGCGGGCCTGTTCCTTCGTGAGGGAGGTACCCATGCTCGCAACGACGTTGTGAAATCCCGCCTGATAGAGGGAGATCGTATCCATGTACCCCTCCACCATGATGAGATTGGAGAGATTCCCGAGCCGCTTCTCCTTCTTGACGAGGTTGATATTGAAGAGCGTCTTGCTCTTGTTGAAGAGGACGGTCTCCCGCGTATTTTTATACTTCGCGCGGTCGGTGGGCTTCATGACCCTGCCGCCGAAGGCAATGACGTCGTCGAGCTGGTCGATGATGGGAATGATGAGGCGACCGCCCTCTGCGTCGATGAGCCTCCCCTCCTCCGTCCGCGTACAGGCCCCGCTCTCCACGCACTCCTCGGGCGTGAAGCCGTTGGCGAGCAGATGGGCGGGAAGGCCGGCGTAATCGAGGGAGGCGCCGATCCCGAACTTGCGGAGGACGGGGCTCGTGAGACCGCGCTTGGCGATATAGTCGAGGTGCTCTGCGGCCCTTCCCGAATAGAGATTGTTGAGATAAAACCGCGCCGCCGTTTTCATGAGCGCAGAGAGCCTGTCCCGCTTTTTTTTCTTGGCGGCGGCTTCCTCGGCGGCCCTGTCGTCGTAGGCGGGAACTTCCAGCCCCGCGCGGGCGGCGAGCAGCTGCACGGCCTGCATGAAATCGACGTTCTCGTATTCTTTTATAAAAGTGATAACGTCGCCCGAACGCCCGCAGCCGAAACAGTGGTAGAACTTGTCTGCGCCGTTGATGGCAAAGGAGGGCGTCTTTTCGTGATGAAAGGGGCAGCACGCCCAATATTGGTATCCCCTTCTTTCTAACTTTACATACGAGCCGATGACTTCGATAATGTCGTTTTTTTCCTTCAGCACGCGGACAAATTCGGTAAACTCGCTCTTGCCCGTCATACGCTCCCCTCCCGCGGCACGAAGAGCTCTTTGAAGATCCCGATGGCGTATTTATCGGTCATGGAGGAGAGATAATCGCACACGGCGCGCGGCGCATCCGTCTTGGCCGTCTCCCGATAGAGGACGGGGAGCGCGGCGGGATTTTCCATAAAATATGTATAGAGCGCCCGAAGCATCCGTTCCGCACTTTCCTGAATGAGCTCATTGGCGTGCTCATAGACGCGGTCGAACATGAAGGCGCGGAGTTCATCGAGCGCTTCCTGCTTCTCGGCGGACATCCGGACATAGGGTTTCCCCTCCGACTCGGCGCAGATATCGCAGATGGCCGTGTTGATGCGGGAGGAGGTGTCCCTTCCGAACACCTTCACGGGGCCCGGGGGAAGTTCGCTCTCCTTCACGCACCCCGCGCGGATGGCGTCCTCGATGTCGTGATTGATGTAGGCGATCCTGTCTGCAAGGGAGACGACGACCCCTTCGAGCGTGGCGGGTCTGCCGTTTTTGCCGTGATTCAAAATGCCGTCGCGCACCTCATAGGTGAGGTTGAGCCCCCGGCCGTCCTTCTCCAAGAGATCGACGACGCGCAGGGACTGTTCGGAATGACGGAAACCGGTGGGACAGAGCGAATTGAGAAGGCGCTCCCCCACATGTCCGAAGGGCGTGTGGCCGAGATCGTGCCCGAGCGCGATCGCCTCCGCAAGGTCCTCGTTGAGCGAAAGACAGCGGGCAAGCGAGCGGGCGATCTGCGAGACGTCGAGCGTGTGCGTGAGCCGCGACATGTAGTGATCTCCGTCGGGCGCAAAAAAGACCTGCGTCTTGTTCTTGAGGCGCAGGAAGGCCTTGGAGTAGATGATCCGGTCGCGGTCGCGCTGAAAATCCGTGCGCATGGGGCAAGGCTCCTCCTCCCGCAACCTTCCGCGCGTATCGGCGGATTTCTTCGCGTAGGGAGAGAGGAACGCAGCTTCTTTTTCGAATGTGATTTCTTTTCCGTTCATCACTCTATATATTCGTCGAAAAGAAAAAAATTTCCTTCGATATCTGAGGAAATTTTTTAACTTTTTTTCAATTTTTCCGACCATAAGCCCCCGAAAATCCCGCCTTTTTTTACGAAATTTGCGCGCTTAAAGGGTGAATCCGCCGTCTACGGTGAGCACCTGCCCCGTGATGTAGGGCTGCTCGGAAAGGAACACCGCGGCGGCGGCGATCTCTTCGGGACGGGCGAATCTTCCGAGCGGGATCTCCCCTTTTAAGGTTTCGAGCTCTTCCTCCGAAAATTTTGCGTTCATGCGGGTATCGACGACGCCCGGGCTCACGCAGTTGCACGTCACACCCGCGGGCGCGAGCTCCTTGGCAAGCGAACGGATGAGCGCGGCGACGGCGGCTTTGGAGGCCGCATACAGGCTCTCACAACTCGCCCCCCGCTCTCCCCAGACGGAGGTCACGGCGACGATGCTCCCGCCCCGCACGAAGAGTTTTTTGAGGGCATGCTTGCAGGCAAACAGCGCCCCGCCGAAATTGACGTCCATCACGCGGCGATATTCCGCCTGCGAAATATCCTGAATTTGCGCAAACGACGAGACGCCGGCATTCAGCACGAGGACATCGAGTGAAGAAAGTTGCGCGAAGAGCGCGATGAGCTCCTCCTCCTTCGCGGAATCCACCTTCAGAAATTGCACGTTTGGGCACAGGGTTTCGGCATACAGGCGGTCGGATTCGTCGGAAGAATAGGTCGCCGTGACGAGATCCCCCCTCTCCGAAAAGGCCTTGACAATGGCGAGCCCGATCCCCCTTGTTCCGCCGGTTACGAGGACCCTTTTCACACCGAAGCCGCCTTGCTTACGATTTCTTGTGCGACGTCGTCCACCGTTTTCCCGTCGGTATCCACGATAAAATCGGCAACGGCCTCGTAGATCGGCGTGCGCCACGCGAGGAGCTCTTCGAGGCGTTCCGCCGTCTTGCCCGTATCCTTGAGGAGCGGACGGGTCTCATCGGCACGGACGCGCGTCAAGAGCGTCTCGAAGCTCGCGCGGAGAAAGAAGATCTTGCCGTTTCGCTTCAAGAGCTCGCTGTTTTCGGGCTTGAGGATGAGGCCGCCGCCCGTGGAGATGACGAGCTCGTCCCGATCCGCGAGTTCGCGCACGATCTCCGTCTCGAGCGAGCGGAAGTGCGCCTCTCCATAGTATTCGAAGAGGTCGGAGATCCTGCCGAAGCGATCGGTGATGACGATATCGGTATCATACCATCTCCACTTCGTGAGCTCGGCAATGCGGATGCCCACGCTCGATTTGCCCACGCCCATCATGCCGCAAAGTACGATATTCATAACCAAAAACTCTCCAATGCAAGAAAATAGCTGTATTTGCCGAAGCCGAGGATCTCCCCCTTGCAGACGGGGGTCAACACCGAATTTCTGCGGAACTCCTCGCGCGCGTGCACATTGCTCATATGCACCTCGACGACGGGAACGGTGACTGCCGCGATCGCGTCGCGGATGGCGTAGGAATAGTGCGTGTAGGCGCCCGCATTGAGGACGATCCCATCGTACTTCCCCTCGGCATCCTGAATAGCCGCGCAGAGGTCGCCCTCGCAATTGCTCTGAAAGAAGTCCGCGCTGTGACCGTGCGCCTCCGCGAAGGCCGCAAGCTCCTTCTCGATCTCTTCGAGGGTAGCCTCGCCGTAGATCGCATTCTCGCGCCTTCCCGTGAGATTGAGGTTGACGCCGTTGAGCACCAAAAATTTCATGATGATACCTCCCTGTATTGCTTCCACAGTCTGCCCGCCTCTTTTGCGTCTGCGGGCTCGGAAAGAAAGATGCAGTCTGCCATATAGGCCTGATAGAAGAGCATGGCTTCGCCGTTTTCCACCGGCTTTCCGTACCTTTCCGCCACGCGCAAAAATTCCGAGCGCGGCGGCGTATAGATGAGGTCGATGGCCGCCCCGCATTCCTTCAAAAGTCGTTCCGCGGTGTCCGTCTCCCCCGTATCGTATCGTAAAGCGGGAAGCGCGCCCTCCGTGTTGTGCATGCCGACGCCCGTACAGTTCAAAAGGAAGTCGAATTTGCGCACGGGGACCTCAGAAAGCGGCGTGAAGCCGCCGAATTCCGCATAGACTTTTGCAAGGCGCGCACCGTCGCGCTCGAAGGCAAAGACGTTCGCACCCCCTTCGCAGAGTTTTTTGATGCAGCTCCTGCCGGCTCCCCCCGCCCCGAGCACGAGGACGGATTTCCCTTTCACGTCGAAGCCCGCATTTTCGAGCATCAGCATGAAGCCGTATCCATCGGTGTTATAGCCGATGCGCGGCTTGGAGACGACGGTGTTCACCGCGCCGAAGGTGGCCGCGTCCCCGCGAAGTTCCTTCAAGCGGGGGATGATCTCCCCTTTGAACGGGATGGTGACGTTGAATCCGTCGAACCGGGCAAAGAGCTCTTCGGCCAGCGCCTCGAACTGCTCGGGCGCGATGCTCACCTTTTCATAGCGGCATTGCGTCTTGAACCGACGCTCCAAAAGAAAGGTATGGATGGCGGGGCTTCCGGATGCGGACACATCCTTCCCGACTACGGCGAGATTTAACATAGCCTCTTTCCGACCTCCCGAAGTTCCCTCTCGTATTCGGCATAGGAGAGGCGCAGAATTTCATATCTTTCCAAAGCGACGGGCACCGTGAGCGTCACCTCCCCCGCCGCCATGTTCTTCTTATCGCGCAGTGCCTGTGTGAGGTCGAGTGTGGGCCTCTCACGGCTTTCGAGTGCGGAAAAGCAGAGCGTTTTGAGGTCTTGCAGGAAGCGCGCGTCCGCCTCAAAATGCCGCGCCGCAAGTCCGCTCTCGAAGAGCAGACCCCAGAGCACGCATTCTCCATGCGAGAGCCCCGAGGAGAGCTCGATGGCGTGGCCGGTGGTGTGGCCGAGGTTGAGGCACCTGCGCAGGCCCTTTTCGAGAGGGTCTTTTGGGACGATTCCGGCCTTGACGCAAATATTCTCGGGGACGATCTCCGCGAGAAATCCGAGATCGAAGAGGTCGGGTGCGGACGTGAGTTTCTCAAAGAGCGGCCGCGAGAGCGCACCGTGCTTGATGATCTCTCCGAGCCCGCAGCGGAGCTCCCGGCGGGGCAGCGTTTTCAAAAAGACGCGATCGACATAGACATAGGCGGGCTGTTTGAAGGCGCCGACGAGGTTCTTCACCCCGCAAAAGTCCACGGCCGTTTTGCCGCCCACAGAACTATCCACCTGCGCGAGGAGCGTCGTGGGGATCTGAATGCAGGAGATCCCCCGCATATAGAGGCTTGCCGCAAGGCCGCCGAGATCCCCCACCACGCCGCCGCCGAGGGCGATGAGCGTGGAGTTGCGCCGAAGCCCCGCCTCCGCCATCGCGCGAAGGAGCGCAAAGAGCGTCGTCTCGTTTTTATTTTCCTCTCCCGCCTCCATGACAAAGACGGGCACGCCTTCGAGCGCGCGGGAAATTTGCCTTTGATAAAGCCGTACAACGTTGGAATCGGTGAATACGATGCCGCCGCCCGCGAGCAGTTGTTCCCGCATGGGGGCGAGCACGGCGGAAAAGACATGTTGGCGGCAGATCACCTTGCTCTCCGTCCTCTCCCGCGCCGTGATGATGGGGATGGTCCTCATACGGGAAGCCTCCCGTAGCGATCCGCGAGTTCTGCCACGGTATCCCCGCCGAGCCGCTCCAAGACGGCCTCCGCGAGGACGGACGCGATCGCGGCTTCCAAGACGGTTTCGCATGCCGTGACGGCGCACACATCGCTCCGTTCGGGCGCGGCGACGGCAGGAAGTCCCGTCTGCGTATCCACCGTTTGGAGACCGCACATGAGGGTGGGGATGGGCTTCATGGCGGCGCGGAGGACGAGCTCCTCCCCGTTGGACATGCCGCCCTCGATGCCCCCCGCACGGTTGGTCTTTCTGAAATATCTCTCGCCCTTGTAGATTTCGTCGTGGACTTCGCTTCCGCGGCGCGTTGCGGCCTCGAAGCCGAGCCCCACTTCCACGCCCTTGACGGCCTGTACGCTCATCATGGCGAAGGCGAGGCGGGCGTCGAGCTTTTCCGCATATGTCATGCAACTCCCGAATCCGCTCTTGAGGCCCTTTACGCGCAGTTCGCACACCCCGCCGAGGGTATCGCCCGCCGCCTTTGCGGCGTCGATCTCCGCTCTTGCACGGGCGGCAACCCCTTCATCCATCATGCCGAGCGTGGACTCGCGGCGGGAAAGTTCTTCGAACGCATATTCCTTTTCGTCGGAAACGCTTCCGACGGAGCGGACGTAGCCCGCGATCTCGACGCCGAGCGCCCGTAAGAGTTGCCGGCACACCTCGCCCGCGGCGACGCGGATCGCCGTCTCCCGCGCGGAGGCCCGCTCGAGGACGTTGCGCGCGTCGGTCTGCCCGAATTTGCGCATGCCGGAAAGGTCGGCGTGTCCCGGCCGCACGGCGGTCAGTCTGCGCTTTGCCGTATCGCACCCCTCGGGCGCCATGACCTCCCTCCAATTCTCATAGTCGCGGTTCCAAACGGCGAGCGTGAGAGGGCTTCCGAGCGTCGTCCCGTCGCGGACCCCCGAGAGGATCTCGACGCGATCTTGCTCGATGCGTTGCCGCGCCCCCCTTCCGTAGCCGCTCTGCCGCCGCAAGAGGGCGCAGTCGATGGCGGAAAGGTCGAGAGAAAGCCCCGCGGGAACTCCCTCAAGAATGGCAAAGAGCCCCTTTCCGTGCGATTCGCCGCTCGTGGTGATCTTCATAACTACCTCGCGTAATTCGTGAGGACGGTGTAGCCCGTCCCGTTCATGGTGATGAGAATATCGCCGCATTCGTCCGTTCTGTAGATCGTGGCGTAGGCGGAGAGCCGCTCGACCGCTTCCGCCGCGGGATGGCCGTAGACGTTTCCCTTCCCGCAGGAGATCACGGCGACCTCGGGCGAGAGCGCCGAGAGCCACTTCTCGGAGGAGGACGCCGAAGAACCGTGGTGCGCGGCCTTGAGGATATCCACGTCGAGACGCACGGAGGCGTCGCCCGCGTCGAAGATGGTCTCGTCGAGCGCATATTCCCTGAGGAGCAAATTCTCTCGCGCTGCCGAGATATCCCCGCTCAAGAGGGCGGAAGTATCTCCGTAGCGAAGATATAAGACGACGGAGACGTCGTTGCCGTGCGCTTCCTCCTCCAAAGAACGGGGAGAAAGGCAGACGGCATAAGCGGCAGACCCGTCGGTAAAGGTCTTGTAGCGCGAAATTTGTTCGATGGCGACGCCGCTCTTTTGGGCCGCCTCGACGACTTCCGAAAAGTCGCTCTCCTCCCCGGGGAGATACACCGCGTCCACCGGCAAAAACTCGAGGAGCGCGGGAAATCCGCCCCAATGATCGACGTCGGAATGGGTGGCGAGCAGGGAGATCCGCCCGGCGTTGAGCCCGTTGACATAGTGGCACAGGCGATTGGTGTGCTCGAAGGAGCCGTCGCCGCCGTCCACGATCAGACAGTCCCCATCGGGAAATTCCACGATCGTACAGTCGCCCTGCCCCACGGAGACGAAGTGCAGACGAAACTCGCCCTCCGCGCGCGCCGGAAGCCGATAGGCGGACAGCGTAGAGCGGTAGGGTACGAAATAGGCAATGAGCCCGATGATCGTCATCAAGACGAAGGACACGGAAAGCCGGATGACGTTTCGGACAAAGGCCTTATGATCGGGATCCTTTCGCCTTCTGATGCTTTCTGACACGGTGCGAAGCCTCCTCGATGGCTTGCTTGATCTCCCCCATCCGCTCCTTGGCGGCAGTATAGCCGGCGTCGAACATGGCGTTCATGGAATTTTTATCGATATCCGTCGCCTTGAGGCCGCGAAGATCGGGGCAGAGCATGACGTCCGTCGCCGTATAGCCGCGGGTACGGCAGTCCTCCGTATAATGCACGGGGCGCACATAGCTCACCGCGGTATCGAACAGCCGAGCGAAGATCCCCTTCTCTTCCTCGGGCGTGATCACGGCGGCGAGGTCGATGCCCACGACGACGTCCGCACCCATCTCCCGGCACACTTCGGCGGGGACGGCATTGGAGAAGGCGCCGTCGTAATACTTTTTCCCGTCGATCTCCACGGCGCGGAAGAAGGGCGGAATGGCGGCGGAGGCCGTGAGCACGCGGGCAAGTTTGCCCTCCCGCATCGCGAGCCCCTCATTGGTATCTCCCGCCGTCACCCATGCGGCAAACGGGAGTTTGAGGGTGGAGAAATCCCCCTCGAGATACTGTTCCAAAAAGCTCTCCGCAAAGCCGAGGTCGGAGAAGAGTTTGAGATTTTTGGCAAATTCCCGGCGATTGAGCCCCTCGACGATGGCCACCATATCCCGCGAGGAATAGCCCTTGGCGTAGAGCGCGCCGACGATCGAGCCGATACTCGCCCCCGAGACGACGGAGAAGGAAATGCCCTCCTCTTCAAATGCCTTCAGCGCGCCGAGATGGGCCATCCCTTTGGCCCCGCCGCTGCCGAGCGCCAATCCCAATACGGGCTTGCGCCTTCTTCTCGTAAAAAATTCTTTGATCCGGGAAAACAGTCCCATACGTCCTCCGCAAGTCAGATCTCGAGCGTCATGCCGTCGTAGGCGGCGATCACGCCGTATTCTCGCTCTGCGCGCAAAAGCGCCTCTTCGGTGGGATAAGAATTGTGGGAAAAGTGGGTGATGACCTTCTTGGTGCGTTCATCCGCGAGCCCCATGGCCGCAAGCCGATCGAAGGTGCGCATATTTTCATCCAATCCCATGTGGCGCGCCCCCGCATACGTCTCGCGGTGCACGAAGGTGCAGTCGAAATTGATGAGGTCGAGGCGCCCCTCGAGGCCCCCGAGGGCCTGCCATGTGCTCTCGGGGAGCGGGCCGCTGTCGTGCAGGTGCAACACGCGCTTGCCGTCCTTTTCGATATAATACAGCATGGGCTCCCGCGAGGAATGGCATGCGGCCAACGAAAGAACGGTGTAATCTCCAAAGGAAAACCGCTCAAACGGATGGATCGTGTGGAGACGGATGGCGTCTTTGACCTCCTTCTGCTGTTCGCGGCGGGTCTGCTCCGCATAGATCTCGAGCACTTCCGCATTGGCGAAGATCTCGAGGGTGGGCGAAGTCATTTCGTGGGCATACACGCCTCCCCGCAACACGAAATCGCTCGCATAGAAGTGATCCATATGCGAATGCGTCACGAGGAGATATCGGATGCCGGAGAGATCGAAATCGTGCAGGGCGGCATGCACATAGGCGTCGGGCGGGAAGTCGATGGAGAGTTCCCCGTCGAAAACGACCTGCGCGCGCGTGCGGAGATTTTTTCCCTTCAACCGACGCGCCTCCGTGCAGACCGGACAATTGCAAAATACGGCAGGCACGCCCTCGGCCGCCGCGGTCCCGAGATAGATGAGTTTCATTGGCTCCCCTTTGTATTTTTCTATCGTGAAATGCCGTCCGTTTCGTAAATGATCGTGACGGGCCCGTCGTTGACCTGTTCGATGCGCATATCCGCGCCGAACACGCCCTTTTTGACGGGTACGCCGTGCATCGCAAGGCAGGAGGCGGCGTATTCATAGAGATCGTTCGCCCGCGCGGGGCGCTCGGCCTCCGAAAAGCTCGGGCGGTTGCCCCGGCGCGCGTCGCCATAGAGCGTAAACTGCGAGACGAACAGGATCTCGCCCCCCACGTCCTTCACGGAGCGGTTCATCTTCCCCTCTCCGTCCTCGAAGATGCGGAGGTTTGCGAGCTTGTCCGCACATTTTTCGGCGGCGGCCTCGCCGTCTCCCGCCTTTACGCCGAAATAAACGACAAGCCCGCATCCGATTTCGGAAACGGGCGCATCGTCTACGAAAAGCGACGCACGAAGCACACGCTGTGCGACAAACTTCATGAGGTTACACTCTCGACATGTACTCGCCCGTGCGGGTGTCGATGCGGATGGTGTCGCCCTCTTCGACGAACATGGGGACCTGGAAGGTGGCTCCCGTCTCCACTTTGGCGGCCTTGGTGACGTTGGTGGCCGTGTTGCCCTTCACGCCGGGCTCCGCCTCGACGACCTTGAGTTCGACGAAGTTCTCGGGCTCCACGGAGAAGGCCTTGTCGTAGAGGAAGCGGACGGTGACGACGTCGTTCTCGCGGATATAGCGGAGGGCGTCCTCCACCTGATCGTGGTTGAGGGGCGTCATGTTGAACTCGTCGTCCATGAAGTAGTAGAACTCGCCGTCGTTGTAGGAATAGGTCATCTTCTTGGTCTCGACCTGCGCCGTCTCGAGCTTTGTCGTGGGGTTGAAGGTCTCGTCGGAGAGGACTTGCCCTGTGACGACGTTTTTGAGCGTCGTGCGGACGAACGCCGCGCCCTTGCCGGGTTTGACGTGCTGGAACTCTGTGACGGTGTAGACGCCGCTCTTGTATTCGAACGTCGTGCCCTTGCGAATATCGCCTGCCATGATCTGTGCCATAATTTTATTCTCCTTAAATGATTGGCTTTTTGATAAAAATTTATAAGATGAGCGCGCCGCGGTCCGTCTTATTCATGAACGAGACGACGCGGCCGTCTTTCAGATAGCAACTGTCCTCGATGCGGATGCCGAGCTTGCCCGCAAGATAGATACCGGGCTCATCGGAAAATACCATGCCGTCTTGAAGGACTTCCTCTCCGCGGGGAGAGAGAACGGGATGTTCGTGAATCTGAAGCCCGATGCCGTGCCCCAAGGAATGGGTGAAGTACTGCGCGAGATCGTATTGGCGGAGATGGCCGCGGGCGACCTCGTCTGCCTCCTTCCCCGTCATGCCGGTACACACCTTCTCCTTGACGAGTTCGTGCGCCGCGAGGATGATGCCGTGGAGCCGCTTGAACTCCTCGTGCTTCCCGTCGTCCCCGAAGAGGAAGGTCCGGGTGATGTCCGAACAATAACCATCGAATTTGCAACCGAAGTCGATGAGGACAGGGTCCCCGAAGCGGAGCTTCCGCGTGCCCGTCTCGTAGTGCGGGATGCTCCCGTTTTCCCCGAAGGCGCAGATGGTCTCGAAGGAGACGCCCGAGGCGCCGAGCCTACGCATGTTGTATTCGAGCAGCGCGGCCGTTTCCGATTCCGTCATCCCCTCTTTGAGGGCGGGAAGGAGTTGCAAAAAGGCGTCCTCCGCGATCTCGGAGGCCCTTTGGATGCGGGAAATTTCCTCTTCCGTCTTGATCAGCATGGCCGCTTTGAGAGCGGGCATGCAGTTTACGAGCGAAAATCCCTCGCTCTTGAGCTGTTCGGCGCGGGCAAGCGGCACAAACGGGAAGGGAACGCCGAGCGCCTTGACGCCCGCAAGAAGGCCGAATGCCTCCCGATAGCTTCCCTCTGTCACCTCCGTCTCCGTGCCGCGCAACACGCGCTCCGCCGCCTCGAAGTAGCGGGGATCGGCCACGAACGTACATTTCCCGCCGCGGATGACGACGTAGCCGTCGGTGGAATAAAAGTCCGTGAGATATCTGCGGAGAAAATCGCATTCGATGAGGAGCGCGTCCGCGCCCGTCTCTGTGAGAAGCGCTTGCAATTTTTCTGTTTGCATAGCTCAATTATAGCAAATACGCGCGTGTAAGTCAACGGTTTTTGCAAAAAAGACGCATTTTCGCGACAAAAAAGGCGGGAGGACCGGTTTCCGCGATGAAATCGCCGCCCGTTTCCCTCCGGAAAGCCGGCTTTTTGCGAAAAATTTTCCCCGCGCACGGAAAGGAAATCTTTTTTCATCGTTTCCAAAGCGGCTGCAAATTTCCCCGCCAGTCCCCCCTTCCGTACGGCAAGGCGACGGTAAAAAGCAATCCGCTTTGGAAAAACGAAAAAAATTTTTATCATTTTTGTGGAAATTCTTGACGGACGGCCCCGATTCAAGTATACTTAAATCAAGCGATATATTCTGATTCTGAAACAAAAGGAGCCCTTCATGAAACACGGAAACCTTTCGATCCTCCCGCTTTCGGCGGCGTTTACGCTCTCCATGCTGCTCATGGGCGCGTGCGCAAAGCCAGCCGTCGTGCCCGATTCTGTCACCTTCCCCGCCTCCTCCTACACCCTGATCGTGGGCGACGAGACGCTCGGGAGCCTCAAACTCGCGCCCGCCGCACTCCTCCAAGGAAGCCCCCTTTCCGACGCTTCCTTCACCTATGAGACGGCCGATCCCGCCGTCGCCTCCGTCTCGGAGGACGGCACCGTCACCGCGCTTGCGGCAGGTAGGACGACGGTCTCGGCTACCTTCGTCTCGGGAGCGAAGGAGAAGGTCTCCGCGCGCTGCGAACTGCGCGTCTATGGCAAAGCTACGGCAGAGGAGATCAACTCCTTCGACGAGAAATGCGTCAACCTCTATGGGCGGATGGAGCTTGAAAACGGCCTGCTGCATGTGGAAAACGTCGGCGCGGGCATCGAGATCGCCTTCCGCGGAAGCTACTTAAAGGGCGACGTCCGCATCACGGGCACCCCCTATGCGCACATCAACATCGACGGCGTGGAGGGCACACATACCGCGATCTCCGCAAACGAGGCCTTCGTCTTTGCCGAAAATCTCGGAGATGGCATCCACACGGTGCACATCTCCAAGTCGTCGGAGGCCTTCAACAGCAGGATCACCTTCGCGGGATTCGAGGCGGAGGAATTCCTTGCGATCCCCGAGAGGAGCGGCCCCAAGATGGAATTTTTGGGCGACTCCATCACGGCGGGATTTGCCACTCTCGCAAAGCCCGACGAGGGGTGGAGCGCGGCCAATTCGGACGGCTGTCTCTCCTATGCCTATCTCACCGCCAAGGCGCTCGACGCGAGATATTCCATTCTCGCCCGCTCGGGCATCGCCACCATCGACAACGGCTTCTCGGGCGTCATCGGCATGAACGAGCTCGTTGACTACATCTCCATCGCGACGACCAAGCCCTACAACCACGACCGCGACATGGACGTCGTCGTCCTCGCGCTCGGCACCAACGACGCCGAGTATATCACGCAAAAGAAGCCTTCCTACAAGAAGGATTTCCCCATCGACTATGCCGCCCTTCTCACCCATCTTCGCGAGCTCTATCCTAAGGCGCATATCGTCTGCATCTATGGCATGATGGGGACGAACAACGACGTGCGGCGGGGCATCGAACAGGCCATCGCAGACGTGGACGACGCGAAGATCTCCTATAAGAACTTCCCCGCCAACACCACGACCCTCGGCCATCCGAGCGCGGCGGCGCACACGGCCTTTGCAAAGACGCTCACCGAATACATTCAGAGCTTGCTCCAATCCCCGCAAGGCGGTGCCTCGGTATGAAGCGGAAGCATCCCAAGGCCTCTCTCCTCCTCTCGGCGGCGTTTGCCCTCTCCCTGCCTCTTGTGGGCGCGTGCGCAAAACCCGCCGTCGTGCCCGATTCCGTCGAGCTGCCCCAAGCGGTCTACACCCTGATCGCGGGGGACGCCGCGCACGGCTCGGTCAAATTGGAACCCGTCGCCATGCTCGAAAAGGCCGCGATCGCAGGCGCTTCCTTCACCTATGAAGCGGCCGATCCCGCCGTCGTCTCCGTGGGAAAAGACGGCGTCGTCACCGCCCTCTCCGCGGGAAGGACGACGGTCTCGGCCACCTTCGTCTCGGGAGCGAAGGAGAAGGTCTCGGCAAGTTGCGAGCTCCTCGTCTACGGCGAGGCCACGGCGGAGGAGATCAATTCCTTCGAGGAAGAATTCGTCAACAAATTCGGCCGCATCGAATATACGGCGGGCGCCTTGGATCTCGATAACGTCGCGGCGGGCGTCGAAGTCGCCTTCTACGGCACCGCGCTCAAGGCCAAATTCACCGCGGTAGAGCCCATCTATGGGCATATCTTTGTGGACGGCGTCTCGCAAGGCTTCGGGCCCTTCCGATCGGGCGATGAGATCGTACTCGCGGAAAACCTTCCCGAGGGCGTCCACACCGTGCGTATTGTGAAGTCGAGCGAGGTCTATGAGGGGCGGCTCACCGTAAACGCCTTCTATGCCGACCGCTTTTTGAAGATCCCCGAGCGCGGCGGGCCCAGGATGGAATTCATCGGGGACTCCATCACCTGCGGATTCGGCAACTTGCTCGAGGCGAGCTCGGGAGCGTTGCGCGCCATCGACAATTCCGACGCCTGCCTCGCCTATTCCTATCTCACGGCAGACATGCTCGACGCGCGCTATTCCGTCGTCTCCTATTCGGGCATCTGCGTCGCGGCGGACGGCTATGATCTGGGCGTCAACATGAAAACACTGCACACCTATGCCTCCTTCCAAACCAAACGCCCCTATGAATACGACCGCGACATGGACGTCGTCGTTCTCGCCCTCGGCACCAACGACGCCTCCGCGATCAACTTGCATAAATATACCCGCGCGGCGTTCAAGCGGGATTATGCGGAATTCCTCACCCACCTGCGCGAGATCTACCCCAAGGCCCACATCGTCTGCGTCTATGGCATGGCGAGCATCGAGCCCATCGTCAACACGAGCATCAAAGACGTGATTACGGAGCTCGGAGATGCGAAGATCACCTTCAAGCGCTTCTCTCCCAATGCGAACGGGCTCGGCGGACACCCCTATAAGGACGCCCACGCAGCCTATGCAAAACAGCTCTCCTCCTATATCTCGGAACTGCTCGAAAGCTGAACGGAAACTCGGACCTTCCTGCATGTTGGCGAGGCCGATCCTCAGCCTTTGGCTTCCGTCATCCTGAACGGACGTGAAGGATCCCGAAGTACGAAGTCGATCGACGGCTCGCTATAACCCGTCTCCCAATGCGAAATTGTTTTGAGCGTCGTATCGAGCGCCGCGGCGAGATCCTTGAAGAAGTTCTCACCCATCTGCCCAACACAAAAACAGCATAAAAAAATCGGCCGTCTCGTCGGCCGATTTTTTTACTGCAATGTCGTTTGTTCATACATCCGCTTCATCGCGATGGCGTCGTCGGCCTGCGTGCCGCTCGACTCCGAGACGATGTAGGGTTCGAGCCCGAGTTCGTGCAATACTTGGGCGAGCGGCTCGAATTCGGGCCCATAGACGGTATCCGCAAAGGTGAGATGACGGAGTTCCCCCTTCGCGCCGTATTGGATCTTGGAGAAGTGGACGTGAAACGCCTTCATGCGGTCGTAGCCGAGTTCGGAGATCATGTACTCGAGGCGGTCGCGGTAGTCTTTCGCCGTCTTGAGACTGCCCTGCTCGCGGGCGTTGACGTGCCCGAAGTCCACGCAGGGCGTAAAGACGGGGTCTACCTTGCACATCTCGACGATCTCCTCGACGGTGCCGATCTGCGCGATCTTGCCCATCGTCTCGGGGCAAAAGATGAGGTCCTGCATGGCGTTGAGGTAGATGTAGTCGCGCAAGCGCTTCAAGCGGTCGAGCGTGCGATCCATGGCGACGGAGCGGAGGTCCTTCCCCTGCGCCGCGGGGTGAAAGACGAGCCGCCTCCCCCCCATCGCGCGGAGCATCGCGGCGCTATCCAAGACGTAGCCATAGGACTTTGCGGCCATCTCGTCGTCGGGGTTGGCAAAATTGATGAAATACGGGGCGTGGACGGAGATCTCGACGCCCTCCTTTTCAAATGCCGCGCGAATGGACGCGGCCTTCTTTTCCGTCATATGGACGCCGCGCCCGAAGGAATATTCGAAGCAATCGAGGCCGTTTTCCCTTACGAAATACGCCGCCTCTTCGGTGCTCTCATAGCCCTCTTCATGAAAACGTTCACAGTTGCCGCTCGGGCCGAATTTGATCATAGGTATTTCCTCTTTCGAAGCCCAGACTTCAGACATGGGTGCCTCGTTTTTTGTCTACATGCACAAAAATTTCTTCCGTCACGGAGCCTGCTTGCCCTCCGGAAACGCCAGAAAAAGCCGCGCCTTATCCCGCTCGAGCTGCTCCTTCAGAGCCTCGGGAGAGGAAAATTTGCAGATGGGCCGAAAGTATTCCGTGGGATAGATGCGGACGGTCTCGTCATAGAGGTCGCCAGAAAATCCTGCGAGATAGGCCTCGAGTTTGCGCTCCTCCACGCCGAACGTCGGCCGCGCGCCGATATTCAGAATGCAGGGGAAATTCCCCGCTTTCGTCGCGCATAGCCCGCCGTATACGCCGTCGGGCGGAAGCAGTTTTTCGGGAGGCGGCGTGAGATTGAGCGTGGGAAAGCCGTAGATGCGGCCCACCTCCCTTCCGTGCTCCACCGTCCCCTGCACAAAGTATGCGCTCGCGGAAAAGTCCTCCCCGTCCGAAAAGAGGAAGGCGTTGAGCCCGCCGAGATCGCCCGCTTCGAGATAGGCCTTGCAGGCGGACGTGGAGATCTTGCGCGCACTTTCGCTCCCCTCCGCGCGGGCCCGCACCGTATTTAGGACGAGGACGGGGCATCCTGCGGTGCGTTCCAAGAGCGCGGGCGTCCCCATTGCGTCCCTTCCGAAACGGAAATCCTCGCCGCAGACGACGACCTCGGCGGGAATCGTCTGCAATAATATTTTGAGGAAATCCTCGGCCGAAGTATTTTGAAATTGCGCGGTAAAGGCCATCTCGCAGACGGCAAAGACGCCTGCCTGCGCGAAGAGGAACTCTCGCTCCGCCCGCGTGAAGAGCGCCCTGCCCTTGGCGCCGTACATCGCCGTGAGGACGACGGGGAGCCCCGTCTTTTTTGCCTCCGAAAGCAACCGTCTGTGGCCGAGGTGCAAGCCGTCGAACCCCCCCAAGACGAGCGCGCAGGGCGTGGGGAAAGTTTCCCCGAAGGAGAAGTTCAACACAGTTTTTTATCGGGGCGGAGCACGCCCCCCTCCACGACGCCCGTGCCGTAAAATTCGCCGCCGCGGGTGATCTTATAGACGCCGTCCTCCGCTTCCACGGGGATGCGCACGCCGTTGAAATATCGCGCGTCCTCCACCTCCAAGACGGAAAACGGCAATACCATGTCCGTGGGGATGAGGTAATTTTCGAAATTTTCGGGCGTGAGCGCGTCGATAGAGACGGCTTGTTCTTCGGAAAAGATCCCGCTCTTTGTGCGGCGGATCGCCGTCGTGTAGCCCGTCGTTTGCAGAGCTGCGGCGATGTCGCGCGAGAGAGAGCGGATATACGTCCCCCCGCTGCATTCGATCTCGAATTCGAATTCGCCGGGAGCCGTCTCGGCGCGCAATCCGATCGCATAGATCTCCACTTCTTTTGCGGGAAGCTCGAAGTCGAGGCCGTCGCGCGCGAGTTCGTAGCCGCGCTTGCCGTCGAGGCAGCGCGCACTGAATTTAGGCGGAACTTGGGAGATGCGGCCCGTAAACTGCGGCAAGACCGCCTCGATCTCCTCCGCATTGGGGATCCTTCCCTCCACCCTCACCTCGCTCTCGCTATCGAGGGTCTCCGTCGTCGCGCCGAAGCGGAACCGTGCGACGTAAGTCTTATGCTTGGAGAGGAAGTAGTCAAAGAGGCGCGTCGCACCGCCGACGCCGATGGGAAGCACCCCGGAGGCGAGGGGGTCGAGCGTCCCCATGTGCCCGCAGGCGATCTTCCCGAGGACGGGGCGGACGAGCCGCTTCACGCGGTTGACGAGATAGGCGGAGGTATCCCCCCGCCGCTTATCGAGTACAAGAAAGCCCGTCATGCGTCCTCCATGTGCTGGTACACGGCATACCGCAACTTATCCACGACTTCTTCGAGCTCTCCGAAGAGCATGCAGCCCGAGGCGTGGACATGCCCCCCTCCGCCGAAGGTCCGTGCGACGGCGTTGACGTCCGTCCGCTTGGAACGGAGGGAAACTTTATACTGCCCCCGCTTCATTTCGAAGAGGGACGCGCTGACTTCCACACAATCCACCGTAAGCGCGAAGTCCACGATGCCCTCGGTGGCGTCTGAATCGAGCCCGAGCCGCGCGAGCTGTTCGAAGGAGACGATGGCGACGGCGAGGCGGTCGTCCAAGAGATAGCGGAGCTTTCCCACCGTCTCGGCATAGAGCATGGCGCGAGCCTTCGTCTGACGTTTGACGCTTTCGTAGACGGTCGCGGCAAGGTCTCCCCCGCCGTCTACCGCCTTGGCCGCGGCGCGCAGCGTGTCGCCGTTGACGTCGCTGTGGGAAAAGACGCCCGAATCCGTGACCATGCCGAGCAACAAAAACGCGGCGATCTCGCCCTCCACGGGGACGCCCAACTCCTCGATGAGCGCGAGCACGTTTTCGGCGTTGCTCGCCCGATCGCGGACGAAGTTATATTTCGCGTAGCGCGTGTTGGAAATATGATGATCGATGTTGACGGAGACCGCCCGCTTGGCCCGCATGCGGAAGTCCTCCTCGAGCGCGCCGAGGCGGGGAAGATCGCTCGTGTCCACCGCGATCACGACGTCGGGAGAGAGCGTGGGCCGCTGTCTGATCTCCCGCATTCCGCCGAGAAAGCCGAGTTTGGGCGGAACAAAGCTCTCGCAAACCGCCTCACAGCGGACGCCGAGACAGCAAAGAGCGCGGTGAAGCGCCATTCCGCACCCGAGCGTGTCTCCGTCGGGGCGCATGTGCGTGTAGATCACCGCGCTTTTCGCATTTTTTAAGAGATGGGCGATTTCCTCGATGGTATTCATGGTTCTTCCTTTTTGATCTTGGCAAAGAGCTCATCCATTTTGGAACCGTATTCAAAGCTCTCGTCGGGGAGGAAGGTGAGTTCGGGGACGGTGCGCAGGCGCATCACGCGGGCGAGTTCGTGCCGGACGAAGCCCGCGTTTTCCCGGATGACGGCAAAGGAGCGCGCCTTCTTCTCGGGATCGGCACAGTAGACGCTGACGTAGATCTTGGCCGTCTTTAAGTCGGGGGCGACGTCGGCCTCCGTCACGCTGACGATGCCCGTAAGCTCGGGTTCCTTGTTCTTCAAAGGCCCCGACAAGATGGCGGCGATCTCCTTGCGGAATTCGCTGTCGAGCCGTTCGGTGCGCTTGCTCATGCGGGTTTGACCTCCTCGATGAGATAGCACTCGATGAAGTCTCCGATGCGGACCTCGTTGAAGCCCTCGATGGCACAGCCGCATTCGAGCCCCGCGGCGATCTCCTTCACCTCGTCTTTATAGTGTTTGAGCGTCTTGGCGTTGCCCTCGACGATCATGATGTTGTCGCGGTAGATGCGGAGCTTGCCTCCGCGCATGAGCCTGCCCTCGACGACGAGGCATCCCGCGACGACGCCCACGCCCGAGACGTTGAAGGTCTGGCGGACCTCCGCCTTCCCGATGAGCGTCTCCTTATATTTGGGCGCGAGCATGCCCTTCATCATCGCCTCCATCTCGTCGAGAAGTTCGTAGATGATGCGGTACATGCGGATCTCCACGCGGGCGCGCTCGGCCATCGTCTTGGCCTTGGCATCGGGGCGGACGTTGAAGCCGAGGATGAGCGCTTTGGAGGACTCTGCGAGCGAGACGTCGCTCTCGGTGATGGCGCCGGCCGCCGCGCGGATGACGCGCACCTTGACCTCCTCGTTGGAGAGTTTCTCCACGGAGGCACGGACGGCCTCGACGGAGCCCTGCACGTCTGCCTTGATGATGACGTTGAGATTCTTGGTCTCGCCCTCTTCGGCGGCCTTGAAGATATCCTCGAAGGAGAGCTTGGTGCGGTCCTGTACGAGGGACTCGCGCTGCTTGTTCTTGCGCTCCTCCTGCACTTTCTTCATGAGCGTCTGATCGACGGCGAAGATGGCGTCGCCCGCATTGGGGACGTCCTCGAGACCGAGGATGGAGACGGCCGTAGACGGCCCCGCTTCCTTGACGGTCTTGCCCTGATCGTCGATCATGGCGCGGACTCTTCCCATCGTCGTGCCCGAGATGAGGTTGTCGCCCGTGCGGAGGGTACCGTTCTGGACGAGCACGCTCGCCATCGGCCCCTTGCCCTTATCGAGCTTGGCCTCGATGACGACGCCCTTCGCCTTCCTCGCGGGATTGGCGCGGAGTTCCTGCATTTCGGCCTGCAAGTAGATGCTCTCGAGCAGTTCGTCGATGCCCTCGCCCGTCTTGGCGGAGACGGGAACGACGATGACGTCGCCGCCCCATTCCTCGGGGACGAGGTTGTAGTTCATGAGCCCTTGCTTGACCTTATCGGGCGAGATGTTGGGTTTATCCATCTTGTTCATGGCGACGATGATGGGTACATCAGCCGCCTTGGCGTGGTCGATGGCCTCCACCGTCTGGGGCATAATGCCGTCGTCGGCGGCGACGACGAGCACGACGATATCCGTGACCTGCGCGCCTCTCGCCCGCATGGCGGTGAAGGCGGCGTGGCCGGGCGTATCGATGAACGTGATCTTTCTGTCGCCGGGGAGGGAGACGGTGTAGGCGCCGATGCTCTGCGTGATGCCCCCCGCTTCGCCCTCGGTGACGTTGGTGCTCCGGATCTTATCGAGCAGCGACGTCTTGCCGTGATCGACGTGACCCATGACGGTGACGACGGGAGCGCGCACGACGAGGTTTTCCGCGTCGTCTGCGCCGTGTTCCTCGATGAGCACGTCCTCCGCCGTCTTTTCGGGCTTATATTCGAGGTCGATGCCCATCTCGAGCGCCATATAGGCCGCGCTCTCGTAGTCCACCGACTCGTTGACCGTTTTCATCACCCCTTCCTTGAAGAGGCGCTTGGTGATCTCCACGGCGGAGATGCCGAGCTTCTCGGAGAGCACCTTGATGGGAATTTCCTGCGTGGTGACGACGGCATGATCGATCTTGACGGTCTGCGTCTCCTTCCTCGCCTTCTTGCCGAAGCGGGCCTTGCGGTAGCCGCTCTCTTTATCGAAATCCCCGATGCTCGCGCCCTGTTGGCGTTGCAACGCGCGCTTATTGACAGGGCCGCGGGCCTTCTCGACGTACGTCTTTTCGAATTTCTTCGCCGGTTCTCTGCGCGGCGCGGGTACGGGTGCGGGCGCAGGACGGATCCCGGCGGGACGCGTCGAAGGCGTGCGGGGTGCGCCCGTCTGCGGACGGGGACCGGCGCCTGCCGGCCTCGGCTGGCCGGAAGGCTGGGTGCGGAGCGGAGGACGGCGATCTCCCTGCGGTTTGCCCGTGGGAGCGGTATAGGTGGGACGCGCGGGCCGATCGGGGCGCGTTTCCGGACGGAAGGTGCGCGTTTCCCCGGGCTTGCGCTCCGCGGACGCGGGACGCGGACGCTCGGGCGACGCGGGACGGCGCGGCTCGGATGCGGCAGACGGCGTTTCGGCCGACTTGCGCGGAGCAACGGGCTCCGGAGCCTTCTCCGCGATGGCCGCCTTGCGGGCGAGTTCGGCCTCCTTCAATGCCTCGAGCCTCACGGCTTCCTCGGCCGCACGCTTTGCTTCCTCCGCAAGACGGGCCTCCTCGGCTCTCTGCGCAGCCTCTTCGGCCGCGCGCTTTGCCTCCTCCGCGAGACGGGCTTCCTCCGCCTTCTGCGCCGCTTCCTCCTCCGCCTTGCGCTGCTGCGCGGCGGCCTCGAATTCCCCGAGACGCTTTAAGATCTCGTTGAGCTTGCGCTCGTTCGCGGAGATCGCGGCCTTGAGCGCGACCGTCTTCTCCTCCTTGGGAAGTGCGCCGAGTTTTTCGATCATATCATATGCCATGTACCGTACCCTCCTTGAGGCTCAACCCTCGATTCCCGCCGCCCTTAAGATGGCGCGGGCAAGATTTTCTTCCTGCATTGCGGCAAGCTTGCAATAGGCCTTCCCCGTGAGTTCTTCCAATCCGGACACCGTGACGACGGGGCAGGAGAATTTCTTTGCAAGCCCTTCGATTTGTTTCTTTGTATTTTCGGACGCTCTCTCATCGGCGAGGAGCAGATACACCCTGCCGCGACACGCCTCCGCGGCGTTTACGCCCAAAACCAGCTTCCTCGCCCTGCGCGCAAACCCGATGTAGGCTGAAAGTTTATTCCGTTCCAAGGAATTCCTCCTCGAGACGCCTGTACACTTCCTCCTCGACGGGCGCGGAAAAGGCCTTGTTTAAGAGCTTTTTCTTGCCCAAAAGGCGTACGCACGCGGCATTGGGGCAGACGTATGCCCCGCGGCCGGCGAGTTTGCCCGCCCTGTCGAGGACGATGTCGCCAGACGGCGTCTTGACGACGCGGATGAGTTCGCGCTTGGGCTTTTCCGTCCGGCAGGCGATGCACGTCCTTACAGGCTGCTTCTTCGGCTCCATTATTCCTCCGCGCCCTCTCCCTCATCGGGGGATTCGAGGCCGAGGTCGAGCTTGGAGGCCGCCGATTCGCTCTTCACGTCGATCTTCCAACCCGTGAGACGGGCCGCGAGGCGGGCGTTCTGGCCGTTTCTGCCGATGGCGAGCGAGAGCTTTTCATCGGGCACGACGGCGACAGCCGACTTCTCCCCGAGCTGGGTGACGGAGACGACCGTGGCGGGCGAAAGCGCCTTGGCGATGAATTCGAGCGGATTTTCGCTCCACAGAATGATGTCGATCTTCTCGCCGCCGAGCTCGGCTACGACGGCGTTGACGCGCGCGCCCTTGTTGCCGACGCATGCGCCCACGGCGTCTACGCGGGGATCCGTGGAGGCGATGGCCATCTTGGTGCGCTGGCCGGGTTCGCGGGAGACGGATTTGATGACGACGGTGCCCGCCTTGATCTCGGGGACTTCCTCCTCGAAGAGCCGCTTTACGAGCCCGGGCGCAGAGCGGGAGACGAGCACTTGCGCGTTTCTGCCGCCGCTCCTCACCTTCTTGACGAACACTTTGAGGCGATCGCCCGTCTCATAGCGCTCGCCCGCGACCTGATCCTGCGGGAGCATGAGCCCTTCGATCTGACCCTTTCCGAGCTCAATGTAGACGTTGCGCATGTCCACTTTGCGGACGAGCCCGCTCATGAGCTCCCCTTCCTTATCGGAGAACTCGGAGAGCGTGTTGTCGCGCTCGGTCTCGTGGATCTTCTGCATGATGACCTGCTTGGCCGTCTGCGCCGCAATGCGCGAGAAATCCTTGGGGACAAATTCCTCGACGAGGTCGCCGCCCACTTTCGCGCTCTTTTTGATCTCGAGCGCGTCTTTGAGGTAGATCTCGCCGTCCCCGAGTTCTTCCACATCGTCATCGACGATATTGCGGTGCAAAAAGAAGCGAATGGTGTTCTTTTCGGGATCGAGGCGGACCTCAACGCTGCCCGTCTCGCCGTACATCTGCTTCTTGTATGCGGAAGCGAGCGCACCCGCAAGCGCATCGATAAAAACCTCTTCGCTGATGCCGCGCTCCCGTTCCAAATCCGCAAGCGCCTCGAAAAATTCCTTCTTGACCATGGTGATCACTCCTATTGATATTCTTACCGCGTTTCCGCGCCGTATGATTCCCGTTTATACTTCGATGAGCAGACAGACCTTTGCGCATTGCTCCTCGCGGAAGGTTTTCTGCCCCTCGTCCGTTTGGATCGTCACGCCCGCCTCGCCGTAGGAGACGAGCACGCCCTCGTAATGCTTCTTCCCCTCGATGGGCGCATAGAGGCGCACCTCCACCTTCTCCCCGAGATGGCGGAGATAATCGGCCTCCCGCTTGAAGGGACGGTCGAGCCCCGGAGAGGAACAGTTGAGGGTGTACGGAGCGCCGAAGGTGGGATCGAGCTCATCGAGGGGGCCGTCGATCGCGCGGTGGAACTTCTCGCAAGTGATAAGGTCGAGCCCGCCCGCCTTGTCGATATAGATGGTGAGCGAGCGCGCGCCCGTGTTCCACTCGGCGTCTACGATCTCCACGCCGACCTCCTCTGCGATCGGCTCTAAAAATGCTATGATCTCACTGATCGGCTTTCCCTTCATACATCCTCCCGGGGATAATACAAGAAATGAGAGCGGAAGCCCGCTCTCAATCATCGTTTCCTTGATTAAGCATTCTTATTTTACCACATGCCGCAAAAAAATGCAAGCGTTTCGCGAGGATTTTTCAGAGCTTTTTGAGACTTTTTTCTCCCGATCCCCCGCTTTTTCACGCGCCGGGAAGCGCCGCACGCTCAACAGTCGGGCAGATGCCCGAGCCGCCGCACGAGCTCGATGAAGATCTTGGCCGTGACAAACGCATCCTCGAAGGCGCGGTGATGCTCGAAATCGAAGCCGAAATATTTTGCTACCGTATCGAGCTTGTGGTTTTTGAGCTCCTTGAGCATGTTCTGCGCGATGAGCAGCGTATCGTGTTGGCGCTGGTCGAAGCGGTAGCCCTCGGCCTCGCCGTAGTATTTGATGAGGCGGCAATCGAACTGCGTGTTGTGAGCGACGAGCCGGCAACCGTAGGCAAATTTATAAAAATCCGCGATGACGGGGCCGATCTCGGGCGCGCCGACGAGCATCTCATCGGTGATGTGGGTGATCTCGACGATCTCGGGAGGGACGCGGACGGGACAGGCCACGAAGGTGGAAAAGCGTTCGGTGATGTGGCCGTTTTCGATCTTGACGGCCCCCACTTCGATGATCTTATCCATCACGCCGCCCAAGGAGAGGCCCGTCGTCTCGAGGTCGAATACGACGAATTTCTCCCGTTTGAAGTCCTCGGGAAGGGCGTCCCGCTCGAAAAAGCCCTCCTGCACGAGATCGGTCTCGGGCACGGGGAATACCGCACGGTAGCGGGAGGGAACGGGGCGGGACGGGCGCTGTTCGGGCACAAACCCGTTGGGCGGGGCGGCGCGGTCTATGGTCTTTGCGCGGAAGGAGAGGTTGCCGTTGTAGAGCTCATAGTCCCCCGTGAGGCAGACCTGCATGCCCTGCCGCAGATCGCGGACCTTCTCCACCGTCGCCTTCTTGCTGAAATATGAGGCGCGCATGGCGCCCGTTCCGTCGCTCACCGTGAGGGAGAAATAGGGCTTCCCCGCCTTGGTGGTGCGCTCTTCGATGTGGGTGATCGCCCCGCAGATGCAGACGTCCTGCGTCTCCTTAGTGAGGTCGGAGATGTAGATGGCCTGCGCGGGGCTTGCGCCGTCGATCGCCGCATAATCGGCAATCTTAAAATAGCGCGGGCCAAAGACGATCTCCTCGGGCGGGATGTCGCGCACGATCTCCCCCATCGCCGTTTGCCGATAGACGAGTTCCCCCGTCCATACGCCGCAATACCCGCGCATGAGCGCTTGAGCGACGGCGTCGACGAGCCCCTCTCCGCGGCTCCCGAGATCCCCTTCTCCCGTGACAATGGAAAATCTGCCGCCGCCCTCAAAGACGGTGACGGCCACGTCCTCCGGCTCCACAAACGCCGCGAGCGAGGGCGATTCCCGCTTGAGGATCTCCAAGACGGCGAGGCGGACGGCCTCCTCCGAGGGGATCGACTTCATGAGCCGCACGGAGGACTTCAGCCCCTCCGCATAGCGTTTTGTCACCTCCTCCGCATAGGAGAGATCCTCCGGAGTATAGTTGACGTCGGTGACGAGATAAAAGACGGCCTCCCCGCGCTCGACGACGATCTTGCGGAGCACGGCGCGCACGAGGCCGGCAGACTTTCTGATTTCCTGTAAATATTCCTTGCTTCTCATCGTGTGTTTCTTCCGTTCGATAAAAATTTATTTGCGGTCCATAGAGGACAAGAGTTGCTCCAATTTTTCGAAAAAGACGGACTCCGCTTCCTGCACGGGGACGCGGAGACGCTCCTCCCCGCAGAAGATGAGGCATGCCTCTCTTCCGCCCGCGATGCCGAGGTCGGCGTCCTTCGCCTCGCCGGGGCCGTTGACGACGCACCCCATCACGGCGACTTTCAGCCTTTTCTTTATGCCCTTCACCCGATCTTGTACCCGCATGGCGAGGCCCATGCAGTCGTATTCGCACCGCCCGCAGGTGGGACAGGAGACGACTTCGACGTAGTCCTTTTCGAGGCCGCACGCGCGCAGAATTTCGTGCGCCGCCTCCACTTCCTCCACGGGGTCGGCCGTGAGCGAGACGCGGATGGTATCCCCGATCCCCCGCAGAAGAAGCGCGCCGATCCCCACGCTGCTCTTCACGAGCCCGGCCCTTCCGCCGCCCGCCTCCGTCACCCCGAGATGCAGGGGGTAGGGCGTGCGCTGCGCCAACAGGGTATAGGCGTCTACCGTCATTGTTACATCGGAGGCCTTGACGGAGACGACGAGATCGACGCCCCGCTTTTCGAGGACGCGGACGTTTTCGAGCGCGCTCTCCACGAGGGCCTCCGCGCTCCTGCCGTATTTCTCGAGCGCCCACGGCGCGATACTGCCCGTGTTCGCCCCCACGCGGACGGGGATTTTATGCGCCCGCACGCAGTCCGCCACGAGATCGAGCTCCCGCTCTCCGCCGATGTTGCCGGGATTGACGCGCAGTTTATCCGCCCCCGCCTCCGCGGAGAGCACGGCGAGACGGGCCGAAAAATGGATATCCGCCACGAGGGGGATATGGATGTTCTCTTTCACGCGGGTGATGGCGCGGGCGTCGGCCTCATCGAGGACGGCGACGCGCACGATCTCGCACCCCGCCTCTTCGAGGCGCAGAATTTGAGCGACGCTTGCTTCCACGTCGCTCGTCTTTTCCGTCGTCATGCTCTGCACATAGACGTGGCCGTCTCCAAAAGACGCCCCGCCCACAAGGACCTTCTTTTTCACTTCTTATCCGTTTCCTTTTTTTCCATCATCCGCTGCAGTTCGGACATGAAGGAGGAGATATCCTTGAAGGAACGGTAGACGGAGGCGTAGCGGACGTAGGCCACTTCGTCGAGCTCTTTGAGCCCCTCCATCACCATCTCCCCGATCTGCTTGGAGGAGATCTCCTGCGCCATGGAGTTATAGATCTTCTTGGTGATCTCCGCCGCCAAGCCGTCGATCTTTTCAATGGGGACCGGCCGCTTTTCACAGGCCTTGATGATGCCGCCCCGGACCTTTCCTACGTCGTAGGCCTGCCGCGTCCCGTCCGCCTTCACGACGAGGATGGGCGCAACTTCGATGGTCTCGTACGTCGTAAACCGTCTGCCGCAACCGATACATTCCCTGCGGCGGCGAATGGTTCTGTCGTCGTCTGCGGAACGGGAATCGATGACCTTGCTCTCGGTGCAATCACAGTATAAACAGCGCATATGCTCCCTCTTCGGACATTTTCTTTGAGTATACCACAAAATACGGGATTTGTAAAGGATTTTTCCGCAAGTTGCGGAAAGCATTGCAAAAGGCCCTCCGAAGAGGGCCTTTGGAAAAAGTTCGATTACTCGGCGGCAGCCGGATTCGCCCACAGCGCGATCCCCGCCTCGGACGTCGCCGTGATGCAGAAATCGGCGCGCTTCTGATATTGGATATATCCGGGAGCCACAACGCCGTGATACGTCGTGTTGTCCAAGACGAGGTCGATATCGTAGTCGCCCTTCGTCGTCCATGTGCCTACCTCGGCGCCATCCTTCGTGATCTTCCCGTCCTCCGTCAGCGTATAGCGGACGGAATCGCGGAAGGCGGCGGTGATGCCCGACGTATGCACGACGATATCGTAATCGCCGGGGACTTCCGCCGCATCGTAGGTGCCGATCGTCTCGCGGGCATAGCGGTTGGGATTGAGCACGGGCCAGCCGTCCTGCGTGAAGAAGAGCTGGCGGACTTCGATGTGATGGCCGAGCGTGACGCCGTCCGCGCCCGTCCGTTCGCGGGTGTGATGGACGACGAGATACTTGTCCCCGTCTACATAGACGGAATTGTGCCCGAGGGCCGCATAGCCCCTCGAATCCCCCGCGAATTGATAGTTGCCCGCAAGTTTGTTGCCGGCCTTGCCGTCCTGGCGGACGAGGTTGCCCGCGATGTCCTCATAGTCGCCGTTTACCTTCTTGGAACGGGCGATGCGCATATTGTAAGACGTCGTGAGGTCGCCGTAGCTGCACATCAGATAGTAATATCCCGTCGTCTTATTATAGAAGATATACGGGCCCTCGGCGTTGTTTTGATCGCCCGACCAGAGGAGTTCGCCCTTATCGCCCTCCACCTTGGGGAGGCCGACTTTGGAGCCGCTCTTATTGAGCTCGATGAGGCGGATGCCGCCGAATGCGGAGCCGTAGACCATCCACAGCCTGCCGTCGTTATCATAGAATACCGTCGGGTCGATGGCGTTGGATTCCGCCGCCTGCTGCGTGGAATTGACGATGAGCACGTTGTTGGTATACGGGCCCGTCACGTTGTTTGCCTCGACACGGCCGATCGCGGAGGTCCCGCTGCCAAAGCCATGCGTAACGGAGTAATACATATAGTATTTCTTGCCGATCTTGATGACGTCGGGCGCCCAAGTGGTGGTGGACGACGTGTCCGGCGAGACCAATTTCACCGTCTCCTCGATCGCCTTCGGCCACTGCGTGCCGTTGGGATCGGTGTAGACGTCTGTGCCGTAGAGCTTTTGGAACTGCCCGTCGCTCGCGAATTGCGTCCACGCCTTGAGATCCCGCGTGGTGGCCACGGCATAGTGGGTGCCGAAGGCATAATACGTCCCGTCGTCATCCCGGAAGATCGAGGGATCGTGGACGGAGGCGTCGGAATAATTGGGCGTCTTGGGAAGCGCGGCTTCCTTGACCGTCTCGCCTCCGCCGCCGCAGGCCGCAAGGCCGAGAATGAGCGATAGCGCGATCGCGCCGACGCCGATTGCATACTTCTTATTCATGTCTTTCCCCTTTTTTCCGCCGAATGACGGAATTTTTCTGCATTTTATTATACTGTTCCGGCTACGATTTGTCAAGCCTTTTCCGAAAATTCCGGAAATCTCCGTCTTGACTTTTTTCGGGATATCGAATATAATAGATTCAAGAATTCTTTTTCGACGGGAGGACTTACTCATGAGCAGCTTCAAAGACCTGCGCATCGTGGACAATTTTTACCAGACTTCTTCCTTTTTTCCCATGCCGACCATCCTCGTCGGCACGGTCTCGGAAAACGGCATGACCAACCTCGGCGCGTATTCGCTGTGCTTCCCCTACTACATCGCGGGGAAGGAGAAATACGCCATGCTCCTCGAATGCCGCAACAGCTCCAACACGGCGCAGAACATTCTGCGGGGGAGCAAAGTCTCCTTAAACTTCATCCCCGACGGCCGCAAATACTTCAAGGAGGCGGTGCGGCTCGGCTTCCCCGGCGAGACGACGGAGGAGAAGATGAAAAATTGCCTCTTCACCCTCGAAAAGGGGCAGGCGGAGGGCGTGCGGCCCCTCGTGGTGGCGGAGGCCTTCCAAGTGTTCGAATGCACATGGAACAGCGCCCTTGAAAACGCCTACCTCGACAAGGCGGGCCCCCTCGAGGGGTACGATCCCCCCTACCGCGATTTCAACGGGATCACGAGCAAGTTCGGCGCGCACTTCATCCTCGAGATCGACAAGATCCTCATGAAGGAGAAATATTGGAACAGCATCGTCGGCGGCGTGAAGGCCTCC
>CANQBG010000002.1 GCA_947588985.1 uncultured Clostridia bacterium
CCCCCATTTTGTCAAGCATTTGTGCGAACATTTTGAAAATTTCTTCCCACTTGTGAACAATTTTTTTCTTCCCCCCCCCTCCCACGGCATGAAAAAATTTCAGAAACGCACACAAAACCGTTGACAAACAGACAACTATGTGCTATCATGATATTGAACAGCAAAGGAGAAACGGAAAATGCCGATCACGCCCAAGCAAATGGTCCGGTTCCTGAAAGAAAACGGGTTTGAGGAGGTCAGCCAAAAGGGCTCTCATCTCAAGATGAAAAACCCAAAGACAGGGAAGCAAACGGAAATCCCAATGCACGCAAAGGATCTCCCGCCCGGAACGGAGAAGGCGATCCTGAAACAGGCGGGGTTGGAGAAATAATTCCCGCCATGCACAATCTATTTGGTAGGAGGCCAAAGAGAATGGAACCCAAAGGAAACGAAAAGAAACGAGTCTATCCCGCCATTTTTCATAAGGAGGACGACGGGAGATATTCGGTCGTATTCCCCGATTTAGGCTGCGCCACTTGCGGAGATACGCTCGAAGAGGCATTTCAAATGGCAAAGGAGGCCCTCGCGCTGTGGCTCGACGATTGCGAGCCGCAAGCTCCCACCCCGCTCGAACAGGTGGAGCTCCAAGGGGACGACCGCGCGATGCTCGTGGAGGCCGATCGCGACGAGGATATCGTCTACTTCAAGCATTCCGAAGTCCCGCACGTCATCGAATCGGGGCTCGAACGGAAGGGCTTCACGAAATATCAGGTAGCGCAGATCTTGGGCGTGGACCGAGGCTACATCACGCGCATCGCCAACGGCCAGCGCGTTCCCTCCGTGGATATGGCCAAGCGCATCGGGACGCTGCTCGATTTCGATTGGCGGGTATTTTACCCGGACGGCGTCGGCACTTGATCCCCGCTCTCCCTCCCACGGCATGAAAAAATCCCGCAGACATCTGCGGGATTTTGATTTTGATGGGGATTAGCTTGCGGAGGGCTTTGTTGTAGTGACCTCAACACCCTTTGCGGTAATCGTTACGTAGTAATTGCCCACTTTATACTCGACTTTACCGCTACCGACTTCGTAAGTATCCTCTTTTTCCGTAGCTGAAATTTTAATACCAACCCAATCACCTGAACCCGTTGTCTTAATGTCCTTTACTGTTATAAAATCTGCAAATATAGGGGCATCATCGGTTGTATCATTCTTATCGATTTTAGCATTGGCAAGAGTTTCTGTCGGCCCTGTTCCTGTTGCGGGAATCTGTCTTGCACTAGAAGAAGAAGAAGAAGAATCCATCTGCTTATAACAATACTCATCGAAGTTTCCCTGATAGAGCGCAAGGATCTCGGTTTTCAAGTTGGCAGCTTCTTGTTCGGCGGCGGACTTGTTGGCGTTACCGATCACGGTGGTGAAGGTGGGGATGAGGACGGCGGCCAAGATCGCGATGACCGCGATGACGATGACCAGTTCGACGAGCGTAAAGCCCTTCTTGTTTTGCTTTTTCATAACATTCTCCTTAAGAATTTTTCTCTATGATAGCACCCCCCCCCCATTTTGTCAAGCATTTGTGCGAACATTTTGAAAATTTCTTCCCACTTGTGAACAATTTTTTTCTCTCCTCCCTCCCACGGCATGAAAAAATCCCGCAGACATCTGCGGGATGGGAGAGGCGGGGATCATTTTTTATAGGGGTCCTTGCCGTAGAGGGCGCTGATGTCGTCGGCATAGCGCTTGGCCTTCTCCGATTGTTTGAGTTCGAGGCCGGCCGCCGCGTCCGCAAAGGCCTTCTTCTGCTCGCGGGTGAGGCGCACGGGCGTCTCCACGACGGCGCGGAGATAGAGGTTGCCCGTGCCGTTTCTCGACTTGATGCCCTTGCCGCGCACCGTAAAGACGGCGTCCGTCTGCGTGCCCTCGGGGATGGTGTATTCCACGGCGTCGTCGAGGGTGGGGATGAGGACTTTGCCGCCGAGCACGGCCGTTGCGAAGGGGATGGGGAGATCGACGTAGAGATCCATATTCTTGCGTTTGAAGAGCTTGTGGGGCTCCACGCGGAATACCGTGATGAGGTCGCCCGCTTCCCCGCCGTCCTGACCGGCGTTGCCATAGCCGCGCTTGCGGATGTAGGAATTGGTATCGGCGCCCGCGGGGATCTCGAGGATGACCTTGGTCTCGCGGCGAAGATAGCCCTTGCCCTTGCAGTCGGGGCACTTCTCGAGGATGATCTTGCCGCGGCCCTTACAGTCGGGGCAGGCCCCCACGCGGACGGTCCGCCCGAACACCGTCTCCTGCGTGAAGCGGACCTGACCCTTCCCGCCACACTTTGCGCAGCTCTTGAAGGCGGTGCCGCCCTTGGCGCCCGTGCCGCCGCACGCCTTGCAGGGTTCGTCGCGATAATAGGTGATCTCCTTTCGGCAACCCTTGGCGGCGTCCATGAAGGAGAGAGAGACCTCAAGCTCCACGTCGGTGCCGCGGGTATCGCGCTGGACGGAGGCCCCGCTTCCGCCGAAGCCCTGAAAGATGGTATCGAAGATATCGCCAAAGCCGCCGAATCCTCCGAATCCGCCCATGCCGCCCATGCCGCCGGGGCCGCCCATCCCGCCCATACCGGGATGTTCCTGCTCGTAGTCGTAGGCCGCGCGCTTCTGCGGGTCGGAGAGGACCTCGTTGGCCTCGTTGATCTCCTTGAATTTCTCGGCGGCGAGAGGATCGTTGGGGTTGAGATCGGGGTGATACATCTTGACGAGCTTTTTATAGGCCGCCTTGATCTCCTCCTCCGTGGCGTCCTTCTTTACGCCGAGGATCTCATAGTAATTCTTCTTTTCTGCCATGACGTTTCCTGAAGAGAGATTTTTCTTTTACGCCACTTCCCCCTCAGAGCGAGGGGGAAGGGAGATGATCGATGCTATGACGGAAAACGGCATACCCATGTCCGAGGGAGAGGGCTTCGAATGCACGTTTTCGGTGCAGTTACTGATGGAACTCGTCGCCGCCCGCGGCGCCGCCGTCGGGACCCTGCGGGCCCGCGCCCTGCTGATAGAGCTTGGCGATGACGGGCTGGATCTTCTTGGAGAGTTCCTCGAAGGCCGCGTTGTATTTCTCCTCGTCGTCGCACTCGAGCTCTTTTTTCGCCTCGTCCACGGCGGACTGCAACGTCGCTTTATCCTCTGCGGAGAGCTTCTCCTCGCCGTCTTTGATGGTCTGCTCCACGGAGAAGATGAGCCCGTCGAGCTTGTTCCTCGCCTCGACTTTGGCCTTGCGCTTCTTGTCCTCCTCGGCGTACTGCTCGGCCTCCTTCACGGCCTTGTTGATCTCGTCCTCGGAGAGGTTGGTAGACGACGTGATGGTGATATCGGTGGACTTGCCCGTGCCGAGGTCCTTGGCCTCCACGTGCACGATGCCGTTGGCGTCTACATCGAAGGTGACTTCGATCTGCGGGATGCCGCGGGGCGCGGGAGCGATGCCCGTGAGGGTGAAGCGGCCCATCGTCTTGTTGTCGCGGCAGAAGTCGCGCTCGCCCTGCAGGATGTGGATCTCCACGCTCGTCTGATTGTCGGCCGCCGTAGAGAACACCTGCGACTTCTTGACGGGGATGGTCGTGTTCCTGTCGATGAGGCGGGTGAACACGCCGCCCAACGTCTCGATGCCGAGGGAGAGGGGCATGACGTCGAGAAGGAGGACGTCTTTCACTTCGCCCGTTAAAACGCCGCCCTGAATGGCCGCGCCGATGGCGACGCATTCATCGGGATTGATGCCCTTGAAGGGCTCCTTGCCCGTGATCTCCTTGACTTTGGCGACGACGGCGGGGACGCGCGTCGAGCCGCCGACCAAAATGACCTTGTCGATGTCGCTATACGAGAGGCCGGCGTCCTTCATGGCGAGGCGCATGGGCTCGGCCGTCTTTTCGACGAGGTCGGAGATGAGCGTCTCGAACTTCTGACGGGTGATCTCGAGCTCGAGGTGGGCGGGACCGGCGTCCGTCATCGAGATGAAGGGCAGAGAGACGGAGGTGGAAGTCATGCCCGAGAGCTCGATCTTGGCCTTCTCGGCGGCCTCCTTGAGGCGCTGCATGGCCATCTTATCGCGGGTGAGATCGACGCCGTGGCTCTTCTTGAATTCGCCCACCATGTAGTCCATGAGGCGCTTATCGAAGTCGTCGCCGCCGAGCATGTTGTTGCCGTTGGTCGCAAGGACTTCAAAGACGCCGTCGGAGATCTCGAGGATGGAGACGTCGAAGGTGCCGCCGCCGAGGTCGTAGATCATGACCTTGCTGTTCTCCTTCTCCTTGTCGAGGCCGTAGGAGAGGGCCGCCGCCGTGGGCTCGTTGATGATGCGCAGCACGTTGAGGCCGGCGATCTTGCCCGCGTCTTTGGTGGCCTGCCGCTGGGCGTCGGTGAAGTATGCGGGGCAGGTGATGACGGCGTCCGTCACCTTTCCGCCGAGATAGGCCTCGGCGTCCTGCTTGAGTTTGGTGAGGATCATGGCAGAGATCTCCTGCGGGGAGTAGCTCTTGTCGTCGATCTTGACCTTGTGGTCGGAACCCATCTTGCGCTTGATGGAGATGACCGTCTTATCGGGGTTAGCGACGGCCTGCCGCTTGGCTACCTGCCCGACGACGCGGGAGCCGTCTTTTTGGAATGCGACGACGGAGGGAGTCGTTCTCGCGCCCTCCGCGTTTGCGATGACGACGGGCTCGCCGCCCTCCATCACCGCCACACAGGAATTGGTTGTGCCTAAATCAATGCCGATTACTTTAGCCATAATATATTCTCCTTCTAATTCACAAAATTCTTTCAATGAGAAGCCCCCTGCGGGGAGCATGTTGCGGGCAAAGAATTTTCGTGAGGGGTATGCCCTTTCATCTCACGGCCATTCGCCCACAAATTTTTCTGTCCTCAAAGTCAACAAGCGCATGAATGCGCAAATTGAGTCGCGCAGCGCAAAAGTGTGATTTTGCTCGCGCACAGACTAGGAAGCCAAAAGGCAACTTACTTCCTCATTCCGTAACCGTTAAACACGAAGCCGCGCGCTCCTTGTTCTGCTTGCCTCTCCGCAGTTTAACGGTTACGGGATCGCTTTCCCTTGCCGCTTATGCCGTCATTCTGAGCGAATCGAGCCATACCATGTCCGAAACAGCTCTCTCCGGGCGCCGCGCATGGTCATTTCACGACCACAACTTGGGCGAATCGCAACACTTTCCCATTCTGCGCATACCCCTTCAAATACACTTCGCGCACGGTGCCGCTCTCCTCGCCCTCCAAGGGGTCCACGGCCATGATGGCCTCGTGCCGTTCCGCGTCGAAGGGCTCGCCCGCGGGGTCGATCGCCTCGATGTGTTCCTCCTCGAGGATCTTTTCGAAGGCCTTCACGACGAGTTCGATGCCCTTTCGCGTGCCCTCGCTCTCGCAGCTCTTTAAGGCGCGGTCGAGGTTGTCGGCAATGGGGAAGAGCTTGCAGACGACGTCCGCCCGCCCCTCGTTATACCTCCGCGCGCTGTCGTTTTGGGTGCGCCGACGATAGTTTTCGTATTCCGCCGTCACCGCATACCACTTGCGCTTATAGTCCTCCGCCGCGGCCCTCGCCTCGATGAGCGCGGGGTCCTCCTGCGGGATTTCGGGCTGTGCGGAAGCGGGAGCCGCCTCTTGCGGCGCTTCGGCCGCCTTCACGGCTTCTTCCTCCGCGGGCGCGGGGGCTTGTTCGTGTTTTGCGTTTTTCTTGTTCTGTTCCACGGTGTTGTCCTGTACGTTTGCTTTTTTCACACCTTACATATAATGTAAAAAAAGAAATTCTAAACGCATTTCCGAAAAAATTCCGAAAATTTTCCGAAAAAAATGCTTTGCCGGCCTTTACAAGCGGCAAAATTTATATTACAATAAAGAGAAGGGAGGAATCTTCTATGGAAACCAAGACGTATGAGCTCTTCGCGAAACGGAATAATAAGGTGCGCATCGGGGTCATCCCGGGGCACTTCGTCACCCAGCATTCCCACGTCAATTACTGCGTGGACATGACGCGGCTCAAGTCGGAAGCGGGGCTCGCCCGCGCCGCGGCCAAGCTCTTTGCCGAGAGCTTCCACGGCGTGCCCGTCGATACCATCATCACCCTCGAGCGCATGAAGATGGTGGGCGCCTTCCTCGCGGAAGAGTTCTCGAAAAATCCCGGCGTCAACATGAATCAGGAGATCGCCGTCATCTCCCCCGAATTCACGGCCGATGAAAAACTCATCCTGCGGGACAACCTCGTGCCCTACGTCAAGAGCCGGCACGTGCTCATCCTCGCCGCCACGGCGACGACGGGCATGACGGCCATGGGCGCCATCCGCGGTATCCGCTATTACGACGGCGACCCCGTCGGCCTCGCCACGGTGTTCGGCGGCTCCTTCGAGATCCCCGGCGTGCCCGTGAAGCGGCTCATCGGCATCGAGGACCTGCCCGCCTATCAATCGTATAAGCCGGGCGAATGCCCGCTGTGCAAAAACGGCGTGAAGATCGACGCCCTCATCAATTCCTACGGCTATTCCAAGATTTGAACTCTTGGGGAAGGACGGTCCGCTGCGGCGGGCCGTTTTTTTGCGGAAAAAAACCACGCGATTGCCGCGCGGTTCTAAAGACATTCAATTTGAAAGACAAACAGAACAAGGATGGGGTGCATGTTTCTTGGCTCCCTTCTCAGCCCGCGTAAAAGCCATAAAATTTTTATTGGGCAATTCGAGGGGCGAGCAAGGAGACGGGCCCTTCTACGGATAGGAAGCGATCGGTCGTAACCCGATTGGGCGCACGACTTCGTTACTCGTTTTCATCAAGCATATAATCCACCGTCACACCAAAAAATTTGGATATCTTCAGAAGATTATCTAAATCCGGCTCGCGGCTACCATTTTCCCAAAAACTGACCGTTTGATTGCATACGCCGAGGGAATCCCCCAAAGTGCGTTGAGAAAGTCCGCGTTCCTTCCTTAATTCTCTTAGCTTGATTCCGAAAATATTCCCTGTCACAAAACTATTTTACGAAAAATTATAAAAAATTGCTTGACTTCCTACGTTTTGTAGGATATAATAGAAAAAAACAAAGGAGAGTCCTCTATGAAGTACAACAAAATGAAGCACGCAATTTGTTTCTTATTGACGATTGCTATCTGCCTTCCGATTATAATTATGGCGGGCTGCAATGGCGGCGAAAGCGGCGACAAAAAAAGCGCACCGGAAGCATTCTATGATGCCGTCGTAGAATCCCAATCCCGTTTGGATATCATAGCTGACGCCATTTACACTAATTGGTATAACGCGATCTACAAAGATATGTTTGGCAAAAGTATCGATCTTGCGATCGCATCCGCTTTAAGTAGCAACAGTGAAAATGTCGATTTTATCGAGAGCAACGAAGTTGAAATTCAATCGCTTTATAAGAAAGCGCGCGATTCCGAGTTCAAGGATGAAGTCAAAGACGTCATGAACGCATATAGCGATTACTATGAATTTGTTATCAATGTCAGCGGGTCTTTCAATTCGTATTCATCAAGCAAAGAGACGCTGAAAAAAGAACTTGCGAATGCGCTCAAACATCTGTCTATGGAATTGTAAATGCGATATCAAACGGGACGGTCCGCTGCGGCGGGCCGTTTTTTTGCGGAAATTTGGCAGACAAGCCGGGGCGCGGGCAAGATCCATGGTATAATAAACTTGCGGCGGGTATGAATGAGGTGACAGATGTCGTTCGTTCAGATCATGGGCGCATTCCGCCTCTTCGGCGCGGATGTGCTGTTGCTCGCACTCGGGGTGACGCTTCTCACGTCCCTCCTCAAAAAGACGGTCCTCAAAAGTTTGGACGCAAAGTTCTTCGTCCCGCTGCCCTTCGCGATCGGGCTCGTGCTCTATGCCGTCTACCGCATCATCGCGACGGGGAGCTTCGCCCCTCTTGCAAGCGACTTCTTCTTTACGCTCGAGGGCGGGTTCGGCTGCGGCTGTGCGGCGACGCTCTACTACGTCGTCTATGAGCAGTTCCTCCGCGGAAAGCGCAAGAAGGCCAATCCCCTTCTTCCCCTGCTCGATTTTTTGCCCGCGTCCGTCCGCGAGGAGGCCGCCGACGCGCTCTATGCCGCCGCGGCCGATCTCGAAAAAGCGGAGATGGAAAAGTTCTTCCGGGAGACGCTGAACACGTATTGCGACCCACCCATGTCCGAAGAAGAGCTTTCGGAAATTGCCGAAGTGCTCGCGGAGTACCTCGCTTCCCTCCAAAAAAAGTGACCGTCTTTTTTCCCCGCCTGCGGCCCCGCCGCAGGCGGGTTTTTTGCGCGCCCTTTCCGCATAAAAATCCCCTGCCTCCGCATACTCCTCGTATGAAAACCGTGTCGGGCGACCTCGAAAAGACCAAGGACGCCCTCAAAAAACTGCTTCCCGCAGACGACATCCTCTCCTTCGACTTCCGCTCCGGGAGCGGGATGCGGTTTTGCGTGCTGTTTGCCGACCCCATCACCGACAAGGATCTGCTCGGGGAGCAGGTCATCCGCGCGCTGAAATCGTATGCGGGCGCGCCCAAGGCGGAGGAGGTCTCCGCGGCTTTAACGTCGCCCGAGACCAAGACGGAAAAATCCCTCGATGCGCTCGCACGGGAGGTGCTCATCGGCAATCCCGTGCTGCTCTTTTCGGGCATGGATGGGGCCGTTATCGTCGGGACCAAGAAAATTTTCCCGCGGGCCGTCACCGAGCCCCCCACCGACGTCGCCTTAAAGGGCCCCCGCGAGGGCTTCATCGAGGACTTCAAAGTGAACACCTCTCTCGTCCGCCGCCGCCTCAAGACGGGCGAGCTGCGCATGGAGACGACGGAGGTGGGGAGGCGGTCGAACACCGTCGTGGTCGTCTGCTATCTCGCGGGCACCGCGCGGCAGGAGGTCGTGGAGGAGGTCAAGCAAAAGCTCAAAGACATCGATATCGACGTCATCCCCGATTCCTCCTATCTCACCCACTTTCTCTCCTCCCGCCCCTATTCCCTCGTAAAACAGGTGGGGACGACGGAAAAACCCGATATCTTCTGCGCAAAACTTGCCGAAGGGCGGGTGGGGCTCATCGTAGACGGCTCCCCCATCGCTCTCACCGTCCCCTACCTGCTCGTGGAGGACTTCCAATCGAGCGAGGATTACTTCGTCCCCTCCTACCGGGCGACGTTTACGCGGCTTCTGCGCCTTCTGGCGCTCATCGTCGCCATCTATCTCCCCGCCTTCTACGTCGCCGCCCAGCTCTTCCGCCTCCAACTCTTCCCCATCAAACTGCTCCTCACCATCGCGGGGAGCATCCGCGATATCCCCTTCTCCCCCTCCCTCGAGATGCTGCTCGTCCTTCTCGTGCTCGAAGTTCTGAACGAGGCCTCCATCCGCATGCCGAAATACGTGGGCATGGCGCTCTCCGTGGTGGGCGCGCTCGTGCTCGGGGAGACAGCCGTCTCGGCGGGATTTGTCTCCACGCCCGCCATCATCATGATCGCCTTCTCGGGCATCGGGCTGTATGCCGTGCCCAACCTCATCGAGCAGACGAGCGTCGTGCGGCTCGTCATGCTACTCGTGGCGGGGAGCGTGGGGACGTACGGCATCATCCTCGCGACGGCCTTCATGCTCCTCTATCTCGTGACGACGGAGAACTTCCAAACCCCTCTCCTTGCCCCCTTCTCGCCCGTCGTGGGCAAGGACCTTCGGGACAGCCTCATCAAATACAACCTCGGCTCCCTCAAGACCCGCCCCAAGACGCTGCACAGTCCCAACAAACGGAGGCTCGCATGAATCGCATTTCCAAACGTCAACTGCTCTTCTTCCTCGCCTGCGTCGCCCCCGTGGGCAAGCTCGCCCTGCTCCCCGCGCGGCTCGCGGACAAGGCGGGCGGCGATCTTCTGTTTCCCGCCCTCCTTCAATTCCTCTTACAGGCGGGCGCGATCTTCTGCGTGCTTCTCCTCGCAAAGCGGGGAATGAGCTTCTTCGAACTGCTCAAAAACACCTTCGGGAAGGTAGCCGCGTGCGTTCTCATCACCGTCTACGCCCTCTTTTTGCTCTTTGCGGCGCTCCTGCCCCTGTTGGAGCAAAAACTGCTCGTGCAGACGGTATTTTACGATACGCTGCCCTCCCTCGTCGCCTTTTCGCCCTTCTTCCTCTTCGCCGTCTACCTCGTCTCCAAGCCCCTCGCCTCCTTCGGGCGCATGTGGGATATTCTCGCCCCGCTCGCCGCCTTCGGCCTTGCGGGCATCCTCGTGCTCTCGGTGGGGAGCGCCGACTTCTCCGCCCTCGCTCCCGTGGGCGCTGCGGGGGGGAAGGGCTTCTTCGAGGGTACCATGTCCGCGTTCGCATGGTTCTGCGACGCCGCTCTGCTCCTCCCGCTGCTCGGGAAATTCCGCTATGAGAAGGGCCTCGCGTGGAAGGGAACGCTCGCCTATCTCGGGGGCGGCGCGGCCGTACTCTTCTTCTATGCCGTGTTCTACGGCATCTTCCGCGAGATCGCGCCCGCCCAGCTCTTCGCCTTCACGGCGACTTCCAAGTACTTTTCGGGCGTCTCCACCCTCGGGCGCATCGACTATCTCTTCATCTTCGCGCTCTCCCTCGTCATGTCCTTTTGGGCGGCGCTCCCCCTGCAGGAGGCCGCGGACTGCGTTTTGGAGGCCTACGGGCGGCCGCGCGGGCTCCCCACCCTGCTCGGCGTCGGGCTGAGCGCCCTCTATTTCGTCCTCTCCGTCGTCCTCGACTTCCGCTTTACGGAGGCTCTCGACGTCATCACGGGAGAGCTCGTGTGGATCTTCCCCGTATTTTGCCTCCTCGTGCCCCTCCTTCTGCTCCTGACAAGGAGGCGCCGCCGTGAACATTAAAAAATTCTCGCGCACGCTGCCCATGAAGCTGTGGCTGCTCCTCTTGGGCGTCGTGCTCTTCTCCTTCTTTTCCAACGACTTCGGGCTCGTGGACATTCAAAAGACGGCCATCATTCTGGCCGCCGGCGTCGATAAGACGGAGGATGGATTCTCCGTCACCGCGCAGATCGCCGTGCCCAAGGGGAGCGACCGCACGACGGGCGGAACCTCCTCGGTGGAGATCGAGGCCGAAGGCGAGACCGTCTCCGACTGCGTCTCCCTCATCTTTGCCAAGACGGGCTGGGTGCCCAAGTTCGTATTCTGCAATCTCATCGTCGTCGGGGAGGAGGCGGCCAAGAGCGACATGATCGGCGCGCTCAACTATTTCCTCCGCAACGATTACATGTCCGATTCCTGCCTGCTCGCCGTCTGCGAGGGGAAGGCGGGCGCCCTTCTCTCCTCCACGAGCGCCATCGACGATACCTCCTCTCTCGCCATCGAAAAGCTCTTCTCCAATGCCGCCGTGAATTCGGGGAAAGTCGTCCCCAATAGCTTGAAGGACTTCGCCATCTCCTACTACGGCGTCTCCGAGAGCGGCTATCTCCCCTATGTGCGCGCGAGCGAGCAGGAGGGCGGCCAAAACGACCATGCGCCGACCTCCGCCGGCGCGGGGACAAACGCGGGCGGAGAGCGCGACGAGCCGCAAAAGGTCTACATTGCCGAGGAGACGGCCCTCTTTTCCAAGGGGAAGATGGTCGGTCTCCTCCCCCGCGAACAGACCCTCGCCTTCAGTCTGCTCACGGGTAAGGTCTCCACGGGGACGTTCGGCGCGGAGGACGCGGGCAAACCCGTCACCCTCACGGTGGTGAAAAACGGCGGCGGCGTCTCCCTCGATCTCAAAGACGGCCCCACGGCCAAGCTCGCCCTCTCCGTCACCGTCCGCCTCTGCTGCCGCAGCATCACCGCCCCCGTGGAGGATATCGTCTCGGACAGCGTTCCCTCTCCCATCTTAAAGAGCGCGAAGGCCGTGCTCGAGGAGTATGCGGAGACGCTCTTTTCGATGTGCCGCGAGGCGCAGTGCGATCTCTTCCAATTCAAACGCATGCTCTACGCGCGCTCGCGCAAGGACTACGCCGCGTGGAAAGACAGCCTCCTTCTCGCCCTCCGGCCCGAGATCGAGGCGAAGGTCGTCTCCATGAAATGACCGCCCTCCTTCCCCCCCCTTTTGGCCCTTCCGAAAAAATTTCCGAAAAATCCAAAAAAATTTTTGGAAAAACTATTGACAGATTTCAAATTCGTGCTATAATGAAGATGTAAAAAGAAAATAACGAACAAAAAAAGTTATTTTCAAACAAGGCGGTAAATTCCGATGGACATGTAAAGCACGGAACAATCTGAGAATGCAGGCAGGAAAGTTTGCATTCGCAGAGCGCCGCTGAGGGGAAACCCGCGAGATCATATCGGAGGTACAACGATATGAAGAAAGTCTTTCGACCCACGATTTCTTTCTGAGAGGAGGACACGCCAATGTACAATTTCAATCAAGAGGCCGTAAAATAACCGACTTCCATGGATGCGCGAGGAAGGTTCCGCGCAGGGGCTAAGCCCAATCAAGAGATAGGATCGGTCGGGAGAAATTGCCTCTCCACAACTGAATGAAATAGATATCCCCCCGTGCAGTGGCGCGGGGGTCGTTTTTTGTCTCCCCTCCCCTTCCGCCCCGCCTCAAAATAAATCGGGGAGGGGCCGAAAGGTCCCTCCCCGCTTCCGCACCGTGTTTCCTTACAAAAAACCCCTCGCGCCGCATGGCGCGAGGGGCTTTTCCCTTTATGAAAAATTCTTATTTGCGGTATCCGTCGGGATTATTTTTCTGCCATTTCCATTGGTCGGCGCACATCCGCTCGATGCCGTATTCCGCCTGCCAACCGAGTTCCTCCTTGGCTTTCTCGGCGGAGGCATAGCACATCGCGATGTCGCCCGCGCGGCGGGGCTTGATCTCGTAGGGGAGCTCCCTTCCGCACGCCTTGGAGAAGGCCTTGATCATATCGAGGACGCTGTATCCCACGCCCGTGCCCAAGTTGTAGATATAGACGCCCGGCTTTTCGAGCTTCTCGAGGGCGGCCACATGCCCGCGGGCGAGATCGACGACGTGGATATAGTCCCGCACGCCCGTGCCGTCGGGAGTGGGATAGTCGTTGCCGAATACGCCGATGCACTTCAGCTTTCCGCCCGCCACCTGCGCCACATAGGGCATGAGGTTATTGGGAATGCCCTTGGGGTCCTCCCCGATGCGGCCGCTCTCGTGCGCGCCGACGGGGTTGAAATAGCGAAGTAAGGCCACCGTCCATGTGGGGTCGGCCGTGAAGAGGTCTTTGAGGATATTTTCCTGCATGACCTTGGTCGCGCCATAGGGATTGGTGGTGGGGCGAAGCGGGCTGGTCTCGCGCAAGGGGAGCTCGGCGGGGTCGCCGTAGACCGTGGCGGACGAGGAGAACACGATCTTCTTCACGCCGAATTTCTGCATGGTCTCCACGAGGACGAGCGTGGAGACGAGGTTGTTGTCGTAATACGCGATGGGCTTCTGGACGCTCTCCCCCACCGCCTTGAGGCCGGCGAAGTGGATGACCCAATCGATGTCGTGCGCGGTGAAGATGAGCTCGAGCGCGGCGCGGTCGCGCACGTCGTTTTCGTAAAAGATGACCTCTCGCTTTGCGAGTTCCTGCACGCGGGCGACGGCCTCGCGGTCGGCATTGGAGAGATTGTCGATGATGACGACGTTGTGCCCCCGCTGCAAGAGCTCCAGCGCGGTGTGCGACCCGATATAGCCGGCGCCGCCCGTGATCAAAATATTCATAATTACCTCCTGACCTTTGTCGAATTTTGATGAATTTCGGCCGTTTCGCGGCCTTTTTGCCCAATTATCTGCTTTTTTGGCGAATGTTTGGGATATTTGTCGGATTTTGTCGAAATCACAGCGTTTCCGTCACGATGCCGTCTGCGATCTCCGCGCTGTAAAATACGGCGGTGTAGCCCGTCTCGCGGGCATAGCGCTCCGCGACGTACTCCCGGAAGGCCCCCTCCTCGGACTTTTTGACGAGGGAGACGGTGCAGCCGCCGAACCCCGCGCCCGTCATGCGGGAGCCGAGGCAGGCGGGATGACTCTGCGCGGCATGAGCGAGGCAATCGAGCTCCCGGCCCGTCACTTCATAGAGCGTGCGCAGAGATTCGTGGGAGGCATTCAGAAGTTTTCCGAAGGAGACGAGGTCGCCCGCTTCGAGCGTCCTTGCGGCGCGGCGCACGCGGTCGCATTCCTCCACGACGTGCTTTGCCCGGCGGTAGAGGAGCGCGGGAAGGTCCGCGCGGCACGCTTCGAGTTCCGCCGGGGTGAGGGCGGCGAGACAGGAGACATCTTTCTCCCTTTGGATGAGGCGCAGGGCCTCCTCCACTTCGGCGCGGCGCTCGTTGTACTTGCTCTCTACGAGGCTGTGCGGCTTCTTGCAGTCGGTGATGACGAGGGTATACTCCCCGAGCGCGACGGGGATATCCCGCTTTTCGAGGGTGGCACAGTCGAGCAGAATGGCGTGGCCCGCCCGGCCGTTGGCCGAGACGAATTGGTCCATGATGCCGCAGTTCACGCCCGCATATTCGTGTTCCGCCTTTTGGGCGACGAGGGCGACTTCAACGGGATCGAAGGGCTCCCCCGCAACGGTGGCGAGGGCGACGAGGGTGGAGACCTCGATGGCCGCCGACGAGGAGAGCCCGCTGCCGAAGGGCACCGTGCAGTCCATGAAGAGGTCGCACCCCGTCACGCGGTGGCCCGCCGCCCGCCAGAGCGCCGCACAGCCCGCGTGATATTTGGCGTGTTTGAGCGCGCGGTAGCTCTCGAGCCGATCGAGGTCGAGCACAACTTCCTCGGGAAGGTCGGCCCAGCGGATGCGGATGACGTTTTCGCCGTTGGGGCGGCAAAACACGGTATTTTTGAGGGAAAGCGCGCACGGCATCACCTTTCCGCCACAGTAATCGACGTGCTCTCCGATGAGATTGACGCGCCCGGCCGCGCTCACGCGGTGGGTATAAGTCCCTTTATCCGACATAAAATCCCGCTCCTTGTGCGAATTGTACGGTCTCCGCATGCGTCTTGAACACGGCGGTATTGCGGAGGATACGCGCGCAGATGCTCGCAAGTTCCTCCCGCATGCGCTCCTCGAGGTCGCCCGGCTCCGTGCCGATCTCCTCATAGAGCAGGCGGAAGGGCTCGAGCTCGGGCGGAAGGGAGCCCGCACGCAGGGCCTTTTGAAGGGCGTCGAGCTCCTCCACGAGCCGGCCGGGGAGGATGAAGAGCCCCTGCGCCTCGATGAGTCCGATGGCCTCCTTCTTGATGATATGATATTCGGGATGGGCATGGTACACGCCGTCGGGGAACTGCTCGGTGGTGAGGTTGCTGCGCAGAATGAGATTCATGCAATAGACGTCCCCCTCCTTGAACACGGTGGGGCTGACGGCGTGGTGGACGCCCTGTTCATCACAGGCGACGAGCCCCTGCGCCTCGTTGGAATAGGCCGTCCACGCCGCGCGGATGCGCTCGGAGGCCTGAATGACGGCGTGCGCGTCGCGCCCGCGGATGCGGATGACGCTGTTGTACCAATCGAGGACGCCGATCTCGAGCGTGGGGAAGGCGGCATGGCGCAGGGGAACGGCGATCTTCGCATCGAACATGGGAAGCCGCTCTCCGCCCCCTTGGAAGTGGTCGTGGGCGAGGACGCTTCCCCCGATGCTCGGAAGCGCGGCATTGCAGCCGATGAAGTAGTGCGGGAAGGCGTCTACAAACTCGATGAGGGCCGCGAAGGTGCCTTCGTCGACGTGCATGGGCGTGTGCCGCTCGTTGACGGCGATCCCGTGCTGGTAGAAGTAGCCGTAAGGGGAAAACTGCCAGAACCACTTTCCGTCCCCGAGCGTGAAGGAGACGGTGCGGAGGGTGCGCTTGCCGCGGGGGAAGTAGCCCTCGTTGTCGCGGCAGATGGAGCATTTGGGATACCCGCCCCGCACGCTGTTGCCGCTCATCGCCTTCTTGGGGTCGCGGAATTCGGGCTTGGCGCGGTTGATGGTGACGATGAGCCCGTTTTTGCCCGTGAAGCGGGGATTGCGATCGAGCTTTTGTTTCTTCACATAGTCGGAGGCGACGCTGTAATCATACAGCCACTCCGTCGCCTTGACGGGGGAGACCGCATAGCGGCGGTTGAACTCGTCCTCCACCTCGGCGGGGGGGAGCATGACCGCGCCCATCACGGCGTCCTGCACCCGTTCCCGCTCCTCCGCGGGGATCTCCTCCGTGAGGACATCGAGGAGCGAAGCAAGCGCTTCCCCCTCAAAACAGGCCGCGCTGACCTCGCAGCTCTCCCTGCCGAGGAGCATGAGCACGGTGTTGCGCGCATAGATCTCGTTGCGCTTCCGGAGCATGAGGTTGCGGGAAGCGTAGTCGATGAGCTTTGCAAGTGCGGTAGAAAAATCCATGGGGCGTCCTCCGAAAGAATTCTCTTGGCCCTATTATAAAAAAACCGTCTGCCGTTTGCAAGCATTCTTTTCACCGATATCGGACATTTTTTGACATAACGCTTGACGGCGCGGCCGCGACGCGTTACAATATGGGTATGATCGCAAAAAGAGAGATAAGAAGTTATCCCAAATCGGTGAAGGTGTGGGTGGGCAAATATAAGCATTCCCACAACCTTCTGCATTGGCATTCCGACTGCGAACTCTTCTATGTGGAGCGGGGCAGCATCGACGTATTCTGCGAGGGGACAAATTATCTCCTCTCCGCGGGCGAGACCTTCTTCGTCGATCGCGGGCAGATGCACGCCATGTCCGCGCGGGAGGAGGATACCACCCTCCTCGTCATCTTCTTCGACGACGAGATCGTAAAACCCGCCCTCGGAGAGCGCCGTCTCCTCTGCCCCCGGCTGCAAACGAGCTACTCCGTCCCCGCCGTCTATGAAAAACTGCGCGACGTTTTGCGCGCCAAAGCGGCCTACTGCGGGGCGGAAGCCGCCGCCTACGTCCTCCTGCTCATGGCGGAAATTTTCCGCGGGGAGAAGAGCGTGCCGCGGCCGGAGGACAACGCGACCAGACAAAAATTCATGCGGCTTCTGGAGGAGATCGCCGCGGGCGGCGCCTTCTTCACCTTCTCCGACGCCGCCGCCTACATGGGCATGAGCGCGGGGTACTTCTCGCGCTACTTCCACGGCGCGATGGGCGTCCCCTTCTCGCGCTATCTCAACGACGTCCGCGTCGAGCGCGCCGTCACCCTTCTCAAGGAGAGCGGACATTCTATGACGGAGATCGCGGACCTCAGCGGGTTCGGGACCATCCGCAACTTCAACCGCGTGTTCCGCGCCGTCACGGGGTATCCCCCCCGCGAACTGCCCGCGGACTACGAATTCATCGGCGGCTTTGCCTCCCCGGGCACGGCGTCTTTCGACCCCACCTTGCACGACTGCGAGCTCCTCGAATCGGCCGCGGGGGCATAACGCCCCGGCCCTATTCGCCCTCCGTGAGCCGCGTGATCTTCGCGAGGGAAAACTTGGGCGTGCGGTCGGCAAAGAGAAGTCCGTTGACCTCCTGCCGGACGTCGGTGAGCTGGGTATAGCAGAATCCGCGCAGGGTGGGATGGGCATGGATGCCCCGCATGAGGCCGCCGTAGCGCGCGTAAAATTCCTCTTCTCCGGCCAGTACCCCTGATCGAGGATGAGCTGCTGATAACAGGGCGCGCCGTTCAAGAAGATTTGGTCTCCCCGCACCGCTATGCTGCCGCAAAGAGCGCGATCTCATACTGCGTCCGCGCCCCGTCCAAGGGGAAGCGGGCGCTTTTTACGGGCCTTCCGCCCAAGGAGACGGCGATCTCCGCCTCATCCGCGATCCCGCGCAGGGAGACGAGTTCTCCCCATACCATGCCCGAGGTCTGGTCTGCAAAAAGGTGTGCGAGGCGACGCAGTCGGCGCCGAAATAGTCGATCCACACTCGTAGGCGTTGAAGCAGAGCAGGGCGCGCATGCGGCCGGGATAGGAGAACTTCCTGCGGTACCACACCCGCGGATGGTGCGTCTCCTCCCCGACGCCGCTCGCCGCATATTGGTAGCTGAAGGGCAAAATGCGCAAAAAAAGGGAGGCGCCTTCAAACGGCCTCCCTTCGCGGAAGTTTTATTCCTGCTTTTCTTCGATGTCCTTGGAGAGCTCCTTCTGCTCGGCCACGAACTCGCGCGCACCGCGCTCCGCCGCCCGCGAGACGGGCTTTTGGAATTCCGGCGGCCGGTTGACGACGACCTGCGGGAAGGGCACGTTGATGTCGTTTTCATCAAACATGATCTTGAGCTCGCGGTTGAGGTCTCTCTGCACCTGATAGATGTCCTCCTCCTTGCACGTTGCGAGGAAGAGCAGATCGACGCTCGAGGCCGAGAGCGCGTTGACGCCCTTATAGAAGGGTCCCTCCACGATGGCGGGGATGCGCTCCTTGATCTTTTCGAGGTTGTCGCGGATGACGAGCTCCACGCGCGGGATGGATTCCCCGTATTCGATGCCGATATAGGCCTTGGCCACGGAGAGCTCCTGCGTCTGGTTGACGACCGTCTTTACCTCGCTGTTGTTGATGATCTTCACGTTTCCGCCCGCGTCCACGATCTTCGTCGTGCGGATGCCGATCTCCTGCACCGTGCCGCGCCAATCGTCGATGATGACGATGTCCCCCACCTGATACTCTCCCTCGACGACGATGAAGAGCCCGGCGATGATATCGGCAATGAGGCTCTGCGCACCGAGGCCGATGACGAGCGACAAGATCCCCGCGCTGGCGAGGAGCGTCCCCGTGTCCACGCCCCATGCGCTGAGAATGAGTAGCACAGCGACGATGCCGATGATCCAGCTCAAAAAGCTATTGATGAGCTTGGCGATGGTGATCCCCCGCTTGCTGTGCAGAAAGAGCTTGCTCATCACCGCCTTTAAGAGCATGGCGACGAGCAGGGCGATCGTGACGATCTGCACCGAGCGGATGAGCGCGGGGATCTTCCCGTACAGCGTCTGCAAAAAGGAATTTGCGCTGACCATGCGGTTGAACACCGAGCTCTCCCCGAAGATCTGCGAGGAAAAGACGAAGGCGGCCACGGTACACGCCGCGCAGATCGCGAGGAGGATGAGTTTCGTTACGGAAAGTTTTTTGGCTTGCGTTTGCTTCATGATGATAAAGTTCTCCGGTTTGTTCGATCAGATCGCCACCGTCGCCCGGTAGAGCTCAAGCGTCCCGGACGGGGCGGCGGGGTCGCTCGTCTTGCATGTGACGACGAATTCCGCCCGATTGCCGCGGAGGCCGCCATGGAGCGCGACGTCGATGCGCTGCTCCGCCGTGGGGTCCTCCGTAAAGACGCACGCCGAGACCGTCCCCATGGCGTCGGTGAGGGTGGCGGTGAAGTCCGAAAAGTAGTGGTTTTCGTCGATGAGATCCATTTGAAAGTGGAAATACCCATCCACATCGCAGGTGCATTCGTGGGTGATGCCCCGCCATTCGGTGAGGAGTACGGGCTCCGCCGCCGTGACGACGCGCTGCGAAGATAGGGTGCGCTCGCCAAACGCCGTGCGCTGTACCACGGCCACCGTGTAGCGGACGTTGGGCCGAAGCCCCGTGAATTCGCCGCGGCAGACGCTCTCCTCAAGCGCAGCGGAGCGGTGCGTAAAATCATTGTAGAGCACGACGGAGAGCCCCTCGCCCTCGACGACGACTTCATACCGGACAGCCGTGTCGGTGACGGTCGCGGCGAGCTCCGCCGAAGCCTTGGGTGCGGACATGCCTACCGCGCCCACCGTGAGAACGGCAGCCGCGAGTAGCAAACCCGCAAGCCCCGTCGCCCCGCCGCGCTTTGTTTTTTTGCGCACGGGGACCTCTTCCGGGGAAGCGGATTCCGCGGGGACAGGGTTTCCCGCGAAGGAGAAATTCTCCTCCGCGGGGAGCTTGGAAGTTGTGTCGGGCGCGAATTCCCGCCCCGGGGAGTTGAACTCTCCGCTCATGTTATGCCTCCGGCTGTTCGGCCGGCTCCTCCGCCGCTTGGTCGTGCGCCTCCGCCTCGGCCTCCTCGGCTTCCCGCACGGCCTCGGCCTGTTCCCACTCCCACTTCTCGCGGTCCGCCCGCTTGAGGCGAACGGCCACGAGGATGGTGATGAGCCCCGCGACATCGGCAATTCCGAGCGCGATGCACAGCCCGAAGGCGTGGGTGGGAATGAGCACCGTGAGCAGTGCGCCGAGCGGCGCCACGGAGAGGAACATCGTCTTATCGCTCTCCTCCTTCTTCAAGAGAATGCTGAGGAGGATCACGATCTCCGAAACGAGGATGCAGGCGAGCAGGATGACGAGCCACCACAGGTTGATCTCATGCTCGGCAAGGAGCACAAATTCGGAGAAGTGCGCCGTCTTGAATTCGAGATACTTGCCCTCGACGATCTTGGTCTCATAGACTTCCACCGTGTCCTCCCCGATGTAGACGAGCTGCAGCCCGTGCATGGAGCGGAGCGACTGCGGAAGCAGCATGCTCACGAGGTACATGCCCTCGAATTCGGTGATCTTGATGACGTCGTTCTTGAGCAGGTAGATATCGACGGTGGCGACGACTTCCTTCTCGTAGGCATACGATCTCACCGTTTCGTCGATGAGGTCGGAACCCTCCGCCGCGACGATCTTGCTACTTGCGATGGCGCTATGGATGGCCTCGCGGTCCTCCTCCGTCTCCTCGATGATGAGGCGGATGCCGCCGGGCATGGTGGCCTCGTTTTCTACGCGGCCCCAGAGGTTGCCGTCGTAATCATCGTATTCGGCCTCGCCCTCGCCCGCGAAGGTGCCGTCTGGGTTGATCTTCCCGGCCGAGGCACGGATGACGGGGACTTCGTCGAGCGCCTCGAGGAACTCTTCAAAGAGGTCGTCGAGAGCCTTTTCCGCCGCGTCGTCCGAGGAGGAAGGGATCTCCTTCGCCCGTTCGGAATATTCCGCGGCGACGTCCATGAGCTGCGCTTTGAGCGGCTCGTTGTATTGTCCGTTGTTGCCGCGCGCCTCGGCTTCCTGCGCCGCTTGGTTGGCAAACCGCTGCAATCTCTGCGCGTGCTCCGTCTCCTGCTTGGCGGCGGCATAGGCGTCGTCGAGCCGTTTCTCCTCCTCTTCGAGGTGCTTTGCGCGCGTCTCATCCGCGGTGTGCGGCGTGTATTCGAGGTCTTTGAGTTCGTTTACTTTCTCGGCGTGCGTCTCCTTTACGAATTCGCCGTCGTGCTCGTGAAGAAGCGTATCCGCCTCCTCTAAGAGGTTGGCCTTGGTCTCTTCGAAGGCGGCCCGCGCCTCACGGTCGGAGAGCTCGCCCTTCGTGCCCGAATAGCCGCTCTGCTGCGACTTGCCGTCGAGGTACTCCTTCACGCCGCTCGGGAGCTTATCAAACGCCGTCTCCGTCTCTTTGAGGGCGGAAGCGTCCCTTCTGTCCACGTCGTCGAAGGGCTTGGAGAGGGCCTCGTTTCCATCGAGGAAGCGCTCGCCCTCGATGGCGTCTTGGGCCTCCTCAAGGAGCGCGTCTGCCTCCTCCGCCGTCGCCGCGTCGCGGATCTCGTCGAGATAACCGCCCGCACCCGTGATCGCGTCCTGCACGGACTGCACGTCGTCCTTCACCTCTTCTTCGAGATAGGACTCCGCATAGGAACGGGAGATGTCGCGCTTGCCTTCTTCGGCCGCGGCATGGGCCTCTTCGGCCGTCTCCGCCTCGTCGATCGCGGCATACGCGCCGTCTGCGATGTCGTCGAGGTTTGCAAGCTCCGCCGCGGGAACGCCCGCCGCCGCGCCCGCCTCTTTCTTCTCTTCGAGATGATCGAGGACGGCGAGTTTCTCTTCGATCCGGTCTTTGAGCTGCTCCGTGACGTCGTCGAGTTCTTCGTCGGAAGCCGCTTCGATCGCGGCGTCGGCGGCCTCTTGGAACTTCTGCACGGTCTCCTCCGCGCCGGCGGGAGCCTGCTCGAGGAGTTCCGCGATCTCCGCCTTCTTGGCGTCTTTGGCCTTTTGGACGGCGTCCAACGCGCGCTGCGCTTCGAGATCGGCTTTCACCGATTTGACAACTTCGGAGATATCGGCAAGGTCTTGCTTTTCGTCCGCCGCCGTTACGGCCGCTTCGACCGCCTTCTTCGCCTCATCGACGATGGCCTCTGCGGCAGCGGAATCGCCATCTTGCTTCATGCTGTCGAGGAGCTCGTTTACGGCTTCCTTTACGGCCGCATTCCGCCCCGCATTGTCCTTCGCGGCGTCGATTGCATTCAACACGGCCTTCTCGCCGCCCGCGGGCTCTACGCCGAGCACCGCCTTGCTGTCGAGATAATCCTTCTTGGCGATGCCCGCCGCTTCGATCTCGCCCATCTCTGCGATCGCGACATCCGCGATCTCGGCGGGTTCATCGGCGGTCTGCGCCGCGTCGATTTCATCTTCTGCCCGTTGTTTGGCGGCTTCGAGTGCGGTCTTGCTGCTCGCGTCCATGTTCGTGCCGCTTTCCGCGAGGATCTCGTCGTAGGCTTCTTGCACCGCCTGCTTGGCGGCGTCTTTGGCCTTTTGGACGGCGTCCAACGCGCGCTGCGCTTCGAGATCGGCCTTCACCGATTTGACAACTTCGGAGATATCGGCAAGGTCTTGCTTTTCGTCCGCCGCCGTTACGGCCGCTTCGACCGCCTTCTTCGCCTCATCGACGATGGCCTTTGCGGCAGCGGAATCGCCACCTTGCTTCATGCTGTCGAGGAGCTCGTTTACGGCTTCCTTTACGGCCGCATTCCGCTCCGCATTGCCCTTCGCGGCGTCGATCTTATCCAACACGGCCTTCTCCCCGCCCGCGGGCTCTACGCCGAGCACCGCTTTACTGTCGAGGTAATCCTTCTTGGCGATGCCCGCCGCTTCGATCTCGCCCATCTTCGCGATCGCGGCATCCGCGATCTCGGCGGGTTCATCGGCGGTCTGCGCCGCGTCGATTTCATCTTCTGCCCGTTGTTTGGCGGCATCGAGCGCGGTCTTGCTGCTGCCGTCCATGTTCGTGCCGCTCGCCTCGAGGATCTCGTCGTAGGCTTCTTGCACCGCCTGCTTGGCATCCTCTTTGGCCTTCTGTAAGGCGTCTGCGGCGCGCTGCGCCTCGAGCGCGGCCTTGGCGGCTTTGACGATCTCCGAAACGTCCGCGATATTCCCCGCAGTCGTGGCGGCGGCAACGGCTTTATCGACCGCTGTCTTGGCGTCGGTGATGACTTTCTGCGCGGCTTGAGAATCGCCGGTCTCTCCCATCTCATCGAGGAAATCTTTCGCGGCGTTGCCGAGGGCCTCGTTGATGTTATCGAGGGACTGCTCTTTTGCAATGCTATTAGCGAATTTCTCTTTGGCTTCCGCGAAGCCGGGGTCAGCTTCGCCCTTTGCGGCGACGTACGTCTCTGCATACTCCTTCGCCGCGAGATCGCGGTAGCGAATGGCGGGAAGTTCGGCTTGGGCGCCCTTGACGATCTTGTCGAGCTCGGCCTCGGCGGCTTCGAGAGCGTCGGCCCACGACTTGCCCGCTTCCTTATTGAGTGTTACGTCGTCAACTGCGTCCAGCGCGGCGGCCTTGGCTTTTTCGAGGGCGGCCTTGGCGGGATCCGTCATGCCACTCTGCGAAACGGCGGCATGGGCGGCTTCGATCTTTTCTTTCGCGTCTTGCTTGGCGGCGGCGAGATCTGCGATCGCGTCGTCGTGCGCTTTCGCCTCCTCGAGCGCGGCCTTGACGCCCTTCATCTCGTCCGCAAGCTCTTCCGGGATCCCCGTGTAGTTCTCCACCGTGCCCTTCCCATCGGCAACGGCCGCGGCAAGGTTGCTTCCCTCCGCGGGAGCCGCGCCATCTACCTTGGCGGCTTCGTCGATGAGATCTTTGAGCGCTTCTTTGAAGATACCTTCTGCTTCCGCTTCCGTCGTCGCGGGTTCGAGCTGTTTTGCAAATTCTTCCGTGACGGTCGTATCCGGCGAGCTATCCGTCAAATTCTCATACGCCTTTTCGTAGGCCGCTTCAAGGTCTGCCTTGGCGTCATCGAGACGCTGTTTTTCGAGCGCGGCCTTGGCGGCTTCGACGATCTCCGAAACGTCCGCGATATTTCCCGCGCCATTGGCAGTTTCAACGGCTTTCTCGACTTCGCCCTGCGCGTCGGTGATGACTTTCTGCGCGGCAGTGGAATCGCCGGCCTCTCCCATCTCGTCGAGGAATTCTTTCGCGGCGTTGCCGAGGGCATTGTTGAGCTCTTCGAGCTTGGTGGCCTTTTCGATGGCGGCGAGCGCCTCATCGCCCTCTCCGGGGGTTGCGGTTTCGCCGTTTGCAGCCTTGTAGAGTTCGTCGTATTCCTGCTTTGCCTGTTCGCGGAGGCGTTCGAATGCGACGTCCGCTCTCGCCTTTTCGGCAATTTCTTTCAGCGTATCCTTCGAAACGACGCCCTTGTCTTGGGACGCGCCGCCGTTCGCCGCCGCAACGGCCTTTTGGGCCTCTTCCTTGGCGCCATTCGCGACTTGTTTCACGGATTCGACGTCGTCACGGACGTATTCCTCGAGAAGGTCCGCGATTGCCTGTTGCAGGGCGGCGTTGAGGTCTACACTGTTGCTGTTTTTCGCGATTTCCGCGAGGGCGGCTGAAACGGCAGGGCCCTCGGCACCAAGCGTTGTGCCGTGGAGGCCATTGTAGAAGGCGAGGTAGGCATCCTGCGCCGCCTGCTGCTCTTTTGCGACCTGCGCGGCATAGCCGGTAGTTTCATTCACGAAGCCCGCAATCGCGTTCTCCAAATCGGAGATCCCGGTGCGCGGATCGGCAGCGGCCTCATTCACCGCTTCGATTGCGTCGTTTACGATATCCTGCACGGCCTTGGAATCCTTATCGGCCGTCAAATGACCTTCGAGGAGCCCGACGACGGCGTCCTTCAAGCGCTTATCGGCCTCTTGGGCAGATGTTGCCTTCCCGATGTTCTCAAGATTTTTGTCCGCCGCTTCGGGGGCCTTCCCATAGATATCCGTGTAGCGCGCCGTGTATTCTTTGACTGCGGCATCGACGCTACTCTGTACTTTTTCCCCTGCGATGGTCCCAATGCCGGCTTCCACGATTCCGCTGAGGGTGGGAACGAAGCGGGTGGCCGCGACGTCTGCGGCCGTGTAGGCCGTATAGACCTCGTCTTTGACGTCTGCAACGGCCTTCTGCACCGCCTGATCATCGACCACGTTGCCCGATTCGTCCTTCGCGAGGAAGGTGTTTTCGAGCAGATTGGCCGTGGCGAGATAGAGCGCGGCGTTGAGGTCCTTCGTCGTCTCGGCGGCCTTAAAGGTCTCGGCTATTTCTTGATAATACGGCGTACCCTGCGCTACTTCAACGCCCGTGGCGGCCTTGTAGGAAGCGAAGTAATCCGCTATGGCCGCTTCGAGCTCTTTCTCGCGCTGCGCCGCGAACCGATCCCCGAAGGAGCCGGTTGCTCCCTCGTTCTCAAACGCCTCGAACTCGGCGGAGAAGTCCGCGATCTCGCCCTCGGCGGGCGTGACGCCGGCGAGCGCCTGTTGGGCTGCGGCGATGAGATCCTGCAACGCTTTGGACTGCTCGCTCTCACCGTTCTCCTCGGCGCGGAGGCCGCGAAGAAGGTCGGAAATAGCATCGCTTAAAGCTTCGTTGAGCTCTTCCGCGGTACCCATGTCTGCGGTGGCAGCTTCGAAAGCGGTAATTTCCGCCTCGGAGGCCGCTTTGCCCATGATCGCCTTGTAAGACTCTGCATACTCCTCTTTGGCGATGGCTTTGAGGACGTTTTGCTTGAGCGCTTGGGCCTTGGCCTGCTCTTGGGCGAGCTCGCCCTGCATGCGGGTGAGGGCCTGTGCCCACGTCTCGTAGACCGCCCCATCCTCCAAGGAGGCGGGCTCGAGCTTGAGGCCGTTTACTTCCGATTGAAGCGCGGTCTGCGCTTCGGAAAGGGACGCGGCGTCCGCTTCGGAGACGCGCTTGCCGTCCTTTTCTGCATTATAGGCCTCTTCGACTTCCGCGAGGACTTCTTCCTTTGCGCGGAGGAATTCGAAGTTTTCCTTTGCGCCGTCTACGGCTGCGGCAACTTGGGCGATGCCGCGCGCATTGGGCTCGGCGTTCTCTACGGCTTTCGCGAGCGCGGAGGCGTATTCCTTTGCGAGACTGCCCGCTTCGTCGCCTTCGGTGGCCGTCTCGAGCAGACCATTTACGCCTTCTTTGAGCACTTCGTTGAGCGCATCCGCGGTACCCATGTCCGAACCCGTGAGCTTTTGAAGCGTTGCGTCGTCCGGATCTGCTTCCGCGCCCGTGATGGCCTTGTGGGCCGCCTTGTATTGCGCGACGGCGTCGTCTTTCAGACGTTGCGCCTCGATCTCGGCCTTCACGCCCTTCACGGCCGCGGCGAGAGTTTCCGCCTCAATGAGGGCGTCTCCCGCTTTCTCGATGGCCGTCTTGACTTCCGCTTTGGCGGCTTTTACGATGTTGGAAACGCTGCCTACGGGATCGCTGAGCTCCTCGAGCGTGAGGAGGGAATCGAGAAGATCTGCTATGCCGCTCTGCAGTGTTTTGTTGAGCTCCGCGACGCTCTTTGCGCCGTCGAGCGCGTCCACGGCCCTTTGGGCAACGGCGACGAGCGAGGAGAGCTCCGGATCTTCCGCGTAGGGCGTAAGATCCAATTGCGCCGTCTCCTTGCCTTCCGTCTTGGCGAAGGTGAGCTCGGGCTTGGGGTCGATTGCCGCGTTGAAGGCGGCGACGTACGCCCTCTTGGCGTCTCCGATTTGGTCGGCAAGGGTGAAGGCCGCCGTGGCCTCCGCCGCAATCTTCGCTTTGGCCTCTTCGCTGAGTTTGCCATCCGTCTTATCCGCGTCTTGATACTCGCGCTTGGCGAGGGCGACATATTGCTTGGCGAGCTCGTCCTTCACGAGATCCGCGTTGAAGGAATCCTCCCAATTGGGCTCGGTCTGCCCTTTCACAAACGCCTCATAGGCCTTTTGCAGGGCGTCGACGGCGTCCTGAGCGAGCTCGAAGTTTTGGAGCATGCGGTCGGCCTCGTCCATCGTCCGGGCGGCGGCAATGCCCTCCACGCATTGATCGCAGAAGGGCCCGAATTGCTCCCTCTTGTTCCCCTCTGCGTCATCTTTCAGGAACGCATCTACCTTCTCCTGCATCTCCTTTTGGGCGAGCATGAGGTAGGCGGTGAGCGGCTCGGGAAGCGGCGTCTTGCTGTCGGCCTCGCCCTGCGCATAGCCATTCTCATAGAGCAGGTCTGCGAGCTTTTGCAACACGGCGAACTCGAGCTTCTCGTAGCTCGTCTCCGCCGCTTTCAAGTTCCCTTTGAGCGTGGCGAGGGCTTGCGCTCCTTCCACGTTATCGACGTCGGAATATTTCTCTCCGGTGGCGTAGTTGACCGCCTGTTTGAGATAGTCCCCGTTCTCCTCGAACCATTCCTCGGCGCGGCGAAGGTCGTAGGCCGCCTCGAGCGCGTCTTTCTTGTCCTTCTCGAAGCCGCAGACGGCCGTCTTGCGGGCCTCTTCGAGGAAGTTTTGAAGTTCCTCCGTGGCCGTTGCATTCAACGCAGTTTCGAGGTCGGCATAGGCCTCCATTACTTTTGCGAGCTCCGTGGAAGGCACTTTCTTATTCTTCAGCTCTGTGCCGTTGAAGTGCTCGGCATAGGCTCTCTCGAAATTCTCCCGCGCGGTCTGCTGTTCCGCTGTAAGGGTGAGGTAGCTATGGATGCACGAGACGGGCAGACCGGGGAATACGGCCGTTTCGCCCGCGGGCGTGCGCGCATACAGTGTGTAGACGGTATCGGGCGCGAGGCCGGTGAAGCCGAGCGTGCCGTCTTTGGCGGTGAGCCAAACTTCCTTGCCGTCCTCATCTGTGAGGAACTTGCCGTCCGCCGTCTGAAGAGTATATTCGAGGCCTTGGTGCTTTTCGTCTACGCCGAGCGTGAGCGAGGTGCTCGTCACGTCCTCGAGCGTGAATTGCGCGCCGGTGAGGTCGGGGTCCTCCGCACGGGAGCCGACCTTGACCTGCTTTTCTTCGCCATCCTTATCTTGGAATGTGGCGTTGCCCTGATCGTCGATCTTTATGTCGGCAGGGATCCCCTCCCCACCCCATGTCTGAGGTTCGCCGTCATTCGGGACATATTTCCAACCTTCGGGAAGTTTGAGATTCCCTTCGTCCACGACGACGACTTCGAGCGGAAGATCCTTCACCGTCACATCGGCGGCGTCGTCCTCCCAATAGAAGAGGGCGAGTTCGGCGGTCTGGTTGGTCGCGGTGAGGCCTTCCACGTCGAATGTAAAGGTTCCGTCGGCATTGAGCCGGATTTCGCCCGCCGCGGGAGACGCGGAGACGGTGTAAACTTTCTCCCCCACCGTGAAGGTGGCCTTGGTGCAGTTGGGCACGTCGAGCACGCCCGAAACGGTGAGCTTGTTCGCTTCCGTCTGAGAGACCTCGAGGGAATAGCTGCTCTGCGCGAGGACGGTCATCTCCCCTTCCGGATAGCGGAAGTAGAAGGTGTTCGCAAAGCCTGCGGAAGCCGTTTCCTTTATGTTGAGCTTATCGAGGAGAGCTTTGGTCTCTGCAACGGTGCCCTTTGCCTTGGCGATCGCGCCGTCGGAGGCGGCTTGGCCTTCTTCGGTCTTTTCGAAGGCGACGGAGAGGCTGTCTCCCGTAAAGCCCGTCACGTCTACATAGGTCTCGTAATAGCGGTCGGAGGCGGGATAGTTGCCGGCGGCGTCGGGCGAGGCCTTGCCGTCTACGGCGTAGCAGGAGGCGTCGAGATACACATTGCCCGAGATCGCGGGGTTGCCGCTTACGGCGAGTTTGCCCGCGCCGTTGCCCTCGATATAGGGCTTGGTGGTCGCGCCCGCGTAGTCCTCCGCGCTGTATTGGTTATAGAGGTAGAGCGCGTTTTGCGAAGGCTCTACCGCGGACACGGTACCCCCCGAGACGGTGAGGCTCGCGCCTTCCTCCACGGAGAGCACGCCCAAATCGTGTAGCGAAACGTTGCCCGTGATTTCGGCATTTTCGGATACGGTGGTCTCCGCGCCGCCATAGATAGACTGCACCGCGGCGCCCTTCATCTGCGAGACGTTGCCCGTGATTTTGCCGCCCGTGATGTTGACCTGCGGGCCGTGGCCACCGTTTTGCGCGGGATCGACGTAGTTGGGGTTGGGGGTGCCGTTGGTATTCTCGGGCTTATTGACGTTCATGATCGCGCCGCCCTCGCGGGAGTAGCAATCCTGAATGAGGCCGCCCGTCATGTTGAGCGTGCCCTGCCCTTCGTTGCGGACGCCGCCGCCATAGTTCTGCGAGCCGAAGCCCACCCCGGGCATGGCCCAGTTGTTGTCGTTATTCTGAATGGTGGCCCCTTCCCCAATATTGAGGGTGCCTTGGTTGACGATGACGGGAGCATGCGCCACGACGCCCGTGTTGTTGGTCTCCACGGTGCCTGCGCCGCCATTCCCGTCGTCTGCGATTTTGACCTTGCCCGCCTGCGCCGTCCAATCGGAATATGCGGGGGTCTCGGGTTTGTCCTTATTCCACACGGCGCCGCCGTCGAGGATGACGTTTGTGAGGGTGAGGGAAGCGCCCTTCTCCACCTTGATCATCTCATCGGTGAGGGACGTCCCACGCTTCAGCGTGAAGGGATCGACTTCCTCGTCGTACTCCGCGTTGCCGCCCGACTCGGAAACGGTGCCCGTGATGCTGCCGAGGGTGATGTGCGCGCCCGCGGGGATCGTGAGTTTCTCCAAGATCTCGAGGTCGCCGCCGTATATCTGGCCGCCCTCCGTCTGCGTATTGCGATATTGGTAGAGCGCGACCTTCCCGGGATCCTCGCTCGTGGAGGTTGCGGCAACCGCGTCGATGGCCGCCTGCAAGCTCGCGCAGGGCACCCATTTCGTGCCATCGTAATATGCCGCAACGTTATCCGACGTCGGCCTAAGATGCAGCGAGCCGTCCGCCGCGTTGGGATCAAAGGTGTAGCCCGCGTTCTTGACGCGCATGAATCCCTTCATGTCGGCGGCAGAAAGCGCGTTACCTTCACTCGTAATGTACTTCGAAAAATCCTCGACTTGGTTTGCGGGGTCCTCGAATTCGACGATGATCGTCTTTCCCGCTTCGGGAGCTTCGCCCGAGAGGACGATGCTCGCGTTCTTCTCATCGCTCGCGGTGTAGCCGAGCATGATGCCGTCGTTGATGTCGTTTGCCGCCGTGGGGAGGGTAAGCGTGGAGCCGTCCGCCACATAGACGCCGTTGGCCTTTGCGGCCGAGTTGTTTTCAATATATGTACTTTCGTGGATCCCGGCCGTGGTGCCGCTGCCGAGATAGATCGCGCCGCCCGTGGCCGCCGAGCAGCCCGTCGCCGTGATCGCGAGGTTGGCAGCCTCTACCGTTGCTTCCTCCGCATAGATCGCGCCGCCGTTTTCGGCCGCCATACAGCCGTTGAAGGTGACGGAGGCCCCTTCCTCCGCTGCCGTGAGGACCGCGCCGCCCGTGAGGGAGATGGCGCCGCCGTTTTGCGCTTTCGCGGCGGAGGCCCCGCAGGAGGCGAAGGTGTTCTCGCCCGCAAGGGTGATTTTCGCGCCCGCGCCATTTGCCGCGACGGCGGAGTTGCCGAAGCTCTCCACCGAGACATTTTCTAAGGTGAGCGCGCCGCCCGTCAAGGAGACAAGGGAGGTGGGATTTTGAGGAACGCCCTTCGCGGCGACAGCTTGCAATGTGAGGACTCCGCCGCCCTGCACCTCGAACATGCTCCCCGCGGAAGCCGTCAGTTTGAGCTCGGCGGGCATATCCGCCTTGTCGCCCTGCGTGATCGTGATATCTTTTGAAACGGCGATCGGGGAGCCGACTTCCACGGTGCCGTTGACGTAGATGGGGCCCGCGGCGGTGCCGGCTTCCACGGCCTTTACCGCCTCTTCGAGGGTGGGGTACGTTGTTTTCGCATCGCCGGTCCCCGTGTAAATTTCGGAGGAGAGGCTGTTGGTGACGCGGAACGACCACGTCTTGCCGTTGAGGTTGGTGCCGCCCGCATAGGAGATCTTTACGGTGGCGGTGCCCGTCTCCGAGCCGCCGGTGAGCTTCAGCGCGCTCAAATCGCCCGAGCCCGTCACGGAGACGGCCTTGCTCCCCGAAGGCTCCACGGTGATCGTAAACTTCCCGCCGTCCTTTGTGGGATCGAAGGGGGATGTGAACTTCAAAAGCGTGTCCGCGGAAATCTCTTGCCCCGGCGTCGTCTCTACGGTCTGCTGATAGGTTTCGGCCACGGGGTCCGCTTTGTCGATGTACCATGTGACCATTTTGTAATCGCCGCCGCCCAAAAGCGCGACAAGGGTATACGTCCCGGCGTTCGTCTTGTTCGTGTCGCCTGCAAAAATCACGCTCGAACCGCCCAACGTCTTGGCGAGCTTGACCCACGTATTTTCCGTTGTGAAGTTGTGCTCTTGTCCGGTGTAGGGCAAGTGATTGCCGTCGATCCCGGCCATGGCCAATGCGGATTGGGGCGTAAGTCCCGAGCTGCCGCCGCCCGTGCCGCCACTTCCGCCGGTGCCGCCGCCCGTGCTCATGTTTATGTTCAGACAGTCTGACGAGGAGGAATGCCAACTCACCGCACCGTCCTTAGTAAAGTAAGCCTTGCTCCACTCTTTCAGCTGCGCCGAGGTGGTTGATACGGCATTGTACGCCTTCATGTAGATATAGCCGTCGTTATCTACATAGAGATTTTGATATCTGGCGCTATTGACGACGATCCTGCCATCCGTAATATTGGTCAACAACGTGATCGCCGTAGACGAAGAACTGCACTGCATGATGGCGCCCGACGATACCGCCGTCCCATACGGAGCGTATACGACCATATAGCCGCCATTCTTTACTTTATAGCCGAGCATATTCGCCGTCCCGCCCGATGACCATTGGTCAAGGATGACGGTGCCGCCATACTCGTTGACGCGGTAGATCGACAGAGACTTTCCCCTCGGATCTGTCAAGTACACCGTCGCCTCTTCGTAGTACGGCGTGAAAAACTGCGCCTTCTGCGCAGGCGTCAAGACGGTCTCCGCGGCTTCCGAAGAAACGCGCGGCTCGGCGTCGTGAAAGCCGACTGCGTGGATCAGCGCGAACGCCGAAACAAGCATGAACAGCGCAACGAGCACGTACATGACCGCATTTCGCATGAAATTTACTCGCTTTCTCATGATTTTCTCTCCTCACTATCTTTGTTCACACAAGGTGCTTTGTCCTGTTTTCGCGCCGCACGGGGCGGCCCATGCCATTGTCGCATTCGAATTTTTCCCTCCCTGAATGGTCTCGGGTGAGGAAGTAATCACTCACTGAGTGAGCGTTCACTCACCAAAATCCGTATTTTTTCGGGGCAATAGCCCCGTTTTTTCGGTATTTTCAATTTTTTATTCTTTTGCGCGCCTCAGGAGGGAAGGCCCTCGAAGAGGCAGGAGAGACCCCTGCTCACCAGCGTGAACACGGCCTCGTAGCTCTCGGGCGTGGCGGGGAGTTCCCCGCGGATGATGCGCTTGGCGAAGATGCCCGTCGTATCGAGGACATACGTCCAGAGGTGCTCCACCGTGAACTTCTCCGAAAAGTGCAGCTTCTCGTTGATGAGGTGCATGAGCTGCCCGAATCCCTTAAAATAGGTGGCCGCCGCCTCGTCGTCGTGTTTGGACACGGTGCGGATGTAGGGCGAATCGCGGTAGTCGAAGTAGTACACCGTCTCATACCCGCTGCGGACGAGAAGATCGAAGTAGCGCATCCAAAGTCCGCGTATGGCGGCAAACACGGATACCATGTCCGTGAGCGGGGGGAGCGAATAGCCGTCGAAGAGGGCGGCGATGCGGCGGTGCATGCTCTCGAAACAGGCATAGAGAAGCGCGTCTTTGCTCTCGAAGTATTTATAGAGCAACGCCTCCGAAACGCCCAATTTGCGCGTTACCTGTTTCATGGAAAAACCGCCGAATCCCTTTTCGGAGACCAGCTGCATCGTCGTCTTTAGGAATGCTTCTCTGCGATCGGACTTATCCATTCCTTCACTTCACGGGCTCATAGAAACCCTTTCTACATTTTATCACAGATCGGGCGGAATGTCAATGGTTTGCCGCCTTTTTGGGGGAGAAATTTTTCCCATACGGGGGCCGCCGCGCGGAAAAACTCCCCGCAGAGAGCGCGGGGAGCAAAGTTTAATCGCGGATATATTTTTTGACTTCCTTGATGACCTGGTCGGCAATATAGCGGCAGCCGCGATGGGTGGGGTGCACGCCGTCCGCCGCGAACTGTTCGGCGGGGATATCCTGCGTCACGCCCATGAAAATTTCGTCCATGGGGATGAGCGGGACGTTCTCTGCCTCTGCGATCTCGGAGATGATGGCGTTGAAGCGGTTGAGATAGGGGCGGAGGCGGGGTTTATCCCCGATGGGAAGCACGAAGGGCTGCAAAAGGATGAGCTGCGCGCCCCCCTCCTTGATGGTCTTGACGAGGTAGGAATACCGCTCGCGGAACTGCTCGGGCGTGACGTCTACCCCGATCACAAAGCGGTGCCATGCGTCGTTGACGCCGATCTGCAAGACGACGACGTCGGGATTTTCCTCCAAAACGTCCTTTTGGACGCGCTCCACGAGCTGTTCGGTGCGGTCTCCCCCCACCCCGCGATTGAGGACGACGATCTCGCGGTCGGGATACATGAGGCGGAGCTTGCCCGCCGCGATCTTCACATAGCCCGAGCCCAAGTCGCTCTCGTCAAAATGATTTCTCCCGGCGTCGGATACCGAGTCTCCGAAAAAAACGATCTTCATCCTGTTTCTCCTTCTCTTCCCTTACGAGGGTTGGCCGAATTTTTCCGCATAGCGGGCAAGACATTTGCGCACGATCTCCACGGCTTCGTCGCGGTGGGCGATCTCCTTGACCGTCGTTTTCTTGTGCTCGAGCGTCTTATACACCTCGAAGAAGTGCATCATCTCGTCGAAAACGTGCTTGGGGAGCTCGTGGATGTCGTAATAACTGTTGTAGGTGGGATCTTTGTGCGGAATGGCAATGATCTTCTCGTCGAGCGCGCCGCTGTCGATCATCTTGATGACGCCGATGGGATAGCAGTTTACGAGCGTCATGGGGAAGATGGTCTCGTTGGTGAGGACGAGCACATCCAAAGGGTCGCCATCGTCGGCATAGGTGCGGGGAATGAACCCGTAGTTGGCGGGATAGACGGTGGAAGTATAGAGGACGCGGTCGAGCTTTAGAATGCCCGTCTCCTTGTCGAGCTCGTACTTCGCCTTGCTCCCCTTGGGGATCTCGATGAGCGCCTCGAAGCTGTTGGGTTTGATGCGGTCTGCGCTGATGTCGTGCCAGATGTTCATAATGTCTCCTACGCCCTCTATTTTAGCACATTTCCCGCCCTCGTGCAAGAATTAAAAGAAAATTTTCGCAACTTTTTTCGATTTTGGCGAAAATATACTTTGACATTCCCGGAATTTTATGATATATTGTTAGAGAATGAGCGTGCAGAAGTACCCAAGAGGCTCAAGGGGCTCCCCTGCTAAGGGAGTAGTACCTGCGAAAGGTAGCACGAGTTCGAATCTCGTCTTCTGCGCCAGATCCCGCCGATTTCTCGGCGGGATTTTTGCGCAAAAGACGAGTAAAAAGCAATCGCGTCGTCCGCGAATTCGCGCCGACCGAGGCTTCTATTTGTGCTACGAAGGTCGGCACAAGGGGCGTAAGCCCCGAAGTAATCTCGGCTTCTGCGCCGGAACAATTTCATTTTCATTGAGCGTGCAGAAGTACCCAAGAGGCTCAAGGGGCTCCCCATTAAGGAGAGTAGTACCTGCGAAAGGTAGCGCGAGTTCGCCCCGACCGAGGCTTCTATTTGTGCTACGAAGGTCGGCACGAGGGGCGTAAGCCCCGAAGTAATCTCGTAGAGTAAAAAGCAATCGCGTCCGCGAGTTCGCGCACGGATCCTAAAGCGGAGATTTCTCGGCTCCGCTCGAAATGACAAAAACCGGAATCTACTTTCTTTTGGACAAAAGGACTGCTGCGGCGACGAGGACAAGAGCGGCGAGACCAAGCAGGAAAATGCCGCCCATCGCAGGCGTGAGCGTGATCACCGATGTGATCGCCTGCGTTTTTTCTTCCTTGGGCAATGTGAAAAGCACGATGGCAACTGCGAGCAAGAGCGCGGCGATAACGCCGAGAACAGATAACAGCAATATCCGCAATCCTCTTCCCCTGTCCCTCTTTCGCCCGGCCAAGCCTCCATCTTCTTCGGGCAATTTGGAATTCTTTTCTTCCAAAGCAGTATCGTCCCCCGTTTCCAAGAGGTCGTCCACGCGGACGCCCAACGCCTCGCAGAGTTGTTTGAGCTTATAGGCGTCGGGCGTGGCCTTGTCGTTCTCCCAATTGGAAATGGTTTGCCGCGACACCGCAAGCATTTCCGCGAGGGCTTCCTGAGAGAGCCCCCTTGCTTCGCGCAGCCGCCAAATTTTTTCGCCCAAGTTCTTCATGAGGAAAGTATATCACGTTGATCGCGTTTTTGCAACCGTTTGCTTGCGACCCTGCGCGCGACGCGCCATGCGACAAACCATGCAAGCAGAATGGCCAAAACGCCGACGCTGTAGAATAGGATCGGCAATACGAAGGCCGCCCATGTCGGGAAACTCGTCGTCGCGGGCTCCCATGTAGCTTCGGCAACGATCCATGCAACACCGCCATGGATCAGTCCGACAATGATTCCGGCGAGCGCCGCGATCCCGAACGCGAGATGAAGTTTTTTCATGCTGTTCCTCCTTTTTCTCCATTGTAGCGCGGATCCCCGCATAAAACAAGAAAAGATCTTTGTCAATTGGGCAAACTTCTTTTTCAAAGATACGAATTTGCCCTCTTTGGAGCCGTGCGCCCGCAACCGAGCGAAAAATCGGGTTGCATTTCGGGAAAAAGTGTGATACAATATCCCCGGGTAACAAGGAGGGACCGCACCATGAACAGAAAACAGGAAAAGCGGGAACTGCGCGAATACATCGAGCGCATCCGCGACGAAGAGGGCTATGCCGTGGTGGACGTCGATCTCGAGAACGTCGCGCTCTACGATCCCCTCAGCCTCAAGGGCGAGAAGGACCTTGCGGGGGAAATTTACGATTACATCGAGGCGCAGACCAACATCATCCCCGCCATGGTCCCCCTCCGCGTCCGTCTGCACGGGAAATTCACCCCCGAAGAGCAGGAGGACATCCAGAAGATGATGCACCGGCATTATGTGATGAAGTCCTTCGATCTCTCGTGGGACCGCGTGGCCAACCTCAGGAAGATGATCCTGCTCGCCGTCTTTGGCGCCGCCGTGCTCGCCGTCTACCTCTATCTCGCGCTCACCTCGGAAAACGCGCTCATGACGGAGGTGCTCTCCGTCGTCGGCTCCTTCTCCCTATGGGAGGCCGCCGACGCCCTCCTCTTAGAGCGGCCGCACCTGAGGCGCGAACAGCAGAATAACCGCCAAAGCTTGGAGGCGCGCATCGAGTTTGTGAACGACGGCGCATAAAAATTTGAAAAACTTTTCCCCGCCATCTTGACAATCTCCCCCGTTGCGGTATAAAATGAAGATGAGCCCGGCCGCTTCCCGCGCGGAGTTTCCCGCGGAGATTTGCTGCGGAACAGGCACGGGCAATCCGAGAGGGGGAAAAGGTATGACGATCACATTTTACGAATACGGCAACGAGGTCATGTTCAACAAGCAGGACATCGCGGCGGCGCACACCCAATGGGAGGAGGAGATCTCCGTCGGGGACAAGGTGCACTACCACGATTCCGCCCACGGCACGCGGCCGGTGGGGAAAGTCGTCTCCGTCTCGCCGCAACGCGAATATCTCATGCTGCGGCTGGCGGGGTATGAGCGCTTCGTCATCGTGCGCAAGCTCTCGCTCCACGAGTATATCGTGCTGAAATCGGATATCGCGGCCATGCTCGAGACCTCGGGGAAGCAGTACTATGAGGGCACGGCAGACCTCTGCGACGTCTTTTGGACGCTCGACCCCGACGGCGGCGAACACGCCGTGTTCGTGTGGTATCTCCACGATGAAAAGAAGGTCTCGTGCGACGTCGTCAACCTGCAGGACTACAACCACTACAAGAGCACGCGGCCCGCGGGCGAGCTCGTCGCCCACATCAGCGGGAGATACGAATTGGAGCCCTGAGGGCCCCTTCCTCCGCGGTAATTTTCGCGCTCCGAAGGCTTTCCCGCACAAAACCGCTTCGCCGCGCCGATGAGAATACTTCAGTCACACGCAAAACCCCCGTACCATGTCTGCGGTACGGGGGTTTGGTTTTCACTTTTTTAGGAATTCCCCTTGGCGCGCTCCAAGGCGAGGGCGTAGATCTCCTCCGTCGCGAAGGAGAGCTTGGTGATCTGATCGCGGAGGCCGACGGGGTGCAGCCAGAAGCTGTCGTCGTTCGTCGAGATGTCCACGCTGTCCCCAAAGACGTTGCGCCAATACTTCTTCTTGCGGAAGGGGTAGTCGTATTCGATGTGGATGCTCTCGAGCTCCGTCCCCGCCCAATGGAGCGTCGTCGGCTCGCCGTAGGCGATGCATTCGAGCGTCGTGCCCTCCGTATCCTGCGTAAGCGTTCCCGTGCCTTGGTCGTAGAACCGCTTGGCGTTGGGCAGGGTGTGGACGGTGACATCGCTGCGGAAGAAATACTTGCCCGTGCGCACCTCCTCGCGTACGTTTTGCCGCTCCCACTTCATCCAATCGGGGATGTACGAAAACTCCGTCTCGCCCTCCACGGCCTTGAGCTCGGAGAGCTCGCTCATCTCCCACGCCTTCTTGCACGCCTCGCACCACAGCCGCGTGCCCTTCGAATACATCCCGAACTCCGTTCCGCAGTGCGGGCATTGGTAGAGGATGGAATGCAGGCCCTCGGCGCGGTTCGGGTTGGAGATGCGGATGTTGTTTTCGCGCTGATAGAGATAGTCGTCGCGCTGCATCTTCTCATAGATGCGGGCGTAGAGGTCTTGCCACGAGACGGTCGCGAGCTCGTCCGTGCGGGCGATACATTCGAGTTCGGCGCGGAGGGGGATCTTCTGCTCGGGCTTGTTCCACTGCGGCGCGGCGACGAAGGTGCCGTACATCCGCAGAACGACGAGGGGCACCTTCATGAGCTTGGCCATCTTGGCGACGGCGGGCGGGATATACGAAGTCGTCCCGTCGAAGGAGTAGCGCGCCTCGGGATAGACGCAGACGATGCTCCCGTAGCGGTCGGCGCAGTACTTCATGTGGCGGATGAGGTGGTAGTCCTTCACGAATTTGCGCGTCGTGATGCAGCCGAGCTTGTGCATGAGATAGTCCCCCACGTCGCGCACGGCGTCGATGGCGACGACGTTGTTGGCGTTATGCGGCTTGACGGCCGTGAACATGACGGGGAAATCGAGCATGCTCGCGTGCGTCGCGAGGAGCAGATAGGGCGGCTCGACGCCCTCCATGCCGATCTTCTCCACCGTGACGGGGCGGCCCTTGAGGCGGGGCGTGATGGCGAGCGGCCACACGAGGTGCATCCAGAACTTGCTCGGCTTTTGCGGTTTCTTGGAAAAATCGTAGCGTTTGATCGGTTTCATATTCTCTCTTCTCGTTTGTTAATTTGTTTTACTATTCCCATTATATCATACCCGCCGCGCGCTGTCAATCCCTCCGGCGGAAAAATCACAAAAGGCCCTCGAGGAGGATCTTGAGCCCGATCGCGATGAGCACGCACCCGCCGACGAGCTTGGCCTTCTCCGCAAACTTATCCCCGAGCTTCCGCCCGAGAAGCACGGCGCAAAGCGAGAGGCAAAATGTGATGACGCCGATCAAAACCGAACACCAGATCGCGGACATGGGTAGGCCGTTTTCCGTCTCGATGGCGAGAAAGGTGACGCCGACGGCGAGCGCGTCGAGGCTCGTGGCCACCCCTTGCAGGGCGATCTCCCCCCATGCGGCGGGGCGAGGGGGTCTCTCTTCGCCCTTCTTTCTGCGCTCGAGAAAGAATTCCGCCACGGCCTTCCCGCCGACGACGGCAAGCAGCAAAAAGGAGAGTATGGGGGCGATCTTTTCCACGAGAGCGGTGAAGATGCCGCCGAAAAAGTACCCCGCGATGGGCATGAGGCACTGCATGAGGCCGAAGGTGGCCGCAATGAGCGCGATTTTGATCCATTTCATGCGCGGCTCGGCCATCCCGTCCGTCATGGCCGCCGCAAAGGCGTCCATCGAGAGCGCAACGCCGATGAGCACAACTTCCCAGATCGTCATGATTAGCTCCGTCTCCCCTTCCTCTTAATCTATCTTTGCGGGGATAAAAAAAGACTTACGCACGCAAAAAAACGTGCATAAGTCTCACCGTTTCATGCAGAACCCGCGAAAAATTCGCAGTCTGTGGACTCTGCCGCCCGCAAGACGGGCCGATTACTCCCCTATGTTTCCCCGATTATACCATATTCGGCGGCCGCTGTCAACGGTTTTCGAGCTTTTTCTCGATGCTCCGCGCGCGGTTCACGGGGACGGGCGCCGTCTGCCGGGTACACGTCTCCACGCGCACCACCACTCCTTCCGTGAGGTCCCCCTCCCTTCCGAAGGGAACGAGCACCCGATCCCCCGCCTCCACCATAAGGGGCGCGAGATACCAGCAAGGCGTGCCGTGCACGTCCACTTTGGCAAAGAGCATGGGGCCGTTGTCGGCAAGTACGCCGCCGGAGAGAGAATGGATCATGGTTTTCTCCTTTCGATCAGAACATCGGGGCAAAGATCTTGGCGAGTTCGCAGAGGCCGCGCGTCACCACGTTGCGCTTGGCGTCCTTCTCCGTCTGCTCGGCCGAGACCGCAAAGGTGGATACCATGTCCGCCTTCACCTGCATGACAGCCGCCGAACGGTATAACAGTACGGCGTTTTCGAAGTGGTGCAAAAACGAGCGGTAGTCGAAGTTGATGGTCCCCACCACGGCGATCTCGTCGTCTGCGAGCATCATCTTGGCGTGGACGAAGCCGGGCGTGTATTCATAAATGTGCACGCCCCCCTTGATGAGGCCCATGTAGTTGGACCGCGTGAGCGCAAAGACGAGCTTCTTATCGGGGATGTGCGGCGTTAAGATGCGCACATCCACGCCCCGCTTCACGGCCGAGACGAGGGCCTCGCGCATGCGGTAGTCGATGATGAGATAGGGCGTGAAGATCCAGACGTATTTGCGCGCTTCATTCAAAATGTTGATATACACGTCCTCCCCGAGGTGTCTGCCGTAGAGCGGGTAGGGCCCGTCGCCGTAGGGCTGGACGTAGCCCATCTCCGCAAAGACCTCATGCTTTGCGGGGATATACTGCTCCGGATCGACAGACTGCCGCGTCCGGATGCCGTACATGCGCAAGAAGGAGAGCGTGAGGTTGTTGACGGCCTCCCCCTCGAGCCGCACGGCCGTGTCCTTCCAATAGCCGAAGGGATGGGTGGCGTTGATGTATTCGTCCGCGAGGTTGAGCCCGCCCGTGTAGCCTACCTTCCCGTCGATGACGGCGATCTTCCTGTGGTCGCGGTTGTTGTGGACGTTGGTGACGACGGGCACGAAGGGATTGAACTTCTCGCACGCGATGCCCTTCTTTTGCAGCGTCTTATGATAGTCGAAGCGGACCTTGCCCATGCAGCCGATGTCATCGTACATGACCCGCACCTCTACGCCCGCCTTGGCCTTCTCCTCGAGCACTTCGAGGACGCGATCCCAACACTTCCCCCGCTCGATGATGAAGTATTCGAGGAAGATAAACTTCTGCGCGCGCTTTAAGTCCTCTAAAAGGCGCGGAAGCATGTCCTCGCCCGAGGGGAAGTATTCCGTGCGCGTCCCACGGTGGGGAATGGCGGAGGGGTTGGCGGCAGTCAAAGCGACGCTCACCGCCGCCCAGTGCGCCATCTCGACGTGCAGCGTATCGCGGCTTATGGAGGGCGCCTCGAAGCGGCCGGTGTCCTCCCCGAGTTTTTGATAGAGCCGGCGCGTCCTGCGCGAGGGGCGGTAAGAGGAGAAGGTGGCATAGAGGGCGACGCCCAAGAGGTTGAGCGCGATGATGCACAGAAGCCACGGGATCTTGGTCTCGGGGACCATGTCGCGATTGGCGGCGTGGAGCACCGTGGCGATGTCGATGAGCCACGCGAGCGCGGTGATCGCGACGGTGACGTAGGGCTCCGAAGCGGGGAAGGCCCACACGATGAGCGCATCCAACCAATAGACCCCGACGATGATGGCCGCCACAAAGAGCAGGAAGAGCGCGATGATGGTGAGCGCGACAAGGGAAAACCGGCTGAAAATTTTCTTAACGAGTTTTTTCATGACTGCTTCGTTTCCTCCCTTTCGTAGGAACGTTCATAGAGATAGAGGCCGCCCTGCGCGGTGACGCGGTAGCCCGAAAGCGCGAGGTCTCCCCGCGTGCAGACGACGGTCTCCACCGCCGCGCCGTCGAAGGCGTGGGGCGAGAGGTCCTCGGGCAAAATCCCCGAAAGATCGACTTTTTTCAGCGTACAGCCGTAGAAGGCTTGGTCTGCAATGATGCCGTGCAACACCGTTACATAGGCCAGCGTCTCGGGCATGGTATGCCCGTCGCTCGTCTCGAAGAGTTCACGAAGCCCCTCTCCGGCGGCGCCGCGGAGCACGGGCAGCGTGAGGGAGACGAGCTCTTCACACGGCGAGAGCGCGCCCGTATCCAAGAAATCGCATGCTCCCACGGTGAGCTCCGTCTGCTTGGGCGCCGCCGCGATGAGCCGTCTCCCGCCCGGCGTATCCAAATAGAGCGCGCTGCCGTCCGTAACATAGGGCGGCTCCGCAAGGAAGCGGACTACGGCGCTCCCCTTGAGGTCGCCCGGGCCCACTTCCGCCTCCGCGCAGACGCGCAGCACGGTCGCTCCCGCCATTTTGAGGTACCCCGCCGGGAAGGAGCCCGCAAGCAGACTGACGCGGTCCGCCGTGCGGTCTGCGGTGAGCCGGACGGCGTTTTCCCGGATGCAAAACGTCCCGTCGGCATAGTAGGTATCCCGCCCGAATTCGGCCATGATTGCGGCGTGTTCGATGGGTTTCAGGCCACCCATGTCCAAGAGATAGAGCTCGGAAAGCGTTCCCGTGCGCAAAATTTCCACCGCCGCACGGAAGGCTTCTCCCGTCTCGATATAGCCCCGCCGCGTCCCGTCCCGGAGTGAAATCGTCCCGTCCTCCTCCACGCCGCACACGGCGGAATAGGCCTCGGCATAGGGCGTAAGCCGCGCGCCGTCCTCCCATACGCAGAGAACGTCGCTCTCCCCCGCATGGGGCCGGAAGCTGAGCCCCGCCGCAATCACCGCGCCGAGCAAGACGAGCACGGCAAAGCCGCAGAGGAGGCCGTCTCTCAGTCGTCCCATTGCAGTCTGTGCAGGGCGCCCTTGGTCTCCATCCCCGCAAACGCATGGTGGCGCAGCCCTTCATAGACGGCGATCGCCACGCTGTTGGAGAGGTTGAGGGAGCGGCGCCCCTCGAGCATGGGGATGCGCACGCACCGCTCGCGGTTTGCCTTGAGGAGCTCTTCATCGAGCCCCGCCGTCTCCTTCCCGAATACGAGCGCGGCCCCTTCTGCGTAGGGGATCTCGTCGTATCGCTTCTCCGCCTTGGTCGTGAAGAAGTAGAAGGGCCCGCCAAGCGCGGAAAAGACCTCCGCGATGTTCTCATGGACCTCCACCTGCACGAGCGGCCAATAGTCGAGCCCCGCGCGCTTCAGATATTTATCGCTGATTTCAAACCCGAGCGGCCGAACGAGATGCAGCACGCACCCCGTCGCGGCACAGGTGCGGGCGATGTTCCCCGCGTTTTGCGGGATCTCGGGTTCTACGAGCACAACGTGAAACATGGCTCTATTGTAATGCTTTTTTCGGATTTTGGCAAGTACTTTGCAATGATTTTCCGAAAACCCGCCAAATTGCGCCTTTTTTTCGGGGAACACGCCCCGCGGCGCGCCCCATCCCTTGCGCTCTTTTCGCGCCTTCCCACGGGAACGCTATACGCAAAAGGAGGGTCTCCCCGACGGAGTCCCTCCTCATTTTTGAACGCTATTCCTCAGGCATGGTATGCCCGTTTTATCTCAAATAGCTCCCGCGAGCCGATTCCATGACCCGGAAGATCTCCACTTCCTCGCCCGTGTTGGCGTCGAGGTAGACGAGATATTCCTCCTCGCCGTAGGTGCAGCCGAACTCGTGGCAGAGCACGGGTTTTCCGTCCACGGGGATGAGCGCGAGGTTGTGAGCGTAGGGCACGAGTCCCGCCGCAAGACGCAACTTGGCGTCATCCCGAGAGAGGCTGTGGGTGAGGTCGTATTGGGTGTTGTTGACGAGATACCCGCGCGCGTCCAAGCCGACCACGCGGCCCTTCTCCTCGCAGACGCGCACGCGGATGATCTCGGGATAGAGGCGCACGCCCTCAGAGACGGCCGTATAGGTGAGGTTGGCCACCATGCCGCCGTCGGAGAGCCACACGGCCTCCACGTTTTCGATGCCGAGGTTTTTAAGGAACGCGCGGGCGAGCCCGTCGCACTCCTCGAGGTCGAAGTTCTTCTGCATGCACTCCTCATAAGTGTCGAAGAAGAGGAGCTTGCCGCCGTTCTTGGTGATCTGCGCAAAGATCTCGATGCCGTTTTCGTCGGTGAGGACGAAGTCGTAGCAGTTGAATTCCCGCGTCACCGTCTCGCCGGTATAGCGCACGTCCGCGATGCGGTAGCTCTCGAAATACTGCCGCGCGAGTTCCTCCGCCTCGGCCGAGGAGATCTCGGTGAGCTCGAAGAGACGGTTCTTGCCGATGTTGCCCTCGTCCGCGAAGGGGGCGTCGGTGAGCGCACCGCCGTCGTGACCGAGATCATGCAGCCGCTCCGTCATGCCGCCAATCCCCGCAAAGAGTTCCTGAAGGGAAGCCGACCGCGTGATGAGCTCGTTGAGCTCGCCATAGAGGGTGTCGTTGACCTCATAGAGACGGGCGACGCGGGCCATGTCGTCCTCGTTGACCCCTTCCCCCGCGGCAAGGCGGTCAAGAAGGCTCTTTGCGTAGGCGTTGGTCTCATTGAGGAAGGCGGAGATGTCCGTGCCCGTGGCGCTGTCGACGGGGACGCGCTGCACGGAGGCCTCCAAAAGCGCGGTGTCCACAAGAATATTGGTGAGCAAACGCCGCTGTTCGCCCGCACCCGCGGAGACGCGGAGCTTGCCGAGGCTGTCGTCGAGGTCCTCGCACGCGGAGACCATCTCATAGAGGGTGGAACGGGCGTTCCCCTCCGCCTCGACCGTCATGTCGTTCATGCGGAAGGCGCCCGCGGTGACGATCGCCCCGAGGACGAGGCAGGCCGTGCCGAGGGAGATGACGGCCGCGAGCCAACCGCCGTAGCCGTTGCGCCGACGCTCCGTCCGCTGTTCTCTCTTGTGCTTTTTATCCTCCGCTCTTCGGGCATGGGTGGCCTCTCTTGCCTTGGCCTTGTTCTCCCGCGCATGTTCGCGGGCCTCGATCTTGCGCCGTCTTACGGCGAGGCGCTCCTTCTTCTCCCGCTCCAAACGCTTCCCGCGCTCGGCCTTGGTCTCGTTTTTGAGAAGTTCGCGGCGCGCCGTCTTTTCCGCCTTGCGCTCGACACGCTTGGCCTTGAGATCGGCCTTCCGCTTGGCGCGGTTTTCGAGCCGCTCCGCCTTTTTCTTGGCTACCATCTCCTTGCGCGCGAGCTTCTTTTCCGCGATCTTCTGCTTCTTTTCGAGCTTGGCCTGTTGGATGGCGGCCTTTTTCTCAATCTTCGCCTGCTTGACGGCAGCCTTCTTTCCGATCTTCTCCTCTTTTTCGGCTGCCCGCTGTTTGGCGGCTTGCACGCGCCGATCGGCGGAGGCTTCCTCCGATTTTTCCGCCTTCTTCGCGCGCGCCTTCTCCTCTTTGCCCGTGCCCCGTTTCCCTTGGGTAGATGTTGTTTTCCGCGCCTTGCTTTCGGACATGGTACCCTCATTCTTGCTCTTCGTGCCCGCAGACGCCTTGGGGGAAGCGCCCGTATCCACCGTGTCTTGCGTGAAATTTTCCTCTACGCGCTCCACTTTTTCCGCGCCGCTCGAGATGTGATTTTCGTTTTGCTTTTTCATACTCCCTCCTTAAATGGCAAAGACATGCTTGCCGATGACCGTCACCGTCTGCCGTCCGAAGATCCACGAACTCGTCGCAACGGCGGGGTTATAGTAGTAGAGACAACCGTAGGTGGGATCCCAGCCGTTCATGGCGTCCCGCGCGGCATTGTAGGCCGTTTGGTTGGGCTCCAAATTGATCTGCCCGTCCGTCACCGCCGTGAAGGCCCCCTTCTGATAGATGACCCCCGAGACGGAGTTGGGGAAGGACTTGCTCTTCACGCGGTTCAGGATGACCGCGCCGATGGCCACCTGCCCCGTGTAGCTCTCCCCGCGCCCCTCCGCGTAGATGGCCTTGGCGAGGAGATAGAGATCGGACGAGGTATAGTTCGAGGGCACCCCGCTCGAAGGTCTGCCGCTGCTTGTGCCGCTTCCGCCGTTCCCGTTTAAGGCGTTATAGGAATCGTTCATCCCGAGGGCGGCGTACGTCGCCTTGCCGACGATCCCGTCTGCGGTGAGGCCGTTTTTCTTCTGAAAGGCGACGACGGCCTTTTTCGTTCCCGCACCGAAGATGCCGTCTACTGCGCCCGTGTAGTAGCCCCAATTTTTCAGCCTGCGCTGGACCTCCTTCACCTCCGCGCCCGTACTGCCTTGACGGAGCACGGCCGCCTCGACGGCGGTCTCCAGCACGGGGACTTCCCGCTCGCCGCTTCTCGAGACGACAACGCCCGTCGCGAGGGTTGCGATCGCGGCAAGCGAGAGCGCGGCGACTAACAAAAACTTCTTCATAATTTCCTCCTATGCGCAATGTGTGCAAGGCCTTCTAAAATTATGCAACCGCCCCGCTGCTCCCCTTCCCCACGCTCTCCGCGGGTACCATGTCCGAATCCGAGCCTCACAAAACGCACGAAGGCAATTTTACGGCACAGAAAAGGGCCGAGGCGATTTGCCTCGGCCCTCTCTCAAAACAGGTTTTTGCAGATCGGCTCTTATGCCCCCTGTTTTTCAAGCATGATGATAATTTCCTGTGTCGGCTCATACATTCCCATCGACACATTCCCGCCGAAATACATATGATAGGATTCCATTAAATAAAAGGTATTGTCTTGCAAAGCTGTATTCTTCAGAGAAATTCCATCGACAAGTTCCAATCCCGAGCACACGCTGAGCGCGTCAAACGCATTTCTTACCTGTTCTTTCCAATCCTTATCGACCCACTTGTAGACATTATTCGTTTTTGTGCTATCACGGGCTTCATTATAAAGCGGCGTGGTATCTTTATCCGAAATTCCATACCAATAGATATTTCCATAATAAATGTTCCAATACCAAAGTACGATTTCCGGTTCGGAATAATGATAAGCCGAAGCATTGCCGTCCACAAAGTTCGACCCTTGATTAGAGCTTTCCCAAACTCCGTTTTGGATATTTAAGATGTCGCTCCAAGCAATGTCATCCATGGTATCCGCATGATATCGTTTTTTCAGCCAATCCGCAAGAGTTTGCCCTTCCGGCTTAGAAAGTTGTTCCATATAGGCATTATAACTTGCTTGACTCCACTCCCTATCGGTAGTGCCCAGAACTTCATGGGCATAGGTCAGCGCGGTAACGCTACTCGTCATGACAGGATAATAATGTTCGTCGAATCCGTAGATTTCCTTGATTTTTTCGAGGATCCCTTCCGTGTTTCCGCTCTCGACTGCCGTTTTCAGCATGGTAATCGCGCCCAATACATTCATATCAAACGTCGTTTTGACGTTGACAGCCGCATACAAATTCTTTCCGCCGCCGAACTTCACTTTATTATTTACCCCATCTCCCGGCATCGTGGAAGAGGGCCTCTTTAATTCGAATTGCAAGGAAACCCTATCCGTTAAATAGTTCTCGTCGTCGGGCAACTGAAATTGCCAACTCAAATCGTATTTATCTGTTCCGGTTTGACTGGACTCGGTTTCCACCACCAATTTGCCGTATTCATAGGAGTGGCCGGCCACCGTGCCGGTGTAGAGGCGGTTGTTTTTGTAATAATACCCGTTCGCAACGCCGCCCGCCGTTCCGCCAAGCGGCTCGAAGCCCTCCGGCGCCTTTGCATTGCAATAGATGCAATAATACCCTTCGTCCTTGCGATATTCAAAAGTACAGGCAAGGCCCGTCGCCGGGGCGCCGTTGTCGGGGCAGGCAGAGTCCGTGCACCGCCTATTATGCGTGCCGTTGTTTTGAGGCGTATATTCAAAGACGTGTCTGTGCGTGCTGACGGGCTGGTCGTAGTCGCAATAGACGCAGCGGCCCGCGGCATCGAAGGTGCAGTCCTCCTGGGTGGGCTGATTGCAGATCTTGCAGACCTTGGTGTGCGTGCCGTCCCCGTTGGCGGTATACGACCCCACCCCATAGGCATGCGCGCAGGGATCGGTGTCGCTGTTCGTCTCCTTCTTCCAGCCGCACTTACTGCATGCGCCGTCCGCCCCGTCGGTATCGTGCGGGGCGTCCATGACGATGACCTCATGGCATTTGCCGCAGATGACGAGGTGGAACTCCGAGCCGCCCGTCTCGAGCGCGATGGGGCGATAGGTGTAGCCGTAGCCCACGAGGTGCAGGCAGGCCTCCGTGGTGGGCGCGAGGCTGAACCACGTTAAGGCGGCCATCTCATATTTTGCCGCGAGGTCGGCGGGATAGACGATGGAGACGGGATTTTTCCCGTTCATCTCCACGAGGACCACGCGGTTGACGGACTGCTCCCCGCTCTTCTGGATCCAATAGAAGGCATACCCGGAGGAAGCCGTATCGACGGGGGCGTTGAGGCCCGCGCTCCGCAGGATGGTTTCCGCACCGGCAAGGCCGTCGGGGACGTTCCCTGCGACCTCTTCGGCCGTGAGGGCCACATTCATGTTGCGCACCGTCTGCTGGTCTGCCGACATGTTCGCCTTTTGGATCACGCTCGTGAACGTCGGGATGAGCACGGCCGCCAAAATCGCAATGACCGCGATCACGATGACGAGCTCAACGAGCGTGAATCCGCGGCGCCGTTTGCTTTGTTTCATATCGCATTCTCCTTTTGATTTTTTTCCGCGGCCCGAACTTCTGTCGAATACCCGAATGTTACCGTTTGGGCCGGTTTTTGTGTTCCTATTATAGCACCCCCCCCCGGTCTGTCAAGTATTTGATAGGATTTTTTGAAAAATTTTTGGGGGACGCGAAAATTTTTTTGGGAGAACGCGAGACGGGACGAACGCCGGAAACAGGCGGAAAGCGGCGACGGAGGGAAAACAGAGGGCGCGAAAGACCCCGCGGAAGGCCGCGGGGTGCAATCGGGAATGCGCGATCGGAAAACGAGCGCTGTGGGGTGTGCGAATGAGAAAGATGGGAAGGCGAGGGAAGCGCCCTTTTTATTTCTCGTCGAGTACGGGTTTGATATAGTCGGTGGGATCGACGTAGTCGCCGCTCAAGATGACTTCGAGGTGCAGATGCTCGCCGTCCTTGGCCTCACTGCCGTAGGCCGTGGCGACTTCCCCGATCTTCTGGCCCACCGTCACGGCGTCGCCCGCCTTCAGACCCTCGACGGGCTCGACGAAGCGATAGACCGACTTCAAGCCGTCGCCGTGGTCGATGACGATGAGATTGCCGAGCTCGGGGCTCATGCTGATCTCCTCCACCTTGCCCGCGGCCATGCTCCGCACCTCGGTGCCCGCGGCCGCCGCGAAATCCACCGCCTTATGGCGATACCACCAGCCGTTGATCTGATTCTCGTAGATGGCCGCGTATTCCACCGCGTACGTCTCGCAGTCGATGGGCGCGACGAACTTGACCGTCTCGCCGCCCGTGGGACCGGAGGGATCGTCGGGCTCTGCGGGATCCGAGGGACCGGTGGGATCCGAAGGTTCGTCGGGGCCCGCGGGATCGTTCGGATCGTCGGGGCCGGGGTTTTCGGGACCATCGACGGGGGGCTTCTCGACGACGGGGTTCTTCTCCGCCGTGACGAAATAGACGGTGAGCACCAGCCCCGCGATGAGCAGGAGGGCGCACACGGCGATCAGGGCATAGTAGATGACTTTCTTTTTGCTTTTGGAATTGGGATTGGGATTGGTTTCTTCCATATTTTGCCTCCGAAAAATTTGTATGTAGATGATGGACGAGGGCGAGGCGATTTATACCTCCCATCTTTGCGCGCCCGCCGTTTTTTCAGAATCCGCCGAAGATGACGGGCGTGCCCACCTTGGTCATTTCCGCGCTTACCGCGATGTGCAAATTGACCGCATGACCGTTTATGGCGATACCATGTCCGAGAGAGGGGGCGTAGTAATAATAATTTACGACGCCTGCCGCCTCCTCCGTGAAGAGGAGCTTTGCGGAAAATTTTTTCTCGAGGGCGGCCTTTACGTTCCCCTCGTAGAGTGTGCTCTCCCCCCGCACGTCGGGGCGGAGGAACTTTTCGAGGGCGGGGGAGGCCGTCTCGACGATGTCCGCGGAGGAAGTCCCCATATAGAGCTCATAGCTGAGGCCGGGCTCGAACACGGGCGCGGCCATGAGCGCATAGAGGCCCCCCGCGCCGAACAGGCAAAGCGCGAGCAGCAGGATGAGTTTCAAAGTCCCCGTGCGCAGCATAAAAAAATCCTCCCGCATGATTCGGAAGGATTATCGCCGCATGGGCGCGGATTTATACGTCGCAGGGAAAAATTATCCCCACGCGAGCGGTTCGCCGCCGAGAATGTGGATGTGAAGGTGGGGAACGGTCTGCCCCGCGGCCTCCCCCTGATTGACGACGAGGCGATACCCCCCTTCGAGCCCGAGGGAGGGCGCAAGGCGGCCGATCGTAGAAAGCGCGCGCGCGAGCACGCCGGCGCGGGCGTCCGTGAGTTCCGCGAGCGTCTTATAGTGCTCCTTGGGGACGGCGAGCAGGTGGATCTTCGCGATGGGCGCGATGTCCTTGAATACGACGATCTCCTCGTCCTCGTAGACCTTCGCGGAGGGGATCTCCCCGGCAATGATTTTGCAGAATACGCAGGTTTCCATGTGATTTCTCCTTATCGAAAATTCGTTGATTTATTTACGGGGACTCGTTTCCAAGGGGCCGGAAACGAGGTCGCACGCCGCGCCGTCGAGATGGCGTTTTGTGAGCCGAACCTCGTACATGCCCCCCTCCTTTGCCGTCTCATTGTAGACGCGGATGTAGTTTTCGGTGTAGCCGCCGTCCTCCTCGAAGAGCGCGGTGAGCGTTTTCCCCAAGAAGCGGGAGAGGTAGCGCTCCTGTGCGCGCGCGGCGACTTCCCCGAGCCGTTTTGCGCGCTCCTTTTTGACGTCTGCGGCAATTTGTACAAGGCGCGCCGCCTGCGTCCCCGGCCGCGGGGAGAAGGGAAAGACGTGCACGCGCGCGAATCCCGCCTCCTCCACGATGGAACACGACGAGAGAAAGTCCTCCTCCGTCTCGGTGGGGAAGCCGACGATGATGTCCGTCGTGATGGCGGCCTCCGGAAAGGCCGCGTAAATTTCCTCGCAGACGGCGAGGTACTCCTCCCGCGTATAGCGGCGGTTCATGGCACGGAGGACGCGCGTAGACCCGCTCTGCAGGGAGAGGTGGAAGTGCGGCGCGACGTTGCCCGCCGCCTTCATCTTTCGGAGGAAATCCTTGCCCACGATCCCCGCCTCGAGCGAGCCCAAACGGACGCGCGCGGGGAGATCCCGGAGGGCGAGGAGGAGGTCTCCGAGGTCGCGCTCCCCATCCCGCCATGCCGAGAGGTCGATGCCGGTGAGCACGATCTCCTTCGCCGGGAGGGCAGAGGCCTCCGCGACGATGGACGAGAGGGCGCGGCTGCGGCTCCTCCCGCGCAGGTAGGGAATAAGGCAGTAGGAACAGAAGCGGTCGCACCCGTCCTGCACCCGCAAAAAGGCGCGCGTCTTGTTGGACGCGGGCGGGGGGAGCTCGGTGAACTCCGTCTCCGCCTCGAGCATGACCCCCTTGGCGAACGCGCCGACGCGCTCCGCTCCGGCCGGGCCGATGAACTCGAGCAGGCGGTCCTTGTGCATGGCCCCCGCGACGAGCACGACGCCCGTCCGCTCCGCAAACTCCTCCGCGTTCTCCTGCGCGGCGCAGCCGAACACGACGACGGGCGCGGCGGGGCTGAATTTCCGCATGCGGGCGATCGCCTGCCGCGACTTCCGCGCCGCTTCCGCCGTGACGGCGCATGTGTTGAGAAGGTAGAGATCGGCGGGGCCGAGCGCGTCCGTCACCGTGTGCCCGAGATCCGCAAGCCCCCGCATGAGCGAGGCGCTCTCGACCTCATTCTGCTTGCAACCGAGCGTGAAAATACAGATCTTCATCCGAGTTCTCCGAGCGCGTGCGCCGCGACGGCCACCATGGCGATCGCCGCCGTCTCCGCCCGCAAGATGCGCCGCCCGAGCGTGACGCCGCGATATCCGAGCGCCACGGCCTCCGCGTATTCCTCCTCCGCAAAGCCCCCTTCGCTGCCCACAACAAGGGCGCACGGGGCCTCGATCGCGGACATGCCCCCCTCGTTTTGCATCAGGAACTCGCAAGCGAAGAGTTTTACGGGATACTCCGCGGCGGAGAGGAGGGCCTCCTTTAAGGTGGGAAAATAGTCGATCGCGGGGGTCTTGGTCCGAAGGCATTGCTTCGCGGCCTCCCGCGCCACCTTTTTGAGGCGTTCGAGCTTGTTTTCATTCATGTATGCGGCGCAGAATTTGGAGGAAAAGACGCCCACGCGGCTCACTCCGAGCTCCGTCGCCTTCTGTACGACGAGCTCCGTCTTATCCCCCTTCAAGAGGCCTACGAGAAGGCAGATCTCGGACATGGGTTCGGTGGACGCGGTCTGCTCCTTCACGACGTGCAGCAACATGCGCCCCTTTTCCACCCCCGTGACGACGGCGGAATACGCCTTTCCGCTCCCATCGAGGAGGGTGACTTCGTCCCCGACGGTGAGGCGGAGCACATTCTTGGCATGGCGGAATTCGTCGCCCGCGAGCGCCACTTCCTCCGTGACGCGTTCCACAAAAAATCGCTTGGGAGCCGCCATCACCGCCTCCCGAACACGAGCGCGCACCAGCCGCCCCGGCTGCGCTCCTCCAAAAGGCGAAGCCCCTGCGCGGCGTAGGCCTCCGCCACGGCGCCCCGCCGCTCCTCGAGAATGCCCGAGAGCACGACGGTCCCCCCCTCCTCGAGATGGGCGGGAATGGCGGGCGCGAGCAGCAGGAGCACCTCCGCCGTGATGTTGGCGAGGATGAGGCCGGCCTTCATGGCGGTGTCGTCTAAGAGATTGGTCTCGGAGACGGCGACGTCCACGCCGTTTTTGGCGGCATTATGTTTGGCGCTGGCGACGGCGATGGGGTCGATATCGGTGAGATAACAGCCCTTCGCGCCGAGTTTTTTGGCCGCGATGCCCAAGATCCCGCTTCCGCAGCCCACGTCTAAGGCGACGTCGCCCGCCTTGAGATACTTCTGCATGAGCTCGACGCACATCGCCGTCGTCTCGTGTTCCCCCGTGCCGAAGGCCATGTTGGAGTCGAGAAGGATGACCTTCTCTTCGGGCGCGGCACGGTATTCGATCCACTCGGGCACGACGACCACCTTCCCCAACCGGATGGGGCGGAAGTGCTTCTTCCAGATCTCGATCCAGTCGTCGCCGTCGATCTCGCGCACGCTCTCCTCGAGGGTGCCGAAGTCGATCTCCCCCGCGGCGAGCGCCTTCCGCTCGCGGAGGGCGCGCACGATGGCGGGGATCTCCTCCCGCGCGGAGAGCTCCAAAAAGGCCTTGACGAGCACGTCGCTGCGGGGCGTCTGCAGGGCGGGGTCGAGGTAGTCCCAATAGATCCCGTGGACGCCCGCCTGCAAAGCGACGACGTCGGCGTAGTCGGAGACGGCCACGCCGCCCACGGTGTAGTCCCAGAGGAGGTCCGCGACGAGCTCGCTCGCCTCCGAAGTCGTCCGGATGGTAAGTTCGAGATATTTCATGCCTCTATTATAATGGATGGCGCGGCGGATGTCAAGGATTTGCAAAAGACGCGCCCGAAATGCCCGAAATCTCGCAATCCCCCCTTGCAAAGTAAAAAAAATTGTGCTATAATACGGGTAATATCTCATTGCAGAGGAATGTATGAAACGACACCGCGCGCCCCACGGCTCCCCGGAAGGGAGCGCCTCCCCCTCAAAACGCGGCTTTCTCGGCCGGCTCGACGCCTTCTTCGGCATCACGGCCGCAGGGTCCGACTTCAAACGGGAGATCTTAGCCGGGCTCACCACCTTCACGGCCATGGTCTATATCCTCATGGCCAATTCCGAGATGTTCGCAAAAGTCATCCCGGCGGAAAACGCCGCCGCGGCCTACGGCGCCGCCTACCTCGCCACGGCGATCGGAGCCGTCGCGGGGACGATGCTCATGGCCTTCTTCGCCAAAATGCCCCTCGCGCAGGCCTCCGGCATGGGCATCAACGCCTTTATCGTCTACTCGCTCATCCTCGGCGGGACGGGTCTCACCTATGCCAACTGCATGGCGATCACCCTCCTCAACGGCGCCCTCTTCCTCATCCTCACCCTCACGGGAGTGCGCAAGCGGATCTTCGAGGCCATCCCCGCGGGCATCCGCCACGCCATCCCCATCGGGATCGGGCTCTTCATCGCCTTTGTGGGGTTGCAGGACGCGGGCGTCATCACCGCCGATCCCTCCACCCTCGTCACTCTCGTCTCCTTCAACCTCCTCGGCACGAACACCTATTTCAACATGGTCGGCGCGCTCGTCGCCCTCCTCGGCGTCGTCGCCATCGCCGCCTTCGCGAAGAAGAACGTGAAGGGCGGGCTCTTTTGGGGCATTCTCGGCTCTACGGCGCTTTACTATGCCCTCACCGGCATCGGCGCGGCCTGCGGGTCCGTCGCGTGCAGGGAGTTTTACGGGAGCTTCACCCTCACCGACCCCTTCTCCGCCTTCGCCGCGTGGGGGAAGCACTCCTTTGCGGCCGTCTTTACGCAGGGCTTCGATTTCAGCGGCTACCTCGGCACGCCGGGCAACAATGCGGGCACGCTCGCCGTCCTTCTCGTCACCTCCGAGCTCTCCCTCTGCATGATCGGCATGTTCGACACGGTGGGCACGCTCTACGGCGCATGCTCCAAGGGCAACCTGCTCGATGAGCGGGGCGTTCCCCTCCGCATGGAACGCATGATGCTCACCGATTCCATCGCTACCTGCGTGGGCGCGGTGGCGGGGACCTCCACCGTGATCACCTTCGTGGAGTCCTCCTCGGGCGTCGCGGCGGGCGGAAAGACGGGGTTCACCGCCTTCACGGCGGGGCTTCTCTTCTTAGCCGCCATGCTGCTCTCCCCCATCGCACGGCTCATCCCCGCCCCTGCGACGGCGGCCGCGCTCATCTGGATCGGCGTGCAGATGATGTCCTCCGTCACCAAGATCGATTGGGAGGACCCCGCCGACGCCGCCGTGGCCTTCCTCTCCTTCCTCGTGATGCTGCTCGGCTACTCCATCGCCAAGGGGATCGGCATCGGCATCCTCGCCTATATCCTCATCATGCTCGTCACGGGGAACGCAAAGAAGGTGCCCGTGCCCACCTATCTCATCGGCGCGCTCTTTCTCGCCACCTTCCTCCTGACATAAAAAAACGGCGCATCGCTCGCCGTGTAGAAGAAATCGGGGCCACCCATGTGCGAAACAGACCCATTCGAATCGCATTTTGATCCCAAGATAGCACACTGTCCCCGGCGCGAAAGGCTGCGCCGGGGACAGGATCTTATTGGAAGAAGTTCGCTCTTCCGCCCCGAAGGGGAGAGGATCAATACTTGGTCACTTTGACCGATTTGATGAGGATGGGCATCTCGATCGGCGTCTCGAAGGTGGCCGTGTAGGCGCTCTTGCGGACGCTCTCGAAGGGCTCGTATTGGTTGAGCGGCACGTTTTCCTGCGTCGTCGTGAAGGAGAACTCGTCCTCCTCGCTGTGCTCCCCAATGTAATCGCTGATGGCGAGGAGCAGACCGTTTTGGAGCTGGCCCTCATAGTCCTTCGCCATGCCGAACACGCAGTATTTCTCCGCGAGGTCGTAATTGGGGGCGCTGCTCGGGGAGAGATAGGTGTAGAAGAGGGACGTCGCGCTGTTCATGACGTAGTTCTCGTATTGGAGCGCCTTCCCATCCGTGGCCTTGCCGCCGTCCGCACGGGCGATCGTCACCTTGTCGGTGATCTTGTCGCCCTTGTCGGAATAATACATGACGAGCGCGCCCTGCCTGTGGTCGTACTCGCGGCCATACTCATTCTGCACCTTGCCCGCCTGTTCGCCATAGACGGTGTAGAGCCCTTCGCCCTTGTCGGGCGCAATTTGGGTGCCCGCCGTCCGCCAGACGGACTGCGTGAAGGTGATCCCCTTCTCCTCCTCGAGGGCGCGGACTTCCGTGAAATAGTCCACTTCGCGGAGCTCGTCGTTTTCGAGCTTATAGCCGCCCGTGTAGAGGAAGTTGGCGTCATAGTCGTGGATGCACATGCCCTCGTAGTAGCCCGCGTCGGCAAGCTCGATGAAGTGCTTCACCGTCTGCGGAGCGTCGGTGCGGGAGAGGACATAGTCCACGGCATAGTCCTTGCCGTTGAACGAATAGGTGATGGTGAGCTCGGGGTTGGTCGTCGTACAGCCGGAAAACGCCATGAGCACGCCCGCGGAGAGGGCGACGGTCAGGGCGACGGCGCCCATTTTGAAGAATTTCTTATTCACAAACAGCCTCCTGAATGTCTCGATAGGAATACACTCCTATTTTACCCGTATTTTTTCCATCCGTCAAGTGCTTTCGGCGGATTCTCGGTGAAAATTGTGTTATGAACGCAAAAATCCGCCCATAAAGCGCGCCCCTTCGGCGGACGTGCCGCCTTTCCGCGGCTCGGGTTTTATTTGGTGAGATAGGATTTCCCATCCCGCGCGGGGAGTTTCAGTTGTTTACAAATTGTAATCAACTGACCCATCCCCTCCTTTGGCGGGATGGCGCACGCGCGAGCGCGTAGGAAAAAGCCCCCCGAGGAGGGAGGGCATAGGTTATGCGGGGAGGGTGAGTTTTTTGAGAAGGACGGGGGAGCCGATGACGCGGCCGCCGCCGAGCACCACCGCCGTGTGGACGTCCGTGGCGAGATGGGCCTCCATGTTGAGCTTCTCCGAGAAGTAGTCGGCAAACCCCGCGAGGGCGCATACGCCGCCGGAGAGGTAGATCCCGTTCTTTTTGAGGGAGGCGGAGACCTCGGCCGCCACCTTGCTCATAAGGCGCTCGGAGTAGGAGATGGCCGCGTCCACGATCTTGCGGATGGGGGGAAGAATGTCGCCCGAAGTCACCGTCACCGCGCGCGGGCGGCCCGTCTTGAGGTCGCGCCCGTTGACGACGGTGCTCTGGTTGTCCCCCGCGAGCAGGCTGCCCACGGCGATCTTGAGGCGTTCGCTCGAGAGGAGGCCGAGCTTGAGGTCGTAGGTCTCGGCCACTTCATCGATGATGCCCACGTCCATATTGTTGCCGCCGATGGCCAAATTGACGCCCGCGATCATGCCGTCGAGGGAGAAGATGGCGGCGGACGTCTTGCCGGCGCCGAAGTCGAGGGCGAAGATGGGGTTGGAATCGGAGAGGGGCACGTCTTGCCCGAGGGCGACGAGGAAGGGCGTGGGGACAAAGGAGACGCGGGTGACGCCCACGGCCTTGGCGACGCGGTAATACCCCTCCTGCGCCTCGGGACGGATGCCCACGGGCACGCAGAAGAGCACTTCCATGGAGAAAGCGCGCCGCACGACTTTGCTCAAAAAGTATTCGAGCAGGGCCGCGGCATACCGCTCCTGCACGATCTCGCCCTCCGCGATGGGAAAGATGAGCTCGGTGAGTTCGCCCGTCTTGCCGAGCAGACGCTTGGCGTCGTCGCCATAGGCGCGGATCTCCTTCGTCTCACGGGAGACGGCGAGGCAGGTGGCCTCTGCGAGCACGATCCCGTAGCCGATGCGATAGATTTTCGTGACCGACGTTCCGAAGTCGATCGCAAGCTTCAACATAGCGTTCCTCCATGTATGGTCGCGAGCATGGTACCCACCTCTTCGGTCGGAAGGCCCACAACGTTGGTATAACTCCCCTCGATCCGCTCCACGAGCGGATACCCGTCCTGAATGCCGTATGCCCCCGCCTTGCCCTGCCAGAGGCCGCTTTCGAGATAGGCAAAGAGCACCTCCTCCCCGAGGGACGCGAACGTCACTTGGGTCGCGGCGACGCATTCCCGCCGCCCGTGTGCGGAGAGCACGCAGACGCCCGTATACACGGTGTGCGTCTTGCCCGAGAGCCGGCGAAGCATGCGCTCCGCGTCCGCGCGGTCCTTTGGCTTTCCGAGGGCCTCCCCCTCCGAAGCGACCACGGTATCCGCGCCGAGCACGACGTCGCCTTTGTGGCGCGAAAAGACGTCCTCCGCCTTCCCGCGGGCGTTGAGAAGGGCCTCCTCGTCGGGGGCAAGGCCGCTCTTCTCCGGAAAATCGGAGGGCTCGACTGCAAACGCGTAGCCGAGCTCCCGTAAAAGTTCCCGCCTGCGCGGGGAATTGGATGCGAGGATCAACATGGCGATATCGGGGGTACAAAGGGGTATCAGACAGAAAACGGGCATACCATGTCTGAAGAGGAGGATTCAAAAACTCAAAGGATCTCGAGATTTTTCCGGAAGGTGCGCTTGAATTCCGCGCCCGCCTTGGCGGCCTGACGGAGCTCGAGCGTCGCATCGCCCGCGAGCTCCGTTTTCATGATGACGGAGTCGCCCAACACGTCGCAGTTGATCCCCTTCACCATGCCGAGGCCGCTCCTGTCGAGGCTCTCCGCTATGCGGAGGAGCACGCCGAGCTTTCTCACCACGTCGAGGTCCTCGTCCGTGACGATGTCGCGGTAGCGGTTCCAATCGGCGGGGAGGAGGTCCTCCTTCCGATGGCAGCCCGCCACGAAGGCGGCGAGCACGATCTCCCGGTGCGTCGCCCCATAGATGCCGCTGTTCAAGATCATGTAGCGGCTGTGCTTCTGATGGTTATAATACCGCACGCGCAGCCCGCAGTCGTGCAGGCTCGCCGCGATCTTGAGCACTTTTAAGTAAATGCGCGGGAACTTGTGCAGGACGCGCAACTGTTTGAAGAGCTGAATGGCGAGATGGACGACGTTCTCCACATGCTTTTCGTTGCACCCGTAGTATGTGACGAGGGTGGAAAGGGAATAAGAGAGCACGTCGGAGATGGGCCGCTCCACCGTCATGGGGATGGCCATGTTGAACATGATGCCCTCGCGGAGGCCGCAGCCGCTCAGCGTGAAGCCGTCGATGTGGAGGTAGTCCGTGAACGCCTTGATGATGGCGAGCGCGGCGGGCATGATGTCGGCCCGTTCGGGGGAGAGCCCGCGGATGCGCTTGCGCTTCTCCACGTCTAAAACGCGCACCATCTCATAGACGGAGGTGAAGTCCTCCGTGGTGAAGGCATAGTTGTGCACCGTGTTGAGCGGATACTTGCGCACGATGCGGTTGATCTTATAGAGGTTGCGGAAGGACCCGCCCACGCCGATCATCTGCGTGTCGGGATCGACCTCCGAGAGCCATTCGATCTTCTTGAACTGCTCGGTGAAGAACTCCTCGATGCGCGCCGTCTGCTCCTCGGGCGTGCCGTCGTCCGCGAAGAGATCGGTGAGCGTCACCGCGCCGAAGGCGAGCGTCGCGAAGTTCAGGATGGAGCGGCGGTTGTAGTAGATGATCTTGGTGCTGCCGCCGCCGATCTCGAGGATGATGCCCTTGGGGATATCCATCGAGTTGATGACGCCGCGATAGACGAGCGTGGCCTCCTCTTCCTCCGAGAGCACGTCCACGCGGATGCCGCAGGACGCCTGGATCTCATCGAGAAAGGACCGCTGGTTCTTGGCACGGCGAACGGCCGCCGTCGCAACGGCGATGATCTGGTCGACGCCCGAAGCGTCGCACAGCCGCTTAAACATCTTTAAGGTCTTGATGGTCTCCGATACGCGTTGCGGCTTCAGAAAGCCGTCCCTGTCCATATCTTGTCCGAGGCGCACGCTCTCCTTGAGCTCGTCCTCCACCATAAAGTGCCCGTCCCCGAACATCTGCACGATCACGAGCCGCGCGGAATTGGAACCCAGGTCTATGATGCCGATTTTTTCCATGTGGATCTCCTTTCCGTAACCGGCAGACCCTCTCTGCCGGGATCCGAGGTCGTTTCGTTTGACTGCAACTTCGAAAATCGCCCCATTTTTTTACTCTTCGCTATTTTATCACACGTTTGCGGTTTTGTCCATACCCTTTTTGAAAATTTTTTCCCTTTTCACAAAAATTTTTCATTGCCGCCCGCATGTCCCCTTTTTATATAGACAATATATTTACTATTTATTATAAATATTTCGGGGACGGTCCGTCGGCCGCCCATGGGCGGAGGCGCGCGATTTGTGAAATATTAACACCGCGAGCCCGCACAAAAAGAGCCCGAAGCCCTGCCGCAGCATCCCCGCGGGAAGATAGGCCGCGGCGAGGGAGGAGAGCACCGAACAGAGCAGCGCGGGGACGATGAGGGCGATTAGGCCGCGCCGGTCGAGCAGGCCGCCCTTGGCGTGGACGGCGAGGGCGAGCAGCGACATGGGGAGAAAGGAGAGGAGATTGACCCCCTGCGCCGTCCGCTGCGGCACGCCGAGGACGAGGGTGAGGAGGGGGATGAGCACGGTGCCGCCGCCCATGCCCATTCCCCCGAGGACTCCGCCGAGCACGCCGCAGAGGAGATAGACAAGAAAGCTCACGGCAGCAGCATCCGGATCCCCGCCGCGAGCATAAGCGCGGCAAAGAGGAAGCTCACGGCGCGCCCCGAGACGTGCGGCAGAAGGCGTGCGCCCAAAAGTCCGCCCCCGAGCACGCCGAGGGAGACGGGTATCAATACGGCGAGCGGGACGGCCCCCTCGAAGAGATAGACGGCCGCGCTCACGGCCGAAGCGGGGAGGATGACGGAGAGGGCGGTGGCATGCGCGATGTGCGCGGGCCGCCCCATGCCCTCGAGCAGGGGTACGGCGATCATGCCGCCCCCGCCGCCGAAGAGTCCGTTTGCGATCCCCACGGCCGCTCCGCCGAGAATGGCTTTGAAATTCATATGTACGCCGCCCGCTTTGCGAAAAATTGCGGCGGATCGCATGAAAAGTATGTGTAAGCGGAAAAAAAATTTACCTTTTTTGACGATAGGCCGCGAAACCGCTTGCAACTCAACTTGATTTGTATTAAAATGGAAAGGTATTGTAAGAAAAATCTCGGCCCCTCCGGAATTTCCGTCGGCGGCCACAGTAGGTGTTAAGTATGGCAACATTTATTCAAACGGGCAAGAGAAAGCGGCGCGTCGTCTCCGCGCTCAGCATTCTCCTCTCCACCACTCTCGCGCTTGGCGTCTTTGCCGCGTGCAATCCCACCGTAGAGGAACCCGAGGACGAGGATACCGGCGTCTCCGCGACCGATTCCCAGCTCCTCAAAAACGGGAACTTCGAATTCTACGGCGAAATGGACGAAGAGGACGAGGACGGGGAAAAGAAGCACGAGCAAGATGAGCTCCGCGCCTTCATCAATTCCCCCAATAACTGGTCCTTCTCCTCCGGCTCCCCCTCCTCCGTCACGAGCTCCGGCATCGTGAACACGGCCGACTGGGAGTATATGGTCAAGCCCAAGACCGACCTCATCCTCGAGGCCGATAAGTGGGTGCGCGCCGAGGACGGCGACGAAAAGGACAGCGCGGGCTATAAGCTCGAGGACGGCAAGCGCGTGGAGGCGACGAGCGCCACCCTCTCCGACGCGGCGGTCTCCAATGCCGAGTCGAAATGGGAAAATGCCAACGTCTACGACAGGCTCAAGTTCTACGACTTCTATTCGGTAGATTCCGCTTCCGAGTTCGCGCTCTACAAGGACTACAAGTATTCCATCGACTTCGAGGACCTCAAGTATCTCGAAAAAGTGCAGGCGGAAAACCTCCTCTATGCGGAATCGGACGGGCGCAATGCGGAAGAGACGAGCATCCTGATGATCCACAACCAGGCGACGACCAACAGCGTCGCCGGCACGGCGCAGTACTATACGTCGAGCACCACCGTCACCCTGCAAGCGGGCACGGCGGCCGAGCTCTCCGTGTGGGTGCGCACCTCCGAACTCTATCACTATGGCATCGGCAGCGATGACAAAGAAAACGGCGTCCCCGTGACGGCGCGCGCCGGCGCGTACATCGGCATCACCAACACCGTCGGCGGCACCACCCTCGACCAGATGCAGATCAAGTACATCAACACCCACGATACGTGGCAGCAGTACACCGTCTACATCCGCGCCAACTCCTTCGCCTCCACCACCTTCCGCGTGGTGCTCGGTCTCGGACACGGTACCTCCGACAACCGCTATGAGTCCGTCAACGGCTACGCCTTCTTCGACGACGTGAGCTGCAAACTCATCACCGACAACGCCTACGACGCGGCCGTCGAAGAGAACGATCTCACCCACGAGAGCGTGCTCGGCCTCGGCAACTTCTGCGACCTCAACAGCGAGGGCGACGCCAAGAAATTCTACGCCACCGACACCGCGACGGGCGAAAAGACCGCCTACAGCACCTTCGCGCTCGACCTCAATAAGACGGAGGACTTCGCACCCCTCAACTTCAACGAAGCGGGCGCCACGCACACGACCGACCTCACCAAGGAGGTCTCCGGCAGCCGTACCTATACCTCCGAGAGCATCGATAAAGGCCTCGGCAAGAACGAGGGCGGCGCCTTCGGCAACGTGTTCGGCGTCGTCAACTACGACTCCTTAAAGACGACGGACAACAACTACCTCAAATATATCTATGAACACGACTTCGCGGAGGACGATCTCCCCGACTTCTTCGGGGAAGAGGGCGTGAAGGATCAGATCGTGCTCATGCTCTCCGCCAACGGCGCGTCGCTCACCACCAAGCTCGAGCACCCCGCCTTCACCCTCGCCCCCAAGGAGAGAAAGCTCATCTCCTTCTTCGTCAAGACGAGCGAGATCCGCTCGGGCAAGACGGGCGCGAGCGCCATCCTCATGGACGGCACCAACAAGAACACCATCGCCGCGTTCGACTCCACCAAGGTAGCCACGGTGGATATCGAGGGCGCCACCGAAGAGGAGACCGTAAAGGATATCTATAAGGGTTGGGTGCGCTGCTTCTTCTTCGTACAGAACGAGACGGAGGAAGATAAGACCTTCACCCTCGAACTCACCTACGGCCCCACCGCCATCTCGGGCACGAGCAAGACGGACTATGCCGACGGCTACGCCGCCTTCGCCAACTTCGAAGTGTGCAACCTCACCAAGGCACAATACGGCTATGCCGCCACGGGCACCTATGCGCAGAAGGTCTCCCTCACCGCTTCCGTGAAGGATTCCTCCAAGTTCGCGGAGGCCTCCGCCAACGGCACCCAGCTCGAGGAAGGGCTCGCCATTCCCGTCGGCTATGAGGGCATTCAGGCCGGCAGCAACTATATCGTCGAAACCAAGTACGACGAGGACGGCGAGATCGCAAACGGCAATCCCGATCGGGAAGAACTCGCGGCCGCCGGGCTCTACACCGGCCTTGTCGCCTCCGAGTACGCCGATAAGTATCTCTCCGATCCCACGGGCAACCCGTGGCTTACGGAGCTTTCCCCCGTCACCCTCACGGGCGATGAGGCCGCGCAGAAAGCGGCGGCGGCCGATTGGTGGAAAACCATCTTCGGCAACCCCGGCACGGTGGCAAGCCCCGCCTATCAGCCCCTCGTCATCATCAACGCGAGCGACGATACGCTCCCCGGCTACGGCTTCTTCGGCGCCGACGCGACGGTCTCCTCCAACAGCGCAAGCCGCATCTCCGTGCGCGTGAAGCTCTCCGCGAATGCCACCGCCTACCTCTATCTCTCCGATACGTCCGAGGTGACGGAATACAATAAGCGCCTCGCGCCCACCCTTCCCAAAGTCACCTATTGGTACGACGACGAGGGCAACATCGTCGCAAAGGATCCCTCCGATAAGGACTTCGACGAGAAGAAGGATATCCTCTTCACCCTCGAGGAAAACGGCCTCTACAAGAACGCCGTGGATACGAGCGACGCCAAGTACTATGCCAACCTCGCCTCCTTCGACCGCGACGACGAACACAACTATGTGACGACGAGCGGCACCATCGCCTTCTACCACAACCCCGCCGATACCGACGAGAACACGGCCTACGCCTACTACGATAAGGATACCGACACGTATTCCGAGCTCGTCTCGCCCCTTCCCGCCGACAAGGGCGTGCGCTACACCGCCCCCGCCGACCTCACGGGGTATGAGGCCGTCATCAAGCTCGAAGGCAGCGCCGAGAACGCGGGCAAGTGGATCACCGCCTCCTTCTATGTGCAGACGGGGAACACCGCCAAGAATTACCGCCTCGAACTGTGGGCGGGTGCGCGTGACGCCGATAAGGACAACCTCACGGACGGCATCGCTCCGCACAGCTATGTATTCTTCGACAAGTGCGCGACGACCTCCGTCTCCAACTATTCCACCGTCCTCGACGGCGTGAAGGACGCCATGCTCGGCTACAAGACGGAGGACGGGAAGTATCCCTACCGCGCCGCCGACCCTGCAGACTCCGCGAAGCAGCTCAAGGACAAGCTCGCCTCCGACTACGCGCTCTACTACACCTTCACCTTCTTCGATTCCCCCGACTATCTCCGCTACGACAAGACGGAGGATACGGAAAAACTCGGCAATCCTTGGGGTTCCTACAAGCAGTCCGAACACGAAGAGGCCCTCACGTGGCTGTTCTGCGACGACGCCACCGGAGAGCTCTTCGGCGCCTTCCCCACCGTCTCCCTCTACATGAGCTACGCGGACAACGAAGTGACGGTAACGCCCGATGAGCTCGGAGAGAGCGACAGCGGGACCAATAATAACAGCAGCTCCTCGAGCAGCACCACGCCGAACGGCGGCGCCAACATCTGGCTGCTTCTCTCCTCCATCCTGCTCGCGGCCGCGCTCCTCTTCGCCATCATCGCAGTCGGCGTGAGAAGGCTCATGAAGAAGCACCGTCACACGGCTCCCAAGCAGAAGGCGCCCAAGCGGCCCAAGCTCGAAGTGGTGAGCGGCGGCGACGCGGACGATACCCCCGCAAAGCCCGCCAAGAAGTCCCCGAAGGACGAAAACGATCCCTACAACGAGTAAGGCTTCGCCTTTCCAAAACAAAAAAGAGCAACTTTCGAGTTGCTCTTTTTTTGCGCTTTGAAGCGGGCGGACACGCAAAAGGGCGGACCCATGTCCGCCCCCGAAGCGTTCTGAATCTGTTACGGGCCGAATTTACGGAGATGTTTGGGCAGGTGGTTTTTTACGACGCCGCCCACGATCTTTCCGAGCCCCAAGGGGAATTCCTCCACACCGACGACGCACCAGCCGTCGGGGAGGTCGCTCTCCACCGTCTCGCCCCGCAGGTAGCGATCGCTCTCCTCGCGCGAGAGGGAGACGAACCTTCGCACGTCCTCCCGCTTTACGGCCATGGCGAGGGCATGGGCGGGGCGGAAGAGCTTGCGATCCCACTCTCCCACCTCCAAACCGACGCGGAACCCCACGGCATTGCGGAAGTCGGCAAGGGGCAGATCTTCCCCCGCAAGGGAGAGGCGGGTCCCCTCGTTGCGCAGCGTGCCCTCCAAGGGGCGGGCGAAGAAGTCCTCCGAAAAGGCCTTCCACGCCTTTCCGGCCCCCGGAGAATCGACATGGTAGCCGCCTTTGCCGCCTCCGGGCGTGAATTTGCGCAAAACGGGCCGCGCGCTCCTCGGGCCATCCTCCTTTTGGAGGACGGCGGCGAAGTGGCCCTCGCCCTTCGCCGTGTGCGGGTAGAGCTTCTTCATCGTGCGGAGCGTGAATTCGGGATGGCGGGCGAGGAAGGCCTCCACTTGCCACTCGTCCTCCTCCTCGGCAAAGGTGCAGGTGGAGTAGACGAGGGTGCCGCCGCCCGCGAGCATGCCTGCCGCGGCGTCTAAAATGCCCTTCTGGCGCACAGCGCACCGCCGCACGTTTTCCTCGCTCCATTCCGAAAGGGCGTTTTCCTCCTTTTTGAACATGCCCTCGCCCGAGCAGGGGGCGTCTACGAGGATCTTATCGAAATAGGCGGGGAATACCTCCGCAAGTTTTTCGGGCGGCCGCCAGGTGACGATGGCATTCCGAACGCCCATCCGCACGAGATTTTCCTCGAGAATGCGCATTCGATCGTAGTCGATCTCATTGGCGACGAGCACGCCCGTGCCACCCATGTCCGCGGCGAGCTGCGTCGCTTTGCCTCCGGGGGCGGCGCAGAGGTCCAAGACGCGCTCCCCCTTTTTCACTTCGAGAAGGGGGGCGGCGCACATCGCGGAGGGCTCCTGCAAATAGTAGAGCCCGGCGAAATGATAGGGGTCGGCGCCCGGCTTTTCCGCCTCGATATAGAAGGCGTTTGGCTCCCACGCGACGCGTTCTTTCAGCGGGAAGGGCGCGCGCGCCGCAAACTCCGCGGAGGAAATCTTCAGCGAATTGACGCGCAGTCCCCGATAGGGCGCGCCTTGATAGGAGGCCAAGAAGGCGGGATACTCCCCCTGCAAGCGCTCCCGCATGCGTTGCTCAAAACGTTCCGGAAGCTTCATAAGAGCGATTCCCTCAACTGTTCGAGCGGGATATAGTCCGCGCCGCTCTTGATCGCGCTTTCAAAGCGCATCCCGCCCTCGCCGCGGGCGATATAGACGTTGCATTCCCCCGGATGGGAGGTGTACCTTCCGCCCGAATTGAAGATCGCGGCGACGAGCTTCACGGACATGGGTACGTCGATTTCAACATCTTTTGCAAAACAAAAGACTTTTCCCTCGAGCGCGCCGCCCTTCTTGCGGCGGTGCATATACTTATTGACGTAGCGATAAAATTCCTCGTGCGCGGCGTGGTATTCTTCCCGCTCGCGGGCGCGTTCGCTGTAATAGGTCTTTTGGCCCGCGGAACTCGGCTGGCGGGTCCTGTAATTTTCGAGCTTACCGCCGCGGATCTTATACTTGGCGAGCAGGCCCTTCACGTCTACGCCCTCTCGCAGGCAGAGCGCCTCGCACACGCGCATGGTGGCATAGGCGTCGTCCACCGCCCTGTGGGGGGTGAACTCCACGCCGAGGTGTTCTGCCATCGCGCCGAGCCCCACTTGCTTGGTGTAGTCCCCCTCGGTGTTCATCCAGAAGAACTGCGTATCGTGGAACTCGAACCGGAAGGAGGGGAGCTTATAGCGCTTGGTCTCGAGATTGAGGTAGTTGACGTCGTTGATGGTAGCATGTCCGAGGACGATGGCGTCGCGGTCCTCGAGGAGGGCCTTGATGCGCGGATAGACGGCGGGAAAGAGGGGGTATTTCTTGAAGTCCTCGTATTCATAGGGGAGGACGAGTCCCTCGCCGCCGTTCCGGCCCGTGAGGTGGAATTTCCCCTTGGGGTTGACGAGGATATCCTCCCGCGCGAGGACGCGGAAAGTTTCGTCGGTGACGACGTAGCCGAAGGCACAGATCTTGGCGGCATACTTAAAGACGCACGCGCATTCGATATCAAAGAAAACGTACTTCACGGGCGGGGCAAGATCTCCTTCTTTCCGCCCATGTAGGGCCACAGCGCTTCGGGGATCTCCACGCTCCCGTCTGCCCGGAGATGGTTCTCGACGAACGCGATGAGCATACGGGGCGGAGCCACGACGGTGTTGTTGAGGGTGTGGGCGAACTTGCTCCCGCCCTCGCCCTTATAGCGGATGCCGAGCCTTCTCGCCTGCGCGTCGGTGAGGTTGGAACACGAGCCGACTTCGAAATATTTCTTCTGCCGGGGAGACCATGCCTCGACGTCGCAGCTCCTGTATTTGAGGTCGGCAAGGTCGCCCGAGCAGCATTCGAGCTGGCGGACGGGGATGCCGAGCGAGACGAAGAGCTCCACGGTGTAGTTCCACATCTTCTCATACCACGCCTCGCTCTCCTCGGGCTTGCAGATGACGATCATCTCCTGCTTCTCGAATTGATGGATGCGGTAGATGCCCCGTTCCTCGATGCCGTGCGCGCCCTTCTCCTTGCGGAAGCAGGGAGAGTAGCTCGTGAGCGTCAAGGGGAGGTCCTTTTCGTCGAGGGTGGTATTCATGAAGCGGCCGATCATGGAGTGTTCGCTCGTGCCGATGAGGTATAGATCCTCCCCCTCGATCTTATACATCATGCCCTCCATCTCCTCGAAGGACATCACCCCCGAGACGACGTCGGAGCGGATCATAAAGGGCGGGATCACATAGGTGAAGCCCTTTCCGATCATGAAGTCGCGGGCATACGTCAAGACGGCGGAGTGCAGGCGGGCGATATCCCCCGTGAGGTAGTAGAAGCCCTGCCCGCTCGTGCGACGCGCGCTGTCGATGTCGATGCCCTGCAGTTTTTCGAGGATGTCGAGATGATAGGGGACCTCGAAATCGTACTGCGTCGGCTCCAAAAAGCGCTTCCGCTCGACGTTTTCCGCGTCGTCCTTGCCGATGGGCGTATCCTTGGAGATGATGTTGGGAATGCGCATCATCACGGACTTCAACTGTTCGTTGACTTCGGCGGACTCCTTCTCGATCTCGGCAAGGCGGGCGGCGTCCGCATTTACCTGCGCCTTGACGGCCTCGGCCTCCTCCGTCTTTTTCTCGCGCATGAGCTGCCCGATCTGCTTGGAGAGGGCGTTGCGCGCGGCGCGGAGGGTATCCCCCTCCGTCTGGAGACTGCGGCGCTTTTCGTCGAGGGCAAGGGCCTCGTCGACGAGGGGAAGTTTGCGGTCTTGAAATTTTTTCCGGATGTTTTCGCGGACGAGCTCGGGGTCGGCGCGAAGCAGTGCAATGTCGATCATAGTGGTTTCCTCGAATCTTTTGCTGTTCTTTTTTCCTTATTATACACTATTTTGCCTTAAAGTGCAACGTTTTGTCCGCCGCAATCCCCGCATGCGGCGAAAAAAGTTTTGACTTTTGGGCCGAAAGCATGTTATAATGGGGGAAACAGCGCGGAGCGGGAGGACGCGGCCCCCACGGCCCTCCCCCCGATCCCGCCGACAGGAGATATCATGAACGATCCGGATCCGGAAAAAGAGGAACTCCTCCGCGACGCCGAACATGGCGAGCCGGAGGACGAGGAGGCGCAGAAGTCCTTCTCTTCGCGCGTGCTCTCGGGCATCACCCGGAAAACGCCTTCCAATCGCAATAAAAAGCTCTTGAAGCGCTTCCGCAAGGCCAAGAGTATCCCCGCCGCCGAGGATGTGGAGCGCTTCGATCCCTCCCCCGCGAAGGGCCTCACCGCCGCGCAGGTGGAGCAACGCATGAACGAGCTGCTCTTCAACGACGTCAACAAGAAGTACTCCAAGTCGTATGCGAGCATCTTCCTCGGCAACATCTGCACCTTCTTCAACCTGCTCTGCGTCGTCGTGGCGCTCGCCCTCGTCTATGCGGGCGCGCCCATTTCGCAATTTTTGTTCGTCGTCATCTTCACGGTCAACCTGCTCATCGGCATCGTGCAGGAGATCCTCGCAAAGCGGCAGATCGACCGCCTTGCCGTGCTCGTCTCGGCCTCCGCGCGCGTGGTGCGGAGCGGCGTCCGCGTAGAGATCCCCATTAGGGACATCGTCCTCGACGACATCATCCTCCTCGAGACGGGCCAGCAGGTCCCCGCCGACTGTATCCTCTTAGACGGCGTTGTGGAGGTCAATGAGGCCCTCCTCACGGGCGAATCCGTCCCCGTCAAGAAGCAGATCGGGGAGATGCTCTTCGCCGGCTCCTATCTTGCGAGCGGGAACTGCACCGTCCGCGCCGAGAAGGTGGGGAGCGCCACCTATCTCAACTCCCTCACCTCCAAGGCCAAAAAGTATAAGAAGCCGCACTCCGAGATCATGAACTCCATCCGCGTGTTCATCCTCGCCATCGGCTGCTTCATCCCCCTCGTCGCCGCCGCCATGTATTGGGTGAATTGGTTCGCGACGGACGGCAACGTCTCCGAGTCCATCATGCTCACGGGGGCCGTCGTCATCGGCATGATCCCCTCGGGGCTGCTCCTTCTCACCTCCTTCGCCATGGCCTTAGGGGTAAGGCGGCTCGCCAAAAAGAACACCCTCGTGCAGGACTTCTACTCCCTCGAGATGCTCGCCCGCGTCAACACCCTCTGCCTCGACAAGACGGGAACAATCACCGACGGCCGCATGACGGTGAGCGATTGCATGCTGCTTGCGGGATTCGACGACTACACCCTCGACGAGGTGATGGGCAGCATGCTCTTCGCCCTCGACGACAACAACCAGACCTCCCTCGCGCTCACCGAGCGGTTCGGGCATTCGAACGTCCTCACAGCGACGGAGATCTTGCCCTTCTCCTCCAAGCGGAAACTCTCGGCCGTGACCTTCGGTGACGTGGGGACCTACGTCATGGGTGCCCCCGAATTCGTCTTGAAGCCCTTGCCCTCCAAGATCGATAAGATCGTGCGGCAGTATGCGCAGTCGGGCCTTCGGGTGCTCGCCATCGCCTATTCCCCCAACCCCATCTCGGGGGACAAGGTGCCGCCCATGCTCCGCCCCATGGCCATTATCACCCTCGCGGACAACATCCGCAGCGACGCCGTGGAGACCATCAAGTGGTTCCGCGAAAACGACGTGGACATCAAGATCATCTCGGGCGACAACCCCGTCACCGTGGCGGAAGTGGCCCGCCGCGTGGGCGTGCGCGACGCCAACCGCTATATCTCCCTCGACGGGCTCACCGACATCGAAGTGGAGAACGTCGCCTCGCAATACACCGTGTTCGGCCGCGTCACGCCCGAGCAGAAGGCCATCCTCGTGAAGGCCATCAAAAAGCGCGGCAACACCGTCGCCATGACGGGGGACGGCGTCAACGACATCCTCGCCTTGAAGGAGGCGGACTGCGCGATCTCCGTCGTCTCGGGGGCGGAGGCGGCGCGCAACGTCTCTCACCTCGTCCTCACCGACAACAACTTCCTCAACCTCCCCTCCGTCGTCTATGAGGGGCGGCGGGTCATCAACAACATCAAGTCGTGCGCGTCGCTCTACATCATGAAAACGCTGTTTACGACGCTCCTCGCGGCCATCTGCTTCATCATCACCCTCTCGGGCACGCACACCTCCTACTTCTTCAAGACCAACAATATGCTGCTCTTCGAGGTGCTCGTGGCGGCCTTCCCCTCCCTCATCATCTCCATTCAGCCCAACACCGCCCGCGTCAAGGGAAAATTCATCCCCTATGTGCTCTCGCGAAGTATTCCGGGCGCGGTGACGCTCGCCCTCTGCATCGTCGCCGTCTACGTCGCCTCGCTGTGCGTCCCCGAGGCCTACGGCTTCTCCGGCACCACGCTGAGCGCGCTCTACTTCCTCGGCCTCTCCTTCGGCGGGCTCGTGATGCTCTTCCGCATCCTCCAGCCCTTCAACCTCCTGCGGTGCGCCGTCTATATCGTCTCGGTGGGGCTCACCGTGCTGGTGCTCGCCATTCCCTACTTCGGCAACATCGTGTTCGACGATTGGGCCACACTCTCCTTCACCTTCCCGCAGATCCTCTACATCGTCTGCGTCGTGCTCGCGGCCTTCCCCGTCTCGAGCACCCTCATCAGGCTGTGCGACCTCATGAATCCCACGAGCGAAGGAAAATAGCGCTTCCGCATACGAAAACCTCCCCGCAAAGTGCTGCGGGGAGGTTTTTTCATTCCTGCATTCTCAATAATAGGTGATCGTCTGGATGAGGGTGCGCGCCGTGTGGGGGGCAAGGGTCAAGACGCCCGCCTTCTCGGCAAACTCCATGCGCTCGCCCGCCCTGTCGGGAAGGTTGGCCCACGGCTCGATGCAGAGCATGTTTGCGTTTTCGGGCTTCCAGAGGAGGAGATTTTCAAACCCCGTAAAGCCCACTTCCGCGAGCGCGCCGCGGCGCTCGGAAAAGAGCGTCACGCTCCCCGACCGCAGCCCGCCGAAGATGACGGTGTTGCCGTTTTTGAATAGATTTTCTTGCAGTTTGAGCTCTTTGCCCATACCCATGTCCGAGGTCAGGCCGTTCAAACGCCCCTCTTCGTCGTGCACGAGCGCGAGGAATTTCTCCTCCTCGGAAAAGCGCAAAAAGTGCGCGCCTACGCCTTCGCGGAGGGCATGAGAGAGGTGCCCGCCGCACGAGAAGGGCATGCGGTTTTTGCCTCGGTTCTCCACGGTGTAGGCGATCTCGAGGAGATTGCCGCGCAGCTCGTAGCGCACGGTGAAGGAGAAGGCGAAGGGATAGCACGCGCGCGTCTCCGCATTCGAAAGGAGGCGGAAGGCCGCCGCATTTTCCCGCTTTTCGACGCACGCAAAGAGGCTCCTTCGCGCGAATCCGTGCTTGGCGAGCGGGTAGTCCTTCCCCCGCACCGTCATGACGCAGTTGCCGCAGACAGGAAAGAGGACGGGGGCATGTCCGGACCACGCACCCGTCTCGTTTTGCCAAAGCCGTTCCCGGCCGTTGTGAATGATGTGCACGGGCTCCGCCCCGAGCGGGTCGATCTCCACGCGCAAAAATTCGTTTTGTATGGTCTCCACTTCTTCTGTACCCCCCGTGCGGATCAATCGGTGGCGGCCGTCTCCCGGAACACGGAGTGCGCTTCGATCGCCTCCACAAAGCGCCGCGTGATGTTCTGCGGACGCGTGATCGCCCCGCCGATGATGATGTGTTTGACGCCCGCGTCGAGCACCGAGGCGAGGTCCTCGAGGGAGACGATGCCCCCCTCCGCGACGACTACCGCGTTCTTGACGTTTTCCAGCAAGGTGCGGCAGAAGGCGGCGTCCGGGATCTTCATTCCCTTGGTCTCCTCGGTGTAGCTACGCATGGTCGTAGAGATGTAGTCGAAGCCGAGCGCCTCGGCGGCGAGCGCGTCGTCGAGGGTGGCGATATCGGCCATGATGGCCTTCTCGCTGTTCTCGCGGATGTAATCGACGAGCTCCTTCACCGTCGTCCCGCCCGGGCGGGGGCGGAGCGTCGCGTCGAGGGCGATGATCTCGCACCGCGAATGGACGAGCGCCTTCACCTCCTTGAGCGTCGGCGTGATATAGACGGGGGACCCGAAATACTCCCGCTTGATAAGGCCGATGATGGGAAGTTCGCCGTTGATATGGCGATGGATGGCGTTGATATCGCGCACGGTGTTGGCGCGGATCCCCACAGCCCCGCCCTGCTTTGCGGCATTGGCCATCTTCGGAATGGTGTCGCCGCCGTAGAGCGGTTCGTCGCGGAGCGCCTGGCAGGAAACCACCAGCCCCTTGGTCAAAACATGCTTCATAACATCTCCCTTGCGGCTTTTTTACGTCTTACGAGCCGCGAGACCTGCGCGAAAGACCTCGTGGAGGGGCTTCAAATCGTCATAGCCGCCGCCCGCGGGATCGATAAACTGTAACCTGTTGGCGATCCTCTGATCCGCGTCGTAGTCGTTGGCGTTGAACCAGATCGCGCCCTTGATCTGCTTGACGTAGTCCTCCTTGTTTGCGGCATTGAGGGCTGCGAACATGCGCTTCACCCAATCGAGCTGCACCGCGCGGTTGCGGCCGAGCTCGCCTGAAGTCTCCCCGCCCGATCCGCAGGCAAATTCCGAGATGACGACGGGCCACTTCGCAAAGACGTCCTTGTTCTTCTCGTAGAGCGCGCGATACATCGAATCGAACTGCTTGCACGAAATGGGAGCGGCCTCGGCGGTGTAGTTATTGAATTCATACGCCGTCTCCCCGAGGATCTGCACATACTCCACGCCGGGGAAGTAACAGAGGTCCTCCCCCCAGCCCGAATAGGGCGCGCTCTCCGCGATGGGATTCCAGATCCAGATGGCGTTGTCCACGCCCTCCTCCTCGAAGATATCGTAGAGCCTCTGCCATGAGAGGACGAAGAGGTCGGGATCCAAAAGGTTCATGATGCCCGAATAACTCGTCCAATCGGTGTTCATCTCGTTGTTGAGGCGGAAGAGGATGGGCTTTTGATAGCCCTTCACGTCGCGCGCCAAGGAATGGAAGAAGCCGTCGTACTTGCCGCGCAGGATGTCGAAGATGGGCGTCGAGCCCATGGTGTTGTTGTTGGTGGTGTATTGATAGGTGAATTGCAGCACGGGCTTGCCGTTGAAGCCGTTGCCGCCCGCGAGCTCCTCCGCCATGTAGACGGGGAAGTGCACCGTCTCGCCCGCATATTCGAGGGCGGTATAGGTGGGATAGATGTCGTACGGCGCGCCCCACGCTTCCTCGATCGCCTCCTCGTAGCTGCGGCTGAAGTCGAGCATATAGCGGTAGTGTTCGCTCTCGGGCTTCCACTCGTCTTGATACCCCGGCATCGACGCCGAGAACACGCCCCAATTCAAATAGTCCTCGTGCGTGAGCTTCTGATAGTACGCCTGCGTCTCCTCGTTCCAACGGGGGTTGGGAATGGGGTCGCCCGCGTCGAAATAGTTGCGCTGGATCCCCTTGGGCGAGAGCCGGACATAGCTCTCCAGGATCCGGTCGAGCACGGCGCGCTCGTCCTTTGCCGATTTGAGACGGAAGAGGACGAACTCCTTATTCTGGTCTGCCTTGCGGAGGGCGGCGATGTGATAATAGGGCCGCGCGATGGCGCCCCCCTCGTCCTCGATCCTAAGGTCGTAGCGGTAGAGGTCGTAGCCGGGGAAGGCGGTGAGGTCGCCATAGGGATGCTCGCGCGTGAAGGGTTCGGCGGGGCGGGAGAGCGTCTCGATGCCCGAACTTTGCAGCACATTCTCCCCGAAATAGGGGAAGAGCCACTCCGAGACGTAGGTATACCAGCCGTCGCCGTCGAGGTAGGGGTTGCGCGTCTCCATGGAAGCGGTGAGTACGGCGTCTCCGAAGGTAAACTTGGAGCGGAAGCGGCCGAGCGAGTAGTCCGCCGTCACCTCCGTCGCCGGAAGGGTGAAGGCGTACCCCGCCGAGACATTGACGAGCCGCACACCCTCCTCATTGTAGAGCTCGAGCTTGACGTCGTGGCGGTTGCCCACGCCGTCGAATGCGGAGACGTATTCGCCGTTGCGAAAGACGCGCGCCGAGGTGACGTCGGAGGCCGCCGCAAAGCCGCCCGCCTCGTCTTTCAGCGCGCCGCCGGGATAGAGCCCGTCGAAGCAGAGGGAGAGGGTCTCCTCGTCCCGAATGACCTCGCCGCTCGTGGCGGGAGGATCCTGCGGCGTGGGGCCCTGCGGCGTGGGATTTTCGGCGGGATCTCCGCCGCAGCCGAAGAGCATCGGAAGAAGCGACATCGCAGACATGGTACCCGCCAATGCTGTCACAAGGATTCGTTTGATCGCGTTCATGGCCTTTTTTCACCCCTCCTTCCGGTGTGAATTTTTGCTTATCGGTCGCGGTAAATTTTGTCGCGCCCCATGCGCAAGGTGCGGAAGGTGATACCCGTCTTGTTCTTCTTCGCGTAGCATTCGCGCAGATTCCAGATGATGGAGATGGCGTTGCCGAGGTCGTCGGCAAATTCATATCTCCCCTCGCCGCTCACGAGGAAGGTGAGCTCGCTGTATCCGTCCAGACCGTTGCCGACTTCCGTACACAGCCGCCCGCCCTTCAGGTTGAGGACGACGCAGCTGTTGTCGCGCATAAAGACGGGGAGATGACGCTCCGTGAGCTTGATCTCGTGCCAGCCGCCGCCATAGACGGCGCCCGTGTAGAAATCGTACCACCGCCCGCGCGGCAGGTAGACCTTCCGCGTCATGGTGTAATCGCGCAGCACGGGGGCGATGAGCAGGGCCTCTCCGAGCATGAATTCCTCCTCCATGCCGAAGGTCGCGTCGTCCTCGGGGAACTCGAGCGCGAGATGGCGGAGCATGGGGATGCCCGTCTTGCTCCCCTCCCGCATGAGGTTGTAGAGATAGGGCATGAGGTTATAGTGGAGGTAAAACTGTTCGCGGAGCACATCCAAGAGCTCCTCGTTCTTATGGAAGGCCGCGATGTTCCACGGGCTCCTGTCGTTGATCTTCCACGCGCCCGTGAAGTCGCAGCGGTCGTTGGAGACGGGGTCGCTGTGCCACTGCATGACGGGCACGAAGGCCGCCGTCTGCACGGCGCGGAGATAGAGTTCCTCGCTCGGGAGATACCCCGAGAAGCCCGCGATGTCGAATCCCCACATGCCGACGCCCGAGAATCCCGCCGAGAGGCCCGCCTTCAACACGGAGGCGAACTCCTGCCACGTCGATTCCTGATCGCCCGCCCAGAGGATGGTGTTCGCGGGGGCGCGCTGCCCGCCCGCACGGGAGAAGATGACGCCCTCGTCCCCGACGAACTCCGCAAAGGCCTCCTCATAGAGCTCGCAATACCGGTTCTGCCCCTCGAGGCCCGTCGTGCCGTCGGAAAAGACGACGCTCTGATCGTGGATGAACTCCCCGCCGTCCGTCTTGAAACCGTCGACGCCGATGTCCTTGAGGTAGCGGAAGCGGTCGAACCAATGCTCTTTCGCGACGGGGTTGGTGAAGTCGGGCACCATGCTGTCTACGAGCCATGTGTGCGGGATCTCATAGGGCGTGCCGTCGGCGTTCATGACGCACTCGCGGTGCTCCTTGACGTATTCGTTGTCGGCGTTGCATTGGGCGACGTTGCAGCGCGTCTCCATGCTCTCGCCCTGCGCGTAGATGGGGACCGTCCAGAGCAGCACGCGGATGCCGTCGGCATGCAGGCCGTCGATGAGGGCGCGCGGGTCGGGCCACGGGTCGCTGAAGTGCATCTCGGAGAGCATGGGCGCACGGTCGCCCTCCCTGAGGGGGATGGTGCAGTTGTTGAAGAGATAGTGGGTGGTGAGGTCGCTCCACGGCTCGATGACGAGGACGTTGTGCGGGAAGCCCCACCGCTTGGCGAGATTGCGCTGCTCCTCCACCTCCGCCTGCGTGTGCCAGCGGTTGGCGCTCATCCATGCCCCGAGCGCCCACTTGGGGAAGAGCTTCGGCAGCCCCACGAGGGAGCGAAACTGCGTGATGATCTCCTTGGGCGTGCCCTCGAAATACCAGATGCTCGCCGCCTCGCCGTGGCTCCCCTCGGGGAAGGTGATGGTGAGCTCGCCTTCATTGCGGAAGTCGAAGTCCACCTCGACGTAGGTATCCACGTAGATGCCGAACCCGTCGGGCGTGAGAAAGAAGGGCATGGAGCAATAGGTATATTCCCCCTGACGGAAGCACCGCTCGCGCACGCATGCCCGCACAAATTTGCCGTTTTGATTGACGCTGTCGTACTTTTCCCCGAACCCAAAGACGGCGCGATACTCCCGCGCCAACGTCAGCGAATAGCCGTTTTCGGTCCGTTTGATGTGATGAAAATTGATTTTTTTCACGCTGATCCTTCCTTTGAACGTTTGGCCGGCGCCATGCCGCTACCGGGCACCGCCGCTTCGCCCCGCCCCGGAAAGACCGCCTTTTTTTCGGCCGCCCGATCCGCCGCAGGGCATTTGATCGCATCATGAGATTCTTACACTATTATTGTACTACCCTTTCTCCGTTTCGTCAATAGGTTTTGAAAAAAATTTTTATTACAAAACAAATTATTTTTTTGAAAAGTTCAAAAATTTTCCTAATTTTTCTGCATATATTTGCGCACTTGAAAAATTTTTTCTTCAATCGGGCACAGCCGAAGGGGCTCCCCTTCACAGAAAAGCGGCCTCCCGAAGGAGGCCGCATCCGTGGTTTCCTGTGATTATTCCTTGGAACCGGTGAGCATCAAGGAGCCGATGATGAGCTTCTGGAAGCAACCGAAGAGAATGATGACGGGAAGGACGCAGAGCACGGAGGCCGCGATGTTGGGGCCGAGGTTGCTCTTCAAGATGTTGACGTTGAGCAGGTACATTGCGTGCGGCAGGTTGATCGCCGGCGAGTTGTACGGGATCATGATGTACGAGCCCATGTAGTTGTTCCAGCAGCCCATGAACGAGAGCAGGCCCTGCGCCATGATGGCGGGCATTGCGAGCGGCAGGATGAACTGGCAGAAGATGCGGAAGTAGCCCGCGCCGTCGATCTTGGCCGCCTCGATGATGGAGGTGGGAAGCCCGAAGAGGAACTGCCGGATGAAGAATGCCGTCATGATGGAACCGAACATGCCGGGGATGAGGAGCACGAGGCCGTTTTCCTGCCAGTGCATATCCGAATACATGACGAACTGCGTGATCATGATCGAAGGCCCGGGGACCATGACGGCCGCGAGGAGGATCATGAACACCACGTCTCTGCCGATCCACTGGATCTTGGCGAACGAGAAGGCCGCGGAGGCCGACGTGATGACGCCGATCACAACGGGAACGATGGAGTAGAGCAAGTTATTAAGCAGCGCTCTCCAGAAGGTAACGCCCAAATATCCCATCGAAATTGCGGTATCGAATGCGCCGCCGAGGAAGAATTGGTAGTTATAGAAGAAGCCGTAGACGTTGCCGTTGAGATCCTTTTGGTTGAGGACGCTGAACTCGGGCCACCACACGAGGTCGTAGATGAAGTCGTTCTTCACGGCGGTAGCCGCGAAGGAACCCGCGATCATCCACCAGAACGGATAGACCATGACAAAGGCGCCGAAGAGGAGGATGATGTAGGTGACGATATCCGCCACGAGTTTTGCGCGTTTCTTGCTGGCGCGGTGCGTCTTAGACGAGATGCCGAAGAAGGCGAGCACGGCGCCGAGACCGTAGCGGAGGGGCGAATAGTAGGCGCGAAGCTCCGCAGGCGTAGCCGAACCGGGAAGCGGGACTTCCTTCGCGGGGGTGCCTTTGTTTTCGAGAATTTCATTTTCAGCCATGATTCCGCCCTCCTTAGTCGCTCCTTCTGCTGTCGAGCCAGAATTGGAACAGCGTCAGGATAAAGATGATGATGGCAAGGAACATACCGTAGGCCGCGCCGCGGCTGAACGTCTGTTCCACGATACCATAGCGGTAGATGAGCGCAACATAGCCGGAGACCATCGGGAAGCCCGTGCTCGCCGTCGATTCGGACATGAGCAGTTCGGGTTCCGCGTAGATCTGCAGACCGCCGATGACGGAAGTGACGATGTTGTAGAAGATGACGGGGTAGAGGTCGGGCATGGTCACTTTCCAGAAGATCTGCCAGCCGTTTGCGCCGTCGATCTGCGCCGCTTCCTTCGTGGCTGCGTTGACGCCCGAAAGACCTGCAACATAGAGGATGATCGTGCCGCCGAGGCCCTTCCACACCGACATGATGATGATGACGGCCTTGGAGAAGAAGCCCTGGCACCAATAGGGATCGAGCATGAAGCCCGATTCGATGCTCGTCCCGCACAGCTGGTTCCAGTTGGCGCCGAGCGTGGTATCCTCGGAGATCCAAATAAAGCCGACTTTCCCGGTCGCGGGATATTTGAAGTCTGTGAGGCCGAGCACCGAGTTGATAACGCCGTTGGTACGGAACATGATCTTGAAGGTGTAGACGATGGCGATGGAGCTGGCGACGCAGGGGATGTAGTAGAGCACCCTGAAGAGGTTGCCGCCCTTGATATCGCGGGACATGCACACCGCAAAGAACACCGAGAGGACCATGCCGATCGGGATCCCGATCATGTAGAACACCGTGTTGAAGAGATAGCGCCCCATCTCGTTCATACGGATATCGATCTGACTGATGACGAGGCCCGTAGCGGGGTCTGTCACGTCCACGAAGTCGTAGTTGCCGCTGAGATCGGAACCGCCGACCGTTTCGAAGAGTTGTTTATACCAATAGAAAGCTCCCTCGGGATGGACCGTGTAATTCTTGATGGCATCCATGAGGCCGCCTTGGCTCGCGTCGTATGCCGTAAAGGAGAGCATGAGCGCGAGGATGAACGCATAGTAGACGAACCAGACCGTACCGATGATGAGCGGAAGGCAGAAGATCCAACCCCAGAGATTATCCTGCAATTTCTGTTGGTTGACGGTGTGCTTCTTCTTGGCGGGGGCGGCGACGGCCGCGCCCGCGGCATCGGCGGAGATCTCGACGGGAACGTCGGCTACGGATTCATCGGAGAGATTAAGATTTTCTTCCATGAATTCTCCTCCTGAACGAAGTATGTCCGCACCGCCCGCTCCCCCGAAGGGGAGCGCGCGTGCTTCGGTTGCGACGGGTTACTTGTTGAGCGAGTTGGCCTCGTTTCTCATCGACTGCTCGAGATACTGCTGGACGTTCTGCGCCACGTTGAAGCAGAAGAATGCAGGCGTGTAGAAGTCGAGGTTGCCGCTGCCCTTGATGTTCCAAGCAAGGAGCTGCTTGATGGTGGGAGAATCGACCTTACCTTGGTTGCGGTAAGCCCAGCCCTTGGAGCTTCTCATGGAGATGGTGTCGATCCACGTCGTCTGATAGGTGTACATTGCGGAGTCGCGGACGGCGTTCATACCGTATTGCATGCGGAGCTGCATGTCGCGGTCGGCATAGGTGTACGTGACCATCTTGAGGACCTTCATCGCGGCGGCGCGTCTTGCATACTCGCCGGTGAGGACGTCGGAGAGCGTCTTGTTGTCGAACTGATGATCCCAGCGAAGCGGAACGGTGGAGCCGTCTGCCATCTGATAGCCGGTGATCTCATTGTTGGGATAGTTCTTCTTGAACCAATCGGCAAACGTGGTATCGAGCTCGGTACCTTTCACGGAGTCGGAATCGGTGTTGAGCTTTTCGATGACGGAGTTGTAAGCCTTCCAGATCTGATCGGCTTCCTTGACGCCATCGGCGTTGGTCTGAAGGCCTTCCTTGCCCTCGACCCAATAGTTGGTCGTAGCAAAGCCTTCGGGGGTGATCATGTCGCTGAAGGAACCGCTTTCTGCGAGATCGTCATCCTGATAGTGCGCGAACTCGATGCACTGCTGCGTGAAGTTGGGAAGCTGCGCACCGCCGAGGGTGAGGTCGTGCTGGGCGGTCTGGTCGGCGGAGAGGGTCATGATGAGGTCGGCAGCGCCCTGAAGTTTCCAAGCGGCTTCGCTGTTCTTCTCGGAAAGCTGGCGGACCTGATCGTTGAGCGCGAACCCGACGGAGTCCATACGGGCGGCCCACTTATCCTGACGCGTCACCTGGTTGTTGATGATATCTTCCTGCGTATAGATCTTGGCGGTCTTGAGGCTACCGTCGTTGTTGGCGTCGCCATAGCCCTGCATCTCATAGAAGCCGTTCTTCACGCAGGAGGCGAGAGCATACTTTTCGCTGACGGGAACGGTCATGGAGCGCCATTCGCAGAAGGTCTCGCCGTTGAGCGTGACGGGGGATTCGTTCTTGGTCTTGTTGTCCCACGTACCTGCGCCATAGAAGATGCAGGCGCTGTGACGGAAGAGTTCCCAACCGTTGGACTGCTTGACCTTCTCTTCGGAGCCGGCGTTGCCGGAGTTGCCGTTCCAGTCGGAACCGTAGGCGAGGAACGCGCCGTAGGTCTCGATGAAGCGCTCGGAGTTGACGCCGTATTGCACATCGACCATCTCGGTCTCACCGTTCAAACGGAGCTTGGGAACTTCCTCGGTGATCTGGCCGCCCTTGGAATCCTGGGGCACGGAGGCGTCGAGTCTGTTGTAGTGCACGCCCTGCTGGCCGTCTTTCTCGAAGAGGTACTCGCCGTCCGTCAACTTCTCGTCGTTCTTGGAGCTGTCCGATCTCACCGCGTTGATGGCGGTATCCGAAGCGAGGTTGATGAAGTTGGCGTCGTTCCCTGCGAGCCAAGGCAGGAGGTACAGGGTGGCGTTGGGGCTGCCCTCGTACTGGTCGTTGCCATAGACGTTTTCCTTCGTCTGACCGTCCATACGGACGACGCCCGTCGTGCCGTTGAGGAGTGCGTCGGGAAGGTCCGCACCCTCTTCCTCGGGATCGATCTCAAGGTCGGTGGCGTCCTGAATGGCGCGGAAGTTGAAGGTGTTGCAGAAATACGTCACCGCCCACGTGAGCGCGCCGTATTCGGCATAGGTGAAGGTGATGTGCCCGATGTTGGTATCGTAGGGGGCATTCGGATCCTTCGCCGCGGTGGCGGGCATCTCAAAGGTGTCGCCGGGGAAGCCGGGAAGGGTGATGAGATAGCCGACGCCGTTCGTGAACTCGTTCACCGCCTTCGCAACGGGGTCGCCGCCGGCGAGCGCGTCGTTGAAGTTGGAGAACTGATAGAAGTTGTAGGGCTTATAATACACGGGCACGCCGATGTTGATGAGGGGCGCGGGTTTGCCCTGCTCGGCATGGATCTGAATGTTCTGTCCGAAAGGATTCTGCACCGTGTAGTCGCCCGTCACGGCATAGGTGACGACGCCTTCGTCGCCCTTGCCGGTGTAGGTCTGCTTGGAGGGGAACTCGATCGCGCCGTGCGTCTCGCGCTCCGTGGCGGGATAGATCGTCTGATAGGCGAGCTTGAGGGCGTCGGAGAAGTATCTGCCGTTGAAGCCCATCGTGAAGTTGGAGTAGTCCTTGGGCAGGCCATAGACGCCGACCTTGGTGGAGTTCGCCGTCGTATAGAAGCCGGCGTCGCTCTTGCTGTTGATGGTCTTGCCGTTGGGAAGCGTCTCGCCCTGCTTGTAGTATTTGAGGGAGTCGCCCGTCGAATAGGTGCCCGCCTTTTCGGCCTTTTCATCGTAGCCGTAGAAGGCAAGAACGTCGGGCCACAGGCCTTGGATGTTGGCGATGTTGGCGTCGTACTCTTCGCCCTCGGCCGCGTTGATGAAGTCGGCAAGGTTCATTACGCGTCCGCGTTGCGCCCAGCTCTTGACCTGGCGGGGACGGACGTAGATGATGTCGGCTGCACGGTCACGAATGAAGTCGTTGTCGAGCTGCGTGAAGTAGCCGTCATCGTCCGACGTGGAGGTGAATTTCACCTGGATGTCCTTGTCATCGGGGATGCCCTGGTTGGGATCGGCGGCATGGAGCTGATGGAGATAGGTGTTGTACTCCTGTGCCCAGGTCTGGCAGATCGTATCGTTCGTGTTCTTATCCGTTTCATCGCAGAAGATGTTGACCGTAATGATGTACGGGTCGCCAAGGTTTTTGGAGGAGCCGCAGCCGGCGAATGCCGTAGCGGTCCCTGCTGCCATGACGGCGGACAGAGCAACGAGAGAAACGTTTCTTGCAAGTTTCTTCTTGTTCATTCCTATACCTCTTATAAAAATTTTTTCGTACAGCCCTTCGCTGCCGCGCCGCCGTGTTTCTCCGTTTACGCGTTTGGGGGATACGCAAACGCGGGAAATCCGTCTTTGTGGCTTTGTTCGGGAAATGACTCCGATGTTCCGCCGAGAAATAAAAAAAGCACTCGATAATCTCCATTGCGTTCCCTCCGGAAGTGATCCGGAAAAGAGCGCACGAAAAAATTATCGAATGCCCATCATTTCATGACTTTCCCCCTGTCGTCATTGCTGGTACTGCAACAATAATAGCACACCTTCGCGGGGATGTCAATGGGATTTTAGAAATTTTTTTGTGAAACTTTCATATTTTTTTCCTCAATTTTTGGTCTTTTTCATCAATTACCTCAATTTTATTATAATATATTTAATTGAGGCGGAGCCAACGGCGGCCGGATCGCGGCGCTTCCGAAGGGCAACTTTTGGGCGAAAAAGCGGGGCGGGGATTCACATCTCGGGCGTGCGGAGGAAGCGGAAGTAGGTCTCGTCGCGGCCGACTTCGCGCATGCCCGCGCGCACGAGCATGGCGCGCGAGCGCGTGTTTTCCATATAACACTTCGCCTCCATGCGCTCGACGTTGAGCTTGCGGAAGGCGTAGTCGGTATACGCCCGCACGGCCTCGCACGCATACCCCATGCCCTCGAAGGCGGGCAGCAGCCGCACGCCCACCTCGGCCTCGGCCCGGTAGCCGAACCGATGCAACACGACCTCGCCTATGAGCGTCTCCCCGCAGTAGATCCCGAGCGGCATCTCGCGCCGCTTCGCAAAGTCCTCGCGCGCGTCGCGCAAGAAGGTCTTGGCCGCGGGCTTGCGCCGGTGATCGGTGCGCCAATCGTACCCCCAAAAACGGTTTCTCTCCACGTCGGACGCGAGCATGGCATAGGCCTCCGCGTCCTCGTCGCGCACGGGCATGAGGGTGAGGCGCTCCGTCTGCACGGTGGGAAGGCGGCCGACGGCGTCGATCGCCCGCTTGGGGATGACGTTGAATTTATCCACGATCTCGCAGGGCCCGTATTGCAGTTTGGACTTGCGCAGGCCTAAATCGCCCGCGTCGTCCATCCGATTGAGATAGCTAACGCCGTCCGTGCAGAAGGTGCGGGCAAACTGCTGCGCGAGGAAAGGATAGACGCCCTCATACTGCCGGAGCGCTTTCTCCACGTGCACCACGACCATGTCGCCGCACTTCTCCCCCGCGGAGAAGCCCACGACCTCCCCGCCCACGGTGAGAATGCCCGCAAACACGCCGAGCTCCCGCATGTGCCCGAGGAGCGCGTAGACCTCGTTCATCTCCTCCTCCGCGAGGAAATTTTCCTTGCTCCGCTGGACGGCCTCATAGCGGTGCAAGAAGGATTCCACCCTACCCATGTCCGAGGGAGAGGCTTCGAAAAATTCCCAATCGGGATAGAGACGGGCAAATTTTTTCACATGGTTGCGCTGGCCGGCATACTTCTTTCCGGGGTACTCGCGAAAGTCCTCCACGCGGTAGAGATAGTCCCGCCAGCGGCGGTTGTTGGTGACGAGCGCCTCGTCGTAGCGAAGGATGAGGTCCCCGACGCGGCTCTTCGGCACGTTGGTGAAATGCAGGCGGCGGTCGGTGTCCCGCGCGATGGTCTCGAGGGCCTTTATGGCGCGCATCTCCTCCTCTCGATCCCCCGTGCGCGAGAGCGGGTAGTGGTAATAATACTTGCCCGCGAAGAGCTCGCGTAGCACGAGGCAGTTCTCCACGATGGCATAGGCGGGCTTCAAGGCGTCGTCCCACATGAATTGGAATGCGCAGGAAAAGTCCCCGATGTGCAGCTCCTGCGCCCGGAAATAGGGCGCGAGCGCGGCTTGTTCTTGTTTGGAAACGCGTAAAAATTCCATATAAAAGCCCCGATATGATCGAGGCGTCTCCTTTTGATAGATTGGTTTTGAAACGGGTCAGACAGCTTTTGGCATACCCATGTCCGAGGTTTGGCTTCACAAACGCGAATTTTCACTTCACGTTGTCGAGGATATCGAGGATCTCTGAGAGGCGGTCGAGGTCGTCGCGCGTGTAGTAATCGATGTAGATGCGGCCCTTCTTTTCCGTCCCGATGAGGGAGACCTTCGTCTTGAAGGTGAGGCGGAGCCGTTCCACGAGATGTTTGAGTTCCACGTTTGCGAGCGCCGTCCGCTTCTCCTTCTCCTTTGCGAGCACTTCGGGCGGGTTGAGCTTTTGCTTTACGGCCCGCTCGGTCTCCCGCACAGACCAGCCCTCCTTGATACATTCGCGCGCGAGCTCGATCTGCATTTCCTTGGGCACGGGCACGAGGGTGCGGGCATGCCCCGCGGAGAGCTTGCCTTCCCGCACCAAGGCGATCACCTCGTCGGAGAGGGTAAGCAGCCGCAGCGTGTTGGCGATCGCGGGGCGGGATTTGCCGAGCCGCTCTGCCAAGACCTCCTGCGTGAGGGCGTAATCCTCCATGAGCCGCTTCATGCCGTAGGCCGCTTCGATGGGGTTGAGGTCCTCCCGCTGCAGGTTTTCGATGAGGGAGAGTTCACGCACTTCCCGTTCATCGAGATGTTTTACGACGGCGGGGATGCGCTCGAGCCCGGCCCGCTGTGCGGCGCGGAACCGGCGTTCCCCCGCAATGATCCGGTAGGCGCCGTCGGGCGTCTTGTTGACGACTATGGGCGTGATCACCCCGTGTTCGCGGATGGAGTTGGTGAGGTCGCTCAGCGCGTTTTCATCAAAGGATTTGCGCGGCTGGTCGGGATCGGGAAAGATCTCGGAGAGGAGCAGTTCGGGAGGATCCCCCGCCGCGGGGGCCCGCGTCTCAAGGGCCTCCTCCGGCCCGTCAAATAAAGCAGAGAGCCCTCTGCTTCCGCCTTTCGCCATGATCTACCTCCTATCCCCTCTGTTTTTTGAGAAATTCTTCTGCGAGCGCCCCGAAGGCCCGCGCCCCGATGGACTTCGGATCGAGAAGCACCACCGGCCGCCCGCACGCCATGCCCTCTGCGGTACGCGGCGTCCGCGGGATCACCGTCTCATAGACTTTTTCGGGCGCGTCGCGCCGGAGGACGGCCTCCGTCTCCCGTGCCGTGAGGGCGCGGCGATCGTACATCGTGAGCACGATGCCCTCTTCGCGCAGCCCCCCGTTGAGGAAGTTCCGCACGAGCGCGATCGTCTCCGTGAGCTTTGCGAGCGCGTCTGAAGAGAACCGCTCGCAGTCCACGGGGATCAACACGCCGTCCGAAGCCGTCAGCGCGCCCACCGTCAGCGCCCCGAGCGAGGGAGGACAATCGAGCAAGACGTCGTCGAACGCATCCTGCACGCCGCGCAGCGCCTCGCGCAGGGCGGTCTCGCCGTCCTTTTTATAGACGAGCGCCGTCTCCGCCTCCGCAAGCCGCCCGTCCGCCGCAAGCAGTAAGACGTTGGGCGCCGCCGTCTCCGTGAGAAGGGAGCCGGCCTCCTCGTCCTCCGAGAGCAATTCCGCGACCGTGCCGCCGCGCGCCGAAGCGCCGATCGCCGCCGTCGCACAGCCGCGCGCATCGAGATCGACGAGAAGGACGCGCCTCCCCGCCGCACCGAGCGCGGCCGCAAGATTGACGCACAACGTCGTTTTTCCCACCCCGCCGCATTGGCTCGGGAAGGAAATCACCCTACCCATGTCCGAACCTCGCGTGTGTTAATCCTCTTTTTTGCCGCCATCCTGCCCATCTTCGGGCGCGGAATTTCCATCGGGCTCGCCCGCAGGCGAAGATCCCGCATTGTCGGTGGCGCCCATGTCCGCATGAGAGTCGTTCCCATCGGGCATGGTACCCGCGTCCGCCGTAGACATGGTGGGCTCGTTTTCGTTCATGACCCTGCCGAAGGGGTTATCCGGCGTGCCCTTGTCGTGCTCCTCCATGTAGTCGAGCACCTCCTTATAGGAGGCCCCCTTCATGAGCATATCGACTTCGGCCGTGTAGATGGTCTCGCGCTCGACGAGCACGCGCGCCATGTTGTCGAGAATGGAACGGTTTTCGGTGAGCAGCTTTCTCGCGCGCTCATACTCCTCGGAGACGATGCGCTTGACCTCCTCATCGATGATGCCGGCCGTCTCTTCGCTATACGTCGCACGTTCCTCGAAGTCCCTGCCGATAAAGACGGGGCCGTCGGAGGAATAGGCGATGGGCCCGAGCTTGTCGCTCATGCCCCACTCGGTGACCATCTTGCGCGC
>CANQBG010000003.1 GCA_947588985.1 uncultured Clostridia bacterium
TTGTTCTCCTCGGGGATGATGACGTCGCGGATGCCGATGCGGGAGGCGGCGAGCGCCTTCTCCTTGAGTCCGCCGATGGGGAGCACCTTGCCGCGGAGGGTGATCTCCCCCGTCATGGCGACGTCGCGCCGCACGGGCTTCCCCGTAAAGGCGGAGAGGATGGCCGTCGCCATCGTGATGCCCGCGGAGGGCCCGTCCTTGGGGGTAGCCCCCTCGGGAATGTGGATGTGCACGTCCTTCTTCTCGAAGTCCTCCTCGTCGATGCCGTAGGTGGCGGCGTGGGAGCGGATGTAGGTGATGGCCGCGCGGGCCGATTCCTTCATGACGTCTCCGAGCTTGCCCGTGAGCAGGATATCCCCCTTGCCGTGCATCGCGGAGACCTCGATGGTGAGCGTGGTGCCGCCGACGGCCGTCCATGCAAGCCCCGTGGCCATGCCCACTTCGTCGCGTTCGAGCATCTCGTCGTCGCGCAAAAACCGCTTCGCGCCGAGGTATTTCTCCAAATTATTTTTGTTGACGCGGATGGCCGTCTCCTCCCCTTTGGCGATCCGGACGGCCGCCCGACGGCATACCGTGCCGATGGTGCGCTCCAAGGTGCGGACGCCCGCTTCCATCGTGTAGCCGTCGATGATGGCGGCAAGCGCCCCATCCGAGATCTTCAGCTGCGGCTCGGTGAGGCCGTTTTCCTTCCGTTTCTTGGGGACGAGATAGCGGCGGGCGATCTCCTCCTTCTCCTGCGGGGTGTAGCCGGTGAGTTCGATGATCTCCATGCGGTCGCGGAGGGGCATGGGGATGCTCTCGAGCGTGTTGGCCGTGGCGATGAAGAGAACTTTCGAGAGATCGTACTCCACCTCGAGATAGCGGTCGCGGAAGGTGGAATTCTGCTCGGGGTCGAGGACTTCGAGGAGGGCGTCGGCGGGATCGCCGCGCAGGTCCTGCGAAATTTTATCCACCTCGTCGAGGAGGAACACGGGGTTGACGGAGCCCGCGTTTTTCATCTCATAGAGGATGCGCCCGGGCATGGCGCCGATGTACGTCCGCCTGTGGCCGCGGATCTCGGCCTCGTCTTTGAGCCCGCCGAGACTCATGCGCACGAACTTCCGCCCGAGCGCGCGGGCAATGGACCTCGCAATACTCGTCTTGCCCACGCCGGGAGGGCCGACGAGGCACAGAATGGGCGCCTTCAGCTCCCCTGTGAGCTTTAAGACGGCGAGATATTCCACGATGCGCTCCTTGATCTTCTCGAGGCCGTAGTGGTCCTCCGCGAGCATGCGCTCGACGTCGGAGAGCTGCTCGGTGTCCTCCGTCTGCTCGTTCCACGGGAGGTCGATGAGCCAATCGGCATAGTTGCGGAGCACGGTGTATTCGGGAGAGGAAGGCGGCATCTTGTCCATGCGCGCGAGCTCGGCCATCGCCTTTTCCTCCACGGCAGCAGGAAGGTGCTTTGCGAGCAGTTTTTCCTTGAGCCGCTCGTTCTCCTCGAGGTCGTCCCCCAACTCGGCATGGATGGCCTTGAGTTGCTCGCGGAGGTAGTATTCCTTCTGCGATTTATCGATATTCTTGCGGACGTCCTGCGCGATCTTCCGCTCGAGTCTACCCACCTCGATCTCCCCGACGAGCTGTTCCTCGAAGATCCGAAGGCGGGCCACCACGTCGTCCGTCTGCAAAATGGTCTGTTTCACATCGTCGCGGATGCGCAGATTGCTCGTGGCGACGTTGACGTATTCGTCGATATCGGCAATGCCCGTGAGCGCCGATTCGAGGTCCTTGGAGAGCTTGGTCTCCCCCAGCGAGAGCTCCTCCACGAGCGCCTTGGCGGTGCGGAAATGGGCCTCCTCGAGCGTGGGATCGCCGTGAACGGCGGGCATGGGCTCGATGACGGCGTCGATATAGCCGTCCTCCGCGCTGAATCGCAGGGCACGGGCGCGGTAGATCCCCTCCGCGATGACGCGCACCCGATCCCCCGGGAGCCGCGTCTTTTGCCTGAGCCGGGCGACGGTGCCCACGGTGCAGAGATCCTCGAGCCCGGGAAGCTCCTTATCCTCGCGCTGACGGGTGATAAAGACGAAGGACTCGTCGTAGAGCGAACGGTCTACGGCGGCGAGCGAGAGTCCGCGGCCCACGTCGAAGCCGACCGTCGTATTGGGAAAAACCACCTGCGTGCGCATGGGGATCACGGCTAAAATTTTTGTGGATACGACAGGCATTTCGTCCTCCTTTGCTGTGTGATTCTATTATATCACACATTTTGCTCTCTTTCAAACATTTTTACGCAAATTTCCCGCCCTCCCTCCCCGATTTCGGAGTGGTTTTCCGCTCTTTGCGCAATGGAACCGATGGCGCCGCAATGCAAAAATCGGGGCACGGCTTTTGCCGTGCCCCATGCTTCAGACAAAAAATCCCTATACCATGTCTGCGTCGAGCGCTCAGGAAAGATACTTGGCGGCGAATTTTTTCGCCTCGTTTGCCGGGATGGAATACTTCATGCCGTCGGCGCTCACGGAAAATCCCACCTTTTCGAAGAGACCGTTGTCGATGCGCCTTGCGAGCACATTGACGCCGATCACCTCGCCGCGAACATTCAGCAAGGGGCCGCCGGAATTCCCGGGATTGATGGCACAGTCCGTCATGATGTACCTCTTCCCGCAGAACAGGCGCATTTTGTCGCTGACGATCCCCCGCGTGATGCAGGTCCCCTCACCCTCGGAATTGCCGATGGCATAGACGGTCTCGCCGTTTTTTACCTTTTCGGAATCCGCAAACCGAAGCGCCACGGCGTCCGCGGGGACCCGGGAGAGTTTGATGACGGCGAGGTCGATCCCGTTTCCGCGTCCGCCCTTGTCGTCCCCGATCGCGACGATCTCCGCGTTGATCTTGGTATTGTTGAGGTTTACGATGAGGCGCGCACACGGCTTGTTTTTTTCATCGACGATGACATGCGTATTGGTGATCGCATAGCCGTCCTTGGAGATGAGAAAGCCCGATCCCGCGGAACCCGTGTTGGTATAAATTTCCAGCACGCCGCCGATACTCTTTTCAAAGACGCTCGAGCCGTCCGCCCCCATCGGGGCCGCCGGGTCTTTCCGCACGGCGGGAGCGCCGCCGCTCTGCGGCATCGTTGCCGAAGTCTCGGGGATCGGCGTCCCGCAATAAGGGCAACGGCCCTTGGCGTCGAGAAGCGTCATCCCGCATCCGTTACATTTCATGGGTTTACTCCTTGATCGGATCGATCAGCGGGCTGAGCGTACTGCCGTTGAGCGGGCAGAGCTCCCCTTTCCTATACTGCATTTTTTCTGCCCCGTTATATGTGAGGCCTACAATGCGGGTGTAGATAGCATCGGCGATAGGATCATACGCCTCATCTTCGAAACTATCACTTTCAATCGTCCACTTGCTCCACTTGCGCAGTTCCGGCGTGATATCGCAGTTGCAGAGGACGGAAGCCAATTCCTCCGCACTCCCGCCGTGATAGACATAGAAATCGCGGCACTGCCTTCCGACACTCCCGATATAGCTACGGACAGCCTCCAACTCCCTCTCACTCGCGGACATGGTAGCGTCGTTTTTCCTCTCCGAAGATTCGTCCATCTCGAATTCGTCCGAATAGAGCACGAACATGAGCGGCGCCTTGTTCGGATTGTGGAGAATCAGCTTCAGATAGACGGCACGCAGCCGGAATGGGATCTTCTGCAAGGAAACGGGTGCGAAAAATACGTCCGTCTTTTTGGAGAGCAAATCGTAAACGCCGTGTGCGGCATCCGCATCGAGCTCGATATCATAGTTATAGGCGAGGATGGCCCGATAATTCGGGATACTCTCGAGGATACGCCCGTTGCGTTTCCGTAGCGCCTCGATGTACTCGCTCAAGAGTTGCCACTGCCGATAGCGGCGGGGCTGTTGGGTGGCCTCCCGCGCGAGCTCAAGCGCACGCTGCAAGTGTTTGTCGGCGGAGACGGGGCGAACTTTGGTCGAAGAGCAAGTACAGCTCTTGACCCGGTCGCCCTCGAAGGAGTAATCCGCGACCTCATAGGAGCAGAGGAAGAATTGGAACTCCGCCTCGGGGAAATTCTTCTTTTCGCGCATGAGGCGGAGAAGCGTGATCTTCGCCTCATCGAAATTTTCGTTCCGCCGATCGTCGATGGCCGAGCGCAAGCTGGCCATCACGTCCTCGCCTAAATCCAGCCACAGGGACACGCTGTTGATGGTCCCGCAACTCGGACAACGGACTTCCGCCACGCTGTCATCCGCAACGGGAATGGCATAGCGGCAGCCCGCGCATTCGATGGAATTGAGTTGGCCTCGGATCATGACGGATCCTCCTCATCTGATGTCTGTGTTCCCGTAGGACTTTTTTCGTCCGCTCGAGCCACGATGTTCACCGTCCCGCAACACGGGCAGCAGACTTTCGCCTCGCCGCCGCCCGGAATAGAGAGCGGATAGCCGCAACCGACGCAGCCGACCGTGCTTGTCTGTGCCCGTGCCATTGACTGCCTCCCTTATTTGATGACCTTGTTCCCGCAGAAGGGGCAGAACTGCGTCCCCCACGGGACTTGGTTCCCGCAGGACGGGCACGCCACATGCTCGTCTTCGCGAGGGAGCACCGCACCGCAGCCGGGGCAATATTTCGCGCCGGGCTTATACGATGAACCGCACACGCTGCAATGATGGCCGGCATTGACCGCCGCCGATTTTTCCGACGCGGCTTCCGCGGCTGCCACGCTCGCGATCGCCTCGTTCTTGGATTTCTCTACGTCGCTCCGGACGTCGAGACCTTTATTGAACATGCGCTCTTCGCGGTCGGCCGCCTTGTCCTCACGCGACCATGCCCGCTCTTCGTCCTCGTGCTGAAGATCCCGCTCATACTCTCTCTCCTCGCGCTCGCGGTCGCGATTGCGGTTGTAGATCGTATCGTCCATCTCCATGTCCTCGAGCACATCCCGCTTGCGGCGGCGCTCGGCGGCCTTTTCCCAGCCGTAAGTCTCCTCGTTGCGCTCGTACTCTTCCCGTGCGCGCTCGTGTTCTTCGCGCTTCTGTTTTTCGGCGCGGGCCTTGGCGGTCTCCTCCCGATCGAGATTATGAAACGCCTCTTCCTCTTCCTTGGGGATGTTGATGTTTTCAATGAGGAAGTTCCTGATCTCGATGCCATAGTCGGGGACGAAGTGCTCCGAGAGGATGGCATTGGCTTCTCTTTGAATGGCGCGCTTTTCGGTGGTGAATTCCGTGTAAGGAACTTGCTTCTTCTTGAGCACGCTTTCAAGCGTTTCATTGACGTCGTCTACGGTGAGCGAACGGAGGTGGTTCTGCAAGTCCTCCGTGCTATAGTTGGGACTGCTCGCGACGAGCTCTTTGTAAAACGTCATGGCGTCGCGAACGCCGATCTCCATGGTCCCGAAGGCGCCCACGGAAACAAAGATGCCGAGCCGGGGTTCTTGATATTGGAACCGCTCGTGTTCCTGCGTCCCCCAACGGATCCTCACCCGCACGGTCTTGGAGATATAGAGGACCTTGAGGGAATGGACGGACTGCTTGGGGTTCCCGCCGTCATGCGCGTCATACAGCGGATATTCGCCCTGCTCATAGGGGCCGAGCGGAGTCCCATTGCGGATCAGGATCGCGCAGTGGGTGGGAGGCACGATAAAGGGCGCCGTCTTATCGTAAGACGTACCGACGTCTACGAGTTCGAAGAGCTTTTCGTTGTTTCCCGTGTATTCAAGATATTTTTTCGTCGAATTTGTGTCGGGGCGAGGGGGGCGAGGGGGGCGATTTCTAAGATAGATAGCGATGAGCACGGCGGCGACTGCCACAATGGCTACGGCGGCCACGATCCCGCCGATCAATCCGCCGGATACTTCCAAAAGGCTGTTCATCCTTTTTCCCTCCGCTCGTTAATCATGTTTTTTCGTGACGAGGCGCTGCGACCCGCGGCCATACATCATCATCTCATTCAACTGAGCATTGTAATTATCCCCGGATTGCTGGCCTTTCATCATGTCGTCACTGAGTTTCTTGGAAGCATCATTATATTGTTCTTGCTCTTGAGCTTCTTTCTTGAACTCGTCCATTTGCTTCTGCAAATCGGCTTCCATCTTTGCCTGTCTTTGGTTACGCTCCATCTCGGACAAGCCAACCTGCGTAACAAGCAGTGCGAATTTTTTATCATATTCTGCTCGCAATTTGGCAAAATACTCTTGCTCGCTCTCTTTTTTGGTCTTCATCTTGCGAGCCGTCTCAAAGAATAACTTGTTGGTCTCTTGCATCGACGTCTGATAAGCGGCGTATTCCTTCAAGGTCTTGATGTTCTTAAGACGGACGACGAGACGCCGGATAAAGACGATGGGCGATGCAATGATACCGCCGAGGAAGAAAAGAATTCCGAGGAAGAAACCCCTACCGCGCGCAAAGTTGAAAAGCGTAAAGAAGGACGCAAACAGGGTGGGCATAAAGAATGCGAGGAAAAGGAAGGGGGTGGAGGACAACAAGACGCCAAGGATGATCGCCACGATAATCCCGATGACGCCACCGACGATCATGCCGACGATCTCGCTTTTGACGGCATTCTTGGCCTTAACGGAAAGCGCGGCGCCCTCGCGCAGTTCTGCATTCAGGCAGTCCACGCACAGGATCTTCCCCGTCTTGGGGGAACGGAGCTTGTCCGTACACTCGGTGCAGAGCCCTTTCCCGCAATTACTGCAGGTGGACACGGCAGGCCTATCTTCACAATTGCTGTGATGATAGCATACAATACTTGCGTAAGCCATAAAAAAACCTCTCATGAATTTCTTTGGATTTCTCCGCGTTGATAGGATTATAGCATATTTTAACTATATTGTCAACTCAATTTTGGAAATTCGTAATGATTTTTTATAGTAAAATAACTTATAGGGGGGATTTGAATCTCATGGATGTCATTGCAAAGCTGAATCGACTGCGATTGGAGCGAAATATGAGCGTATATCGGCTCGCGGAGCTCTCGGGGATCAATCAATCTACGCTCGCAAACACCTTCTCGCGCGGAACGGTGCCCTCTGTAAAAAATTTGGAGCTGATCTGCGAAACGTTGGGGGTCAGTCTCTCCCAATTTTTTGCCGAGGACGAAGAACCCATGCCGCTCACGGCGCAGGAGGTCCGCTTGATCACCAACTATCGCAAGCTCCCCGAAAACTTCCGGGGAGCGATCTCGGAGATCGTCAACAACATCCCACAGCTCCGAAGCTAAACCGCCGCCTCTCGCGCAAGGGGCAGGCGGGCGCTTCCGCATGCACATGACCGCCGGGCCTTTCGGCGGTTTTTATTAACATATAAGTTGCACGCGCAACGCGCGCGTGGGATTTTCCGGAAAAGAAAAAACCGCCGGGCGGGAAGGGCCGCGGCGGCGGAAAATGCAAAGATTTTCTATTTTCGAGCGCCCGCTTTCGGACACGGGTGGCTCGTTTTTTGTCTTGTTGAGGAAATTTACATGGCGGGGCCCGTCGTGGAAGGGGCGTAGACGCGCCCGAGCAGCTCCTGATTGAGGGCGTAGAGCCCCTTGGCGTCGGAGCCGTAGAGCTTAAATTTCTTGATCATGTCGTCGGCGTTTTGCTCCTCCTCGCCCTGCTCCTTGATGAACCAATCGAGGAACTGCATGGTGCGGTAATCCTTCTGCGCGAAGGCCTCGTGGTAGATCTCGGTGATGAGCGACGTGACGTACTGCTCGTGCTCGTAGCCGGCCTCGAGGGGTGCGAGGTGATTTTCGAAGGTCTTATCGGGCTTTGCGACGGCCTCAAAGACGACTTTCTCGCCGTTGTTCAAGAGATAGCGGCGGAGCATCATGGCGTGGTCGCGCTCCTCCTGCGCCTGCACTTCATACCAATGGGCGAAGCCGTCGAGCCCCTCGTCGGCATAGTAGTTGGCGAAGTCGAGGTAGAGATAGGCGGAGTAGAGCTCCTTGTTGACCTGGTCATTGATCATAGCCGTGATTTTTTTGTTTAACATAACCATCCTCCGGATTTTGATACCTATATATACCCGCCCGAAGCGAACTTCAAGCGGGGATCGAAAAATTTCCCCGATTTTTTTCGCGGGCAGATGGGTTCGGGCTTAAAAATTGCTCCCGTTCCAGCCCCAATCTTTGAGGCCGTGGTAGGTGACGTAGACGCATGCGGCGGGGACGCCGAGTTCCTCCGAGAGGATCTTGCAGATCTCGCCCGTCATCTTTTCGTAATCGGAGGACGGCGCGCTGCCGAACAGGCTGACCTCCACATAGGCCCCCTTCTCGAGCTTCTTCCCGCCGAGCCAGAGGTCGTATTGATCCGCGATGCCCACCATGAGATAGGTCTCGCCCTTGTGGAGAATGGAGACGGCCTTCCCGAGGCGCGCCTTCACGCTCTCCTTCTTTTCCGCCGTCACGGGGACGGTGATCTTCGCGTCGATAAACGGCATTTTGCGTTCCTCCCAAATGATTTTTTATTGCGCTACCTCGGACATGATATGCCCGTTTTCGCCCTCAATCCTTCGTGGCGTCGTCATGAGGAAGATAATAGAACTTCCCGCCCACGGAAAAAAGTTCCACGTCGTCGGCATAGTAATCGGTCTGCTCCCCCATCGCCACCTCTTCCGCTTTGGCCTGTGCGGCCATCATCCGCGCGCTTTTTTCATCGATGGCGCGATAGTTCCACGCGTCCTTGAAGAGGCCGGGGAGGAAGTGGATGGCGCGGTCCAATCCCCGCCGTTTTCTGCGGCCCGCCTTAAGGTCCACCTGCAGGCGTTCCATGGTGCCGAGGTGCCACGAAGCGATCTCCTCCCGCGCCTTTTGGGCCTGTTCCTGAAAGGGGGTGAGGAGCGCCTCGCACTGCGCCCGCGAGACGCCGCCGAAATGCAATGCGTATCGCAGTGCGGCAATGCGGTCGAGCACGCAAAGGAGCCGCTTTTGTTCGGCGAGCAGGATCTCGATCTTGGGCAACGTCTTTTCGTACGCCGCATAGTCCGGCCCGCTCCGCCTTGCGATCTTGCAGAGCGACAGGTTGACCTGAATGAGGAGCTTGGTGCACTCCTCCTCGAGGCCGTCGAGCTGGGCAAGTTTGAAGTGGCGCAGCTCGTCGTTTTCCAAGATCTCGAGCTCGAAATCGGCAATCTTTTCGACGTGCACGACGAGCGAGAGCACCCGGCTCTGAAACTCACTGTCCTGAAAATCCGAGACGTCCGCGATCTCCGTATGTAAGGCGCCGAGCTCGCGGTGGATGCGGTCCATATAATATTGGCCGACGATGAGAGAGGCCACGCGCATGGCGGCCACCGCCACGCCCGTCAGCGCCGTCACGGCCTGCACCGAACCCGCCGGAATGAGGTTGGCATGCCCCGCCACGCCGCCTGTCCCGCGGTAGAACCCGCGGACCGCGCCCGCAACTTCCTTGGAGCGCGCGAGCTTGGCCCCCGAGGGAATGACCACGCGATAGAGCGTCTCCCCGGAGGAGGAAATCGCGCTTGCGGCCTTCCCTGCGGCGCTTCCCGCTTTCACCGCCACGGGGACAAAGGAGCAGAGCCGCTTCAGGAGCCCTTCATCCTTGACTTCGCACAGCAGCGCCTCGTCCGGGAGACAGTCCTGCGAAATCTCCTCCACGCGGACTTCCAAAGCGTCCGTCTGGGCGGGGATGGGAGCGGGATCGGGCGCGAGAGCTGCGGCCGTCTCTTCGAGAGCGGGCTTCTTTTTCTTCCTTTTGAAGATCGAAAAGATCGATTTTTCGAATAGTTTCATGGTTCCTACACGCATTGCGCGGCGATTTTTGAAGGCTTCCCCTCGGACATGGTATGCCCGTTTTTGCTCTTACGACTCCGCAGCCGAATCTGAGCGGCGGAGAACGACGAGTGTTTCGACGTGCTTGGTCTGCGGGAACATGTCGTAGGGCTTGATGCGCTCGATCTCGTAGGCGCCCTGCGGCGCGGCGCATTTGAGAAGTTCCCCCGTCTCCGATTCCGCGAGCGTCCCCGTGAGCAGCCCGAGGTCGCGGGCCAGCGTGGCGGGGTTGCAAGAGATCATGAGAATGCGCTTGGGCCGGGCGGAGAGGATGGTCTTGATCACGCTGCGCTCCACGCCCGCACGGGGCGGATCGAGCACGACGACGGCCTCCTTCTCCTCCTTCAACAGGGCGGGAAGATGCTCCTCCACGCTTCCCAAGATGCTCGTCATGCAGTCGGACAGGCCGTTTTGCTCCGCGAGATGCTTGGAGCACTCGCTCGCCTCCGGGACGATCTCGATGCCGTAGGCCTTGCCGTAGGCGCGGGCGAAGAGGGCGGTGAGCAGGCCGCCGCCCGCATAGCAATCGATGACGGGCCCGCCCTGCGCGAGCTCCACGGCGCTCTGGTAAAGTTTGGCGCGCACGCCGTCGTTCACCTGCACGAACGTGTTGGGTCCGACGTCAAACGTGATACCCATGTCCGAGCACTCATAGGTCTCTTTGCCCTTTACGAGGTGAAATTCCTCGCCAAAGACGACGTTGGTATCCGCCGGATTGACATTGAGAAAGAGGCTGTATTCCGAGAAAATTTTATCGAGCAGGAAGGCGTAATAATCGATCCCCTTGATGTCCTTTTCGGTGACGACGAGGGTGACGATGTGCTTTTTCTTGAGCTCGCGCACGACGAGATGACGGACTTGCCCCGTCTTGGTCTCCTCGTCGTAGCCGTCGAGGCCGCATTTCTCCATGAAGTTGAGCGTGGCGGCGATGATCTGCTCCGACCACGCGGGGTGGATGGGACAGACCGTGATGGGGATCATGCGGTGGCTGCGTTCGGCGTAGAAGCCGATGACGTTTTGCCCGTCTCTGCGCCCCACGGGGAGCTGCAGTTTGTTGCGGTAGCCGTATTCCCGCTCGCTCCGTTCACAGGCCTCCACCGCGGGGAGGCCGCCCGCATCGGCTTGCTTTGCCCGCCCGCGCTTGGGCTCCGCCGTCTGAATGCCGGCGATCTTTTTCAGGCTGTCGCGCACGAGTTTGCTCTTGAATTTGAGCTGATCGCGGTAGCGGATGTGTTGTAGTTGGCATCCGCCGCACCGCAAAAAGACGGGGCACTTCGGGCGTACCCTCTCTTCCGCGGGTGTGACGATCTCCTCCACGCGGCCGTACCCCACTTCCCCCTTCACCTTGAGAACGCGCACCTCCGCGCGCTCGCCGGGGAGCAAGTCGGGGACGTAGAGCGTGACGTCGCCGCACCGGGCAATGCCTTCGCCCTGTGTGCCGATGCCGTGCGCCGTGACGGATACGATGTCGTTTTTTTCCATGAGAGCCCTCCCTTACCGCCTGATCCGCATCACGACGCGATCGGCCGAACGCTGACAGAGAAAGATCATAATGTCGTAAGCGGCGAAGAAGAGCGTGCCGCCCAAAAAGAGTACTGCGAAGAAATAACGCTCCACAAAGGGGTACCATGTCGCGGAAGCGACCCCGAAAACGGGGACGAGCACGACGGCCCACATGAGCCACATGGCGAGATCGAACCACACGGCCTTCCCCAAAAAGAAGAGCGCGTTTTGCCAAGGTCTCTTCGCATAGCGCCGCTGGATATGGTTGAGGAGGGGGTGTAGGCCGAAGAACGCCAAAAAAGGCAGCAGCATGAAGATGGAGAAGCCGCAAAACATGAAGGCGAGGAGCACCGCCCCGAGGTAGGCGAGGAAGGCGCCCCAAAAGAAATTCTTTGCGAGCGGCACCATGAGCGCAAAATCCGCCAAGAGATATCCCGCCGCGAGAAATACGTCTACATAGGAGCCGAGCGTGAGCGAGAGCGCGGCGAACGCGCAAGCGATCGCGGAGAGGGCGATCTCAAAGGAATGCGAGGGGCGTTTCATCTTAACCGCATCTGCAGCAGAGGTTGAAGAGACAGTTTACGCAGAGGAAGGTATAGCACATGCTCGCGCAGTTCGTGCACCAATTCCCCCCCATCTGCTCCTCGCCCGAGGAGACGTTGGGATCGGTGTTGGGTGCGCCGCCGTTCTGCTGCGAGTAATCGGCGCGCGCTTTGAGTTTTTCGTAGGCCGAGCGGTATTTCTCGTTGGCGCCGTCCATCTGCATGGCGATCTCGAGCTGTTTTTTACTCTCGTTCATCCAGCTCTTCTTATAGAACACGACGGACTGCAGATAGTGCCACTCGGCGTTGCGCTCGTTGAAGGCGTCGAGAAGCTGCTGGGCGCGGGCAAGGTCGCCGCTGCGGATGGCGGAAGCGACCTCGTCGAAGGCGTTGTCGTCCGACGTCACGCGTTCCCTGCGCTCATCCTTGATGTCGGCATAGGCGGCCTCGAGCTTTTCGAGCATGCGCGCGGCGTTGTTGCCGGCCTCGCCGTCTTGCCACTTCTCCTCGTTGTACTTTTCCTTGAGCTCCCGATATTTCGCCTCGATCTCCTCCATCGAAGCCTGTTCGTCGAGCCCGAAAATTTCATAACTTTCTTTCATAATTTTCACCTTTTGGGAATCGGTCAGAGTTTTACCGTCATGCGGGCGGGCGGATCCCCCTTGAGCACCCGCTGCGTCTCGAGCGGAATGCCGCGCAGGATCACGTTGTCCGTGAGGTCGCGGTTGAAGGAAAACTTCAGCGCCGCAAGATGTTCGCGCATCGCATAGAATCCCGTATCGAAGAGGAAGATGAGCTCGCTCCCGTATTTTTGGATGAGCTCCTTCTTGTCCGCCGCGCCATAGGCGAGCACGAAGGGATTATACGCGCCCGATTTTTTATCCTTGTCGAAGTCGTCGAGCGCGTCGATGAGGTAGATCCATTTCCCGAGTTCGTGGAAGAGTCCGGCGGAATCGGGGGTACCCATGTCCGAGAGGAAGTGCTTCGAAAGCGCTTCGAGGAGCATCGCCGTCGGCTCCGCCGCCATCTCGGGAGAGGGAAGTTTTTGCCTTTCCACGGCGGCCTGTTCGCGGAGGAAGCCCTCCACGAGCGCGACCATTTCGGGGTAGCGCTTTTTGGCCCGTTTGAAGCCCTTCTTGAAGAAGATACGCCGCGCGCGCCCCTTCTTTTCGTCCTCCATGTCGTCGGTGAGCTTATAGTAGCACAGCACCGTGTTGAGGGCGCCGAGCTCCTCGGTGAGGGGATCGACGGCGGCGATCGGCCGCTTGCGGATGGCGTGTTCGAAGCAGTTCTGCTGTTCGATCCTGATATCCGCGCCCTTGAGGTTGTGAAAAAGGGCGGAGAGGAAGGCGACGTCGTAGGAAAGGCCGAGGCGGGCGCAATGGCCGCAGGATTTGGCGATGCCCTTGCACAGGCCGCAGTAGAGGGCTCTGTAGAGCACCACGTCCTTCACAAACAGGTTGGGGTAGTCGTAACGAACGTATCCGAACATGCCGATTTATTCCTTCCAGAAGCCGACTTTGCGGTAGACTTTCGAGAGCGTCTTTCTTGCGGCGTAGGCGGCCCGCTCCCGCCCCGAGACGAGATAGGAAACGAGCTCGTCCTTCTCTGCGAGCAGCCGCGCCTTCTCCTTCTGAATGGGGGCGAGGACGTCTGCGACGGTCTCCCCCACCGCGAGCTTGAAGTCGCCGTAGCCCACGCCCGCGAACTCCCGCTCGGCCTCCTCGGGCGTACAGCCCTTGAAGGTGCAGTAGATATTGAGAAGATTGGAGACGCCCGGCTTCTCCTCCCCGTAGCGTACCTCGTTGCCGCTGTCGGTGACGGCCCGCTTGAACTTGCGGAGGACGGTATCGCGGTCGTCGGAGAGGAACACGGAGGCGTTGGGGTTCTCCGTCTCGGACTTGGACATCTTGTGCGCGGGATCCTGCAGGGAGGCGATGCGCGCCCCGCCCTTTAAGATGAGGGGCTCGGGGACGGTGAACGTCTCGCCGCAGCGGCCGTTGAAGCGCATGGCGATGTCGCGCGCGAGCTCCACATGCTGCTTCTGATCGGCGCCCACGGGGACGAAGTCGGCCTTGTATAGAAGAATATCCGCCGCCATGAGCACGGGGTAATCCATGAGACCCATGTTGATGTTGTCGGCGTGCTTTTGGCTCTTATCCTTGAACTGCGTCATGCGGGAGGCCTCGCCCACGTAGGTAAACGTGTTGAGGACCCAGCAGAGCTCGGCGTGCGCGGGGACGTGCGACTGCACATAGAGGACGCACTTCTCGGGGTCGATGCCGCAGGCGATGTAGAGCGCGGCAAGCTCGAGCGTGCGCCTTCTGAGCTCGGCGGGATCTTGCCGCACCGTGATGGCGTGCATATCCGCGATGGCGAAAAAGCAGTCGTATTCGCTCTGCAACCTCACCCAATTGCGGATGGCCCCCGCATAGTTGCCGATGGTGAGATTGCCGCTCGGCTGGACCGCCGAATAGATGATCTTCTTCTCCATGATCTCGCTCCCGAAGTTCTTTCCCGTCTATTATACCATATCTTTCCGCAAATTGCAATCCGTGGTATGCGTATCTTGATGAAAATCTTGTAAACATTGCGATAAAACGGCGTTTTTTCCGGGGAATGCAAAACCCGCCCCTTCTCGGGGCGGGCAGCGATCGGAGATCGAAAAGCTCCGTTTGATCACAAAAACTTCAAGAGTTCCTCCTGCATCTTGTCGGACGAGACGCACGTCTTGAAGCGGATGGGCTTATAGCGAACCGCCTTGATGGGCTCGGGGACCTTCATGGCCGTGTGCAAGAGAATGCGCTTTACGCCCTTGAAGGAATCCTTCACGTCGTTGCCGGTGAGGGCATAAAGGACGTCTTGCGGGAACTTGTAGGGGCTCGCCGTTGCGACGACGACGAGGGGGTCAATCTCGGACATGGGGTCGTCCTTTTTCTTCTCGACGTACTTTTGCGCGACGTTCATCGCCACACCCGTGTGGGTATCCATGGGGTAGCCGTATTCCTCGAAGAACTCATAGATGCACTCCACCGTCTCGTCCTCGCCCGAGCAGCCGGCGAAGAAGTCGGCCTGAAATTTCTTGAATTCGTCGGTCGCGATGGAGTAGCGGCCCGTCTCCTTGAGCGCCGTCATGCGCTCCGCGGTGCGGGCGGCGTTGCGACCCGAGAGCTCGAAGATGAGCCGCTCCACGTTGGAGGCGATGAGCACGTCCATGGAGGGCGACATCGTGGGGAAGAAGGGACGGCGGGTCTCAAACGTCCCCGTGCGCCAAAACTCGGGGATGACGTTGTTTTTATTGGAGGCGCACACGATCGTCCCCACGGGCAGACCCATGCGCTTGGCGTAGTAACACGCGATGGCGTTGCCGAAGTTGCCCGTCGGGATGGCGAAATCCACCCTGTCCCCCATCGCGATCTGGTCGGAGGTGATAAGGTCGCAGTAGGCGGAGACAAAGTAGGCGATCTGCAGCGCGATCAAGGCGAAATTGACGGTGTTGGCCGAGGAGAGCCGGTAGCCCGCCTCCCGGGCGGCTGAGGCGACTTTCTCCGACCGCAACATGCGCTTGACGCCCGCCTGACAGTCGTCAAACGAGCCGCGCACCGCGACGACATTGAGGTTTTCGCCGTCCTGCGTGCACAGCTGCAGTTTCTGCATCTTGGAGGCGCCCTCCTCGGGGTAAAAGACGAGGACCTTCACGCCCTCCGCGCCCATGAAGCACTCGAGCGCGGCCTTGCCCGTATCCCCGCTCGAGGCGATCGGGAGCACGATCTTCTCCTTGAGGCCGAGCATTTTCGCCCCCGTTTGAAGGAGATAGGGGAAACAGACGAGGGGGATATCTTGAAAGGCGCACGTCGGGCCGTGGAAGAGTTCCAAAAGATACATGCCGTTGTCCATGCGCACGAGGGGCGCAGGGTCGCCGCCTTCGAACTTGCGGTAGGCCGTGCGGAGGGCGGCAAGGAGCGCCTCCCCCTCATACTCCTCGAAAAATTTCCCGAAGATGAACGCGGCGCGCTCGGGATAGTCCATGGAGAGCATGTCCCCGAGCTCCTCCCGCGAGAGGGCGGGGATCTGTTCGGGGACGAAGAGCCCGCCGTCGTTTGCGATGCCATAGACGACGGCTTCGGGCCCCGTTGCCCGCGCACCGCCGCGCGTACTCAAAAACTGCATATTTGCCTGCCTGTGAAAAGGATTGACGAAAATTTCGGATTTTATAATGGATGATGAGAACTTCTGTAAGTTTCGCCGCCCAAGAGGAGGACGGGGCGGAACAAATGCGAGTTCGCGGAAGGGGTGCGTATGCGCGCACCCCTTCCGGTCATATTCAGAGATACTTTCTCGCGAATTCGGGGAGTTCCTCCTCCGCACAGCTGCAGGTGATCCAGATCTCGAGGGAACGGGCCGCGGAGACCTTCTCGAGCATGTAGAAGAGCTGCGCCATGTCGGCAAGCGACTTGCCCGCGATGCGTGCCACGCCGTCCACAAAGACGTATTCGTTGTCGTAGCTGCCCGCGATGACGCCCTTGATGAAGCCGCAGAGCGCATCCTCTCCCGCGACGGCATAGTCCGTCACATCGATAAACCGGATGGCGCGGTTGACGTCGTACATATATCGTTTGGTATCGGTGATGAAGATGAGGTGGCCCTTGGCGGTAGCGACGGTGCTGTTTGCCCGGTCAATGATGCGCTTTGTCTTGCCGCTGCCCTTGGGGCCGCAGATGATTTTGATCATGAGATCCTCCTTATCGCCTTGGAAGGCTGAATGATTGGTACTATTATTCTATCAAGTTTCGGGGATTTTTTCAAGTGGTTTGGGAAAATTTGAGAAAATTATTTTCTCGCGCGCACGCAACCTTCGTTTTTGGAGGCCCTGTCTCGGACATGCCCCCCTCACTCTTCGTCTCCCGCGAGGCGACGCTCGGTATCGGCACGGGCGAGAGCGTCGATCATTTCATCGAGATCGCCCGCGAGAAAGCTCTCCATATTGTGCAGCGAGAGCCCGATCCTGTGGTCGGTGATGCGGCTTTGAGGGAAGTTGTAGGTGCGGATGCGCTCGCTCCTGTCCCCCGTGCCCACGAGGCTCCGGCGGTTTTCGGCCTCCGCCCCCGCCGCGCGGCTCCCGTAGTAGTCGTAGAGGCGGTCTTTGAGGACGCGGAAGGCCTTCTCCTTATTCTTGAGCTGACTGCGCTCGTCCTGACAGGTGACGACGATGCCCGTGGGGAAGTGCGTGATGCGGATGGCCGTCTCCGTCTTGTTGACCTTCTGCCCGCCTGCGCCCGACGAGCGGAACAGGTCGACGCGGATGTCCTTCTCGTCGATCTGCACGTCGAGTTCCTCGGCCTCGGGGAGCACGGCCACCGTGCAGGTGGAGGTGTGGATGCGGCCCTGCGATTCCGTCTCGGGGACGCGCTGGACGCGGTGCACCCCGCTCTCGTATTTGAGCCGCTTATAGGCGTTTTTGCCGCCGATGAGGACGATGGCCTCCTTCACGCCGCCGAGCTCGGTCTCGTTGAGGTCCGCCACCTCCCACGAGAGGCGGTGCTTCTCGCAGTACCCCATGTACATGCGGTAGAGCTCATACGCGAAGAGCGCGGCCTCCTCGCCCCCCGCACCCGCGCGGATCTCGAGCGTGCAGCCCCGTTCGTCGCGGACGTCTTTGGGAAGGAGCATGGTCTTGAGGGTGTGCTCCTGCTCTTTGAGGCGCTCCTTGAGGGCATACCCCTCCTCGAGCAACAGATCTTTGAGCTCCCCCGTCTCCTTTTCCGCCTCCGAAAAGGCCGCCTCCATCTCACGGGAAAGGCGGCTGTATTCGTCGTATGCGGAGACGAGTTCCGCAAGCTCTGCCCGCTCCTTGGAGAGCTTTCCGAAGTCCTCGCGCAGGTAGGCGTCGGGGGCGGAGAGCTGCTCCGTGAGCGCCGCATAGCGCCCTTTGATCTCTTCGAGGCGCCGCAGCATCAGAAGCCTATCTTGACGACGCGCTCGACGCCCGCAAGGTCCTTTACGACCATGGCGAACTCACAGCGCGTGGCGGTCTGGAAGATTTTGATGATCTCGCGGGCCTGGTCCTCCCCGCATTCCAAAAGCAGCATTCCGCCGCGGGCCATGTACCGCGGGACGTCCTGCGCGATCCTGCGGTAGAAGTCCAGCCCGTCCTCCCCGCCGTCGAGGGCGAGGTGGGGTTCAAACTCGCGCACGTCCTTGGGCAAGCCGGCGATCTCCCCCTTTTTGACGTAGGGCGGATTGGCCGTGATGAGGTTGTAGCGGCCGCGGACGCTCTCCAAAAGATCGCTCTTGACGAAGCTGACGTTGGCCTTGTTGAGGCGGGCATTCTCGCGGGCGACCTCGAGGGCGCCCTCCGAGACATCCGAGGCTGCCACCGTAACATTTTTATCCTTGGAGGCCTCGCAGAACACGGCGATGGCGACGGCCCCGCTGCCCGTGCACAGATCGAGCATGCTGTCCCCCTCGCGGAGGGAGATGACGGCCTCGCGCACGAGCACCTCCGTCTCGGGGCGGGGAATGAGCACGCGTTCATCCACCTTGAAGGTGTAGCCGTAAAATTCGGTGTTGCCATAGATATACCACAGCGGCCGGCCGGTGAGGCGTTGGTTGAATACGTCGAGCACCCGCTTGCATTCCGACCGCGTGATGACCCGCTCCTCCGTGAGCGCGCTCCGCGGGATATTGAGCGAGATGGAGAGGATCCACTCGGCGTCCGATTCATCGATATTCTGCGCCGCGAAGGATTTCTTCATGAGCGCGGAGAGCTTGGTGAGCTTGGTCTCCGTCACGAAGAACTCCTCGGGGGCCTCGGGATCGGCGTCCATCAGGCGGACGCGCTCGAAGGCACGGATGGCGCACTCGATCATCTCGTCCGTCGGCTCCCGCGTGGTCAGCGTCTGCATGAGATAGCCGGGGGCCTTGAGGGGAAGCACAAGGGGCGAATCGGTGTAGGAGAGCAGTTTTAAGATCTCATAGGAGATCCCCGCCACGACGGGCAGGAGCAGGATGCGGACCACCACGGAGAGCAAGCTCTCCCAAAATCCCTCGATGTGGGCGGCCGTGTAGAGCATGTCGAGCGGCACCCCCGCGAGCGCAAAGATGAGAATGGAGATGATGAGCACGAGGAAGAGGAAGGTGGTGCCGCAGCGATCGTGGAGGCGCGAGCAGCCGCGCACGTTTTCCACGGTGAGCGGCTTGCCGTATTCATAGCAGTTGATGGTCTTGTGCTCGGCCCCGTGGCACATATACGTCCTGCGGAGGTCGGGGAGGAGCAGCGTAAAGAGAATATAGATGACGAAGATCGCAAGGCGGAAGCCGCCCTCGATGAGGTAGTACCACAGCCCGTACATCTCGGACTTATCCACGGCGGGGAAGGCCGTGGCGATGAGGCCCGTGAAGAGCAGGGGGAGATAGACGAAGAGCACGAGCGCGAGCGCGGCGCCGATGACGACGGCGACGCCCGTGAAGATGTCTCCGAGCGTCACCTTCCACTTATTTTTCATCCACTCGGAGAACTTGGTCGGGTCCTCCTGCTCGGTGGTATCGGCGGCCTCCGCACTGCGCATGAGGGCCTGCATGCCCCCCACGAGGGAGTTCCAGAAGCTGACGACGCCGCGGATGAAGGGAAGGCGGAGCCACTTCTTGCGCTTTTCGGGCGGCGTCAACCGCCGTGCCTCCGTCTGAAGTTCGCCCGTATCATCCCGTACGACGGTGACGGAAGCGCGTTTCCCGCGCATCATCACGCCCTCGATCACGGCCTGTCCGCCGATATATGTCCTGTTTGTTTTTTTCTTCATAGCGTCCCCTTCCCTTGGAATAACAAAACAGCCCAAGTTGACCCGGGGCTGCTTTCTTTTGCTTAAATGCCGTATCTCTTCTTGAACTTATCGACCCGGCCGCCCGTATCGACGAGCTTCTGTCTGCCCGTGAAGAAAGGATGGCACTTGCTGCAAATATCCACCTTCAGGATCTCGGCGTCTTTGGTCGTGCCCGTCTTGAAGGTCTCGCCGCAGGCGCAGACGACCGTCACCTCGTGGTATTTGGGATGGATCCCTTGTTTCATCTCGTTCACCTCGCTCCGTGTTTTAATCAAATACGCGTCTATTATATATTTTTTTTTCGCGTTCGTCAACTGATTTTGGGCGGCAAACGCAAAAATCCCCGCGGCCGCGCCGAATTTTTCGCAAAACGGGGCAATTGTTTGAAATCGTTGAAAAAGTCTTGCCAAATATCGGCAAATGCGGTATAATAGAAGGGAATATTACGGAAATTGTCTTGCAAGGAGCCATGGATGAACAGCTGGAAGTTAGTGGGAGCCAAACAACTCGTCAAATCCGAAGTCCCTCTTCCCAAACAGGAAGTCGGCCTTTTGCGCGTTCGCGTCACCAAGGTGCTCCTCAACCGTCAGGACGCCGCCATCTACCGCGGAGACGTGCGCGTGAAATATCCCCTCACGATGGGAAGGTACGCCGTGGGATTTATCGCGGAGGACGGATTCGCGGAGTTTACCAAGGGGACGCGCGTCGTGCTGCACGGCTATCGGCCCGTCCCTTCGGACGGCACCGAACGGCGGGACTTCTCCGCCGACGACTACCTCGCCTGCGGCAGGACGGCGGACGGCTTCCTCACCGATTTCGTCAACGTCGCCCCCGAGGACATGACGCCCCTCCCCGCCTCCGTCAGCGATGAGCGGGGGCTGCTCCTCCACAACATCGCCGTCGCCAAGGAGATCGCGGACCACCTCGGCGCCAAGCGCGGGCAGCACATCGTCGTCGTGGGGGCAGACCTCATCGGCATCCTCGTCTGCCAGCTCCTCATCTATCAGCAGGCCGCGCCCATCCTCGTGGACAGCAACCCGCTGCGGCTGGAATTTGCGCGCACCTGCGGGGTATATTACACCGTCCTTGCGACTTCCCATCTCGTGGACGCCGTCGCCTCTCTCACGGGCGGAAGGCTTGCGGGCGGCGCGGTGTACATCGCCACCGCCTCGGGCAACGACCCCGATATCCCCTTCCTGCTCTGTGCGCGGGAGGGCAAAGTCATCTACTTCGCGACGAGCGCGGAAAAGCTCACCGTCAACCTCGATATCGCCTTCCGCAAACATCTCTCCGTCCACTGCGTCTCGCACGGGATCAAGTATCTCATGGCCGCCATCAACCTCATCGCCAACAAGGCCGTGGACCCCTCCCCCTTCCATGCCAACGCCCACCGCTCTTCGGGCGTGGCGAAACTCTTGGAGGAATATCCCTTAAAGCCCGACCGCGACGTGGACGAGATCAACTTCGTAGATCTGCTGCAATGACGCGTCCCCGCATACATATATGCGGAAACTCCACTATTTTCTGCACGGCAGACTGTTTCCCTGCGTCCTTCTCCTTGTGCCGATCGCCGCGGGAGGCGTGCTCCTCGCCGTCTTTCTCCCCCGCCTGCTCGCGCCCGTCGCGCTCGTCGAACGGGTGTTTTCCTTTGTCGTGGCGGTGATCGTCGCCACCGGGCACGATCTGCCCGAGAGCAAGGCGGCCAAGCTGCTCCTCCTCTTTCTGCCGTGGACGGGCGCCGTGCTCGCGCTCCTCTTCCGCACCCCGCGGGAGGCCGCGCGTCTGCAAAATTGTACGCCGAACCTCGGGCATGCCCCCCTTGTCGATCGTCTCTTCGCCCTTTCGGAGCGCATGACGGGGCTCCCCCCTTCCCGCGCGGAGACCGTCTCCTATTTCCCCGTGGGGCAGGAGATGTTCCGTGCGCTCACGGCCGATCTCAAGGGGGCGAAGCGGCGCATCTATCTCGAATACTACATCGTCGCGCGCGGCGTCTTTTGGGGGGAAGTGCTCAAGATCTTAAAAGAGCGCGCCGCGGCGGGCGTGGACGTCCGCCTCATCTACGACGACTTCGGCTGCGCGCTGACCCTTCCCGAGGACTATGTGCGCGAACTCGCCGCATGCGGCATCCGGGCGGCGGCGTTCGGCCGCGTGCGCCTGCGCCGCGGGCTCACCCGGCGCGACCACAGAAAGCTCGCCGTCATCGACGACGTGGCCTACTGCGGGGGCGTCAACCTTGCCGACGAATACATCGGGGAAAAGCTGCGCTTCGGGCATTGGAAGGATACCGCCCTCCGCATCCAAGGGGGAATTTCCGCATTTTCGGAGCTCTTCCTTCGGACATGGTATGCCCTTCGGCCCTCTGACGGGCTTCCCGCGCCGCAGACCTCTCCCGCGGGGGAACTCCCTTTTGCGCTTCTTTGCGACGGGGCGGACGCGCGCGAGCGGATCTTCCCGGAGGCCCTCGCCCTCCTCCTCTCTCATGCCGAGCGCCGGATCTACTGTTTCACCCCCTACCTCTCCCTCCCCGCCTCCCTTCTTGCGCGGCTGCGGGGTGCGGCGGCGGCCGGCTTGGACGTGCGCGTCGTCATCCCGCATATCCCCGACAAGCGGGCCGTCTTTTTCCTGACGCGGGCCTATGCGCGCCTGCTCGAGGAGTGCGGCGTGCAGGTGCGGGAATATGTTCCCGGCTTTTTGCACGCCAAGAGCCTCGTGATCGACGGCAAATACGCCCTCGTATCGAGCTATAATCTCGACTTCCGCAGCCTATATGTTCAGGCCGAATGCGGGGCGTTCATCGCGGACATGCCCCTTGCGGAAGAGGTCGAGCGCGACTTTCTCACCGTGTGGAAACAGAGCGCGCCCGTCAAAAAAACCAACGCATTCGTGCGCGGACTCGGGCGCATCGCCATGCTGTTTGCGCCCCTTACCTGAAGGACTTCCCATGATCAAATTTATTGCAACCGACCTCGACGGCACCCTCCTCACCGAGGACAAGCGCGTCCCGCCCGAGATCTTCGAGCTCATCCCCCGCCTCTATGCGCGCGGCATCCTCTTCGCCCCCGCGAGCGGGCGGCAGTATGCCAATCTTCTTGCGCTGTTCGCCCCCGTCAAGGACCAAGTGCTCTTCATCTGCGAAAACGGCGCGCTCATCAAGTATCGCGGCAAGACCTTACATATCGATCCCATCGACGACGGGTATCTCCCCCGCGTGCTCGCGGAGATCCGCGCCCTGCCCCACCTCTATCCCCTCCTCTGCGGCGAGCATACGGCCTACCTCGAGGACGACTTCAAGCCCTTTTACGACTTCTCGATGTCCGCCTACACCCACTGTGAGAAGGTCCCCTCCCTCGACGGGGTCATCGGCAGAGAGCGCATCTTAAAGGTCGCCGTCTACGACGCCGTCGGCGCGGCCGAGAACTGTATCCGCAACCTTCCCGCCCGCCTGCCCGCCCTTCGGACGGCCATCTCGGGGGAGGAGTGGTGCGATGTCACCGCGCCCGACGCGCACAAGGGCGCGGCCATCCGCGTCATCCGCGAGCGCATGGGCCTCAAGCGGGAGGAGTGCCTCGCCTTCGGGGACCACATGAACGACTTCGAGATGCTCTCGGAGTGCGGCACGGCCTACGTCCCCGCCAACGCCTATCCTCCCCTCAAAGAGCAGTTTCCCGTCATTCCCGCAAACGGGGAGGGCGGCGTCGTTATGAAACTTCGCGAACTACTTTCGGCGGGCTGCCCCCGCAAGGAGAATCAGTCATGAAATACGTCATCGCCTCGGATATCCACGGCTCGGCAAAGTACTGCCGCATGCTCAAAGAGCGATTCGAGGGGGAGCATGCCCAAAAGCTCATCCTCCTCGGAGACCTCCTCTACCACGGCGCGCGCAATCCTCTTCCGCCCGAATATTCCACGCTCGCCTGCGCGGAGATCCTCAATTCCATGAAACAAGACATCCTCTGCGTGAAGGGAAACTGCGACAGCGAAGTGGATACCCTCGTTTTGGAATTCCCCCTCTTCGCGGGATATTGCCTGCTGCCCGTGGGGGAGCGGACGCTCATCCTCACGCACGGGCATGAGACGCCCGCCGTGCTCCGAAAAGGCGACGTCCTCGTCTGCGGCCATTTCCATGTGCCCGCCTTCGAGGAGCGGGAGGGCTATACTTACGTCAACTGCGGGTCCGTCTCCATTCCCAAGGCAAATTCGCGGCATTCCTACCTCGTTCTCGAGGATTCCACCCTCTTCTACAAAGATCTTCTCACCGGGGAAGTCTATCTCCGAAAAGAGCTCCTCTGAGCTTCTCCGCGGGGGGCATGTCCGCGATGTCTCCCTCCGCGCCGAAAAAAATTTTTCGGAAAATTCCTTCAACCCCTTGACAAAACGCCCGAAATCCGTTACACTATAAGAAAATCCATTGAAGGAGATCTTTCTTATGGCTACATGGTTCAACCGGCAATCCCGCCTCGTTCAGATCATCCTGCTCCTCATCCCCGTCGTCAACTGGGTCGTGGAGATCCTTGTGAGATGGTCTGCATTCCTCAAGACGAAGAGCCTCGTCACGCTGCTCGTCGCCATCCTCGTCACCTTCTTCGGCCTTGCCTTCGGCTGGCTCGACCTCATCTGGTGCCTTCTTTTCAAGCATCTCATCTTTGCAAAAGCGTAACGAAAGGCAGGGAAGCGGCGCGTCCGCTTCCCTTTTTCTATGCCGCAAACCCCCTTCCTCCCCTCCTCGGGAAAATTCTGAAAAATTTTCGGGAAACTATTGACTTTTCGTCATGAATCGTGTAGAATAGGAATAGATTCTTTCATAAGGAGATATAGAAAATGAACTTCGATACTTGGTTCCATAAGCAGAGCAAGATCCTTCAGATCATTTTGCTCATCATCCCGTTCGTAGGTTGGATCATGGACCTTCTTGTCCGTTGGTCGGCGTTCCTCAAGAAGAACACGACCGTCAACCTCGTCATGGCGCTCGTCATCACCCTTCTCGGTGAATTCTGGATCCTCACCATTCTCGACGCTGTGTGGATCGCGCTCAACAACAAGCTCTTCCTCGAGGAGTAACAAAGGAAAACAAGAAACCGTCTCGGATGAGGCGGTTTTTTCTTTCGAACGCGTTTGCGGCGGAACTTGTTTTGATTAACTTGTTTTGAAAAGCCGCGCGCGGGAAAAATTTCCCCTATCGGCCCTATAAATCGAAGGCGACGGCGGTGATGTCGTCGTGGAAGGAGCCGCAGAAGTTCTTGAGGGCGGATTTTAAGCGTTCGATGAAGCGCTCGGCGTTTTCCGAACGACTCAGGACGGCCTCGACGCGCTCCGTGCCAAACTGCTCCCCCGCGGGGCTCTTGCTCTCGATGACGCCGTCGGTCAGCAGCACGAGGATGTCCCCCGGCGCGTATGCGATGGTGCGGTCCTCATAGCGGAAGCCGGGGATCCACGTGGAGATGGGGGGCGTGCTCCCCTCGATCTCCGCGATGCCCTCGCCGTGCCGCAAGAGGATGGGCGCATTGTGACCCGCAAAACAATAGGTAAACGTGCGGCTGTGCGCGTCGATACGCACGGCAACGGCCGTGATATACGACCGCTCGTCGAGATTGAGTTCGGCAAACTTTACGTTGAGGCCGAAGAGGGCGCGGGCGGGCGAGGGTTCGCTCCGATCCCACCCCGCCTTGACGAAGGCCGAGAGCATGCCCGCCGCCACGCCCTTCCCCGAGACGTCGGCAAGAAAGCCCATCGTCTGCCCGTCCGCTTCATAGACGTCGGGAAGATCCCCTCCGATCTCGCGGCAGGGGATATAGGTGAAGGAATAGGGCGTGCCGCTCCCCCCGGAGGCGGGCGGAAGCAGCCGCTGCTGGATGGTCTGCGCCGAATACATCTCCTGCGCGATCTCCGTCTCATAGGCGTTGTCCACGACGCCCAAATAATACTTCCCGAGCGGGCTCACCTTCATGCGGAGGGCGAGGCCCTCCTCCCCGCTGCGGAGGATGATCTTGCGGAAGGCCGTCTTGCCCGTCCCGATGACCTCGCGGAAGAGGTTGCGCAAGGGGCAGTAGGCACAGCGCACTCCCTCGCCGCACTTGCCCTCTTTCTCGCCGCAGTCGGTGACGTCGCGGAGGGTCCCTTTGCGCCTCCCCGAACGGAAATAATCCCCGAACGCGCGGTTCATGTAGCGCACCTTATAGGACTCGTCGAGCACGATGGCCGCCGTGGGAATGTTGTCGAGCACGTCTTTATAGAGATTTGCCATTTCAGCCTCGGAATACTCTGAGCTTCCCGCTCACGACGCGGGCATGGAGCGTGCGGGCATCCACGAGCTCGCCGTCGAGCTCCACGATCTTGCCCTCCGTTTGCACGATGCGGGCTTCGTCGCAGAGGATATGTTTGGTGATGGGCCGCTCCAAGATCTTCCCGCGCTTTAAGGCGAGGAGTTCGAAGAGGATCTTGCTGCGCTTGGGGCAGGAGATGACGACGAGGTCGAGCTTTCCGTCGTCTAAGACGGCGGGCGGGCAGATGGCGATGCCGCCGCCGAACTGCGAACCGTTGCACACGGCCGCGATGAAGGCCGTCTCGAAGAAGGTCTTGCCGCCCACCGTCACCTCGATCTTCTGCCCCTTGTAGGAGACGAGAGAGGCGAGGAGGCTGCGGAAATACTTGCTCCGCTTGCCGCCCTTCATGCGGTAGCACCGCTCCAAAATGTCTACGTCGATGCCCAATCCCGCGATGTTGAGGGACTTATATTCGCCGCAGTCGATGAAGTCGGTAAACTTGGAGGGGGTGTGCAGGATGAGGTCGAGCGCGGCAAGGCCCGTGGGGATCTTGGCCTTCTCCGCGAAGTCGTTGCCCGTCCCCACGGGGATGAGGCCGAGCTCCACGTTTTCGGGCACGGCAATGCCGCAGAGCACGTCGTTGAGCGTCCCGTCCCCGCCGATGGCGACGATGGTAACGGGGCCGCTCTCCGAGAGCCGCCGCACGATGGCGCGCGTCTCCTCCTTGCTCTCCCCCATGTGGAAGTCGAAGGGAACGTTCTCCGCCCGCAACCGATCGGCAAGCTCGCCCAAGAGCTCTTTGCGCTTTTTGGTGTTGGGATTGACGATAAAATGGAGCATTTCGCGTCTCCGTCGTAAAAAATTCTGTTTTTATTATACAACATCTTTCGGGGAATTGCAATTTTTTTCCCAATCTGCTATACTTGTTTTCGGAAAAAATTTGGAGGAGCCCTATGAGAGACTCTTTGCCGCAAAGCCTTATCCGCCTCGCAGACGCCTGCCCCGCCCCCCTCTACCTCGTGGGAGGGAGCGTGCGCGACTACCTTTCGGGCGTCCTTCGCCCCGACGCCGATTGGGACCTCGCCTCCCCCATGAAGGAGGAGCAACTTCTCGCCGCATGCGAAAAATGCGGCATCCATGTCCGAGGCGTATACCGCGCGACGGGCACCGTCAAGCTCGAGGACGACGAAAGAAACTGCTTCGAATTCACCCGCTTCCGCTCCGATAAATACGTCCGCGGCATGCACACTCCCACGGAGATCGTCTTTACCGACGACCTCGAGGTGGACGCGCGGCGGCGGGACTTTTGCGCCAACGCCGTGTACTACGACGTAAAGGCGGGGACGTTCTCCGATCCCCTCGGCGGGACCGAAGATATCCGAAACAGACAGCTTTCCACCGTGCGGGAGGCCGGAAAGGTGTTCGGGGAGGACGGCCTGCGCCTTCTCCGCCTCGCCCGCATCGCCGCGCAGACGGGTTTTTCCCCCACCGAAGAGACGCTCGCGGGGGCACGCCGGCACGCCGCCCTCATCGAGGACATCGCGCCCGAGCGCATCTATGCGGAATTTTGCCTTCTCCTGCATGCCGACGAAAAGCACGGCGACGCTTCCGCCCCCTGCCGCGGGCTCTCCATTTTGCGGGATACGACGGTGCTTCGCCATACCATGCCCGAGCTCGCCCTTGGGGAAGGCATGTCGCAGCGCTCCGATTACCATAAGTATGACGTGCTCGAACACTCCTTCCGCTGCGTCCGCTATGCTCCCCCTTCCATCCGCTGGGCCGCCCTTTTGCACGACGTGGGCAAGCCCGCCTGTTTTTTGAAAAACGGCAACTTCTACGGCCACCCCGAGGAGGGCGCGCGCATCGCACAGGCCATGCTCACGCGTCTGCGCGCCCCCAAGGAGCTCACCAAGGAGACCGTCCTTCTCATCGCCATGCACATGCGCGACTACGACGGCAAGATGGGCGTATATAAGGTGCGGAAGAACCTGAGGACCCTCGGCCGCCTCATCCCCGCCATGCTCGCCCTCAAACAGGCGGACTACTCCGCCTGCCGGGACGACCTCTCCCCCGCCCCCACCGTCGTGCGATGGGAGAACGTCCTTGCCGACATGAAAAGAGAGGGCGTGCCCTTCACCCTCAGCGAACTCGCCGTAAACGGGAACCACCTCCGCGGGCTTGTCCCGCCCGAGAAGCTCTCCGCCCTCCTTGCCGCCCTGCTCGACTTCTGCCTCGAGGACGGCCGCCGCAACACGCCCGAAGTTCTCCTCGCCCACGCCGCCGCCATCGCGCCCAACCTCGCGGCCGCGGAGTGAAGGAGGGAATTTGCGGGGCGGAATATTTCAATTTCTTTGAATTATTTCAATATTATAGGAAAATATGGTTTGCACTCCCCGCTTCGGCGGAAATTCCCATGCAAGAAGGGCCGCGGATTTCGCAAAAGCGCTTGCATTTTTCCGAAAAGTATATTATAATAGTCACATATCGTTGGAACGAATCAAAGTGAGGTACATCCATGAGTAAGAAAGGGATCAATCAAGATCGCGACGAACTCGAATACGACGAATGGGGCGACCCCGTCGAGAGCAAACCCGCGGTGCGCAAGCGCACGCCGAACGAAGTGGACGAATGGGGAGACCCTCTCCACGACGATCCGGAGGAAAAAGCGCTCTATGTAGACGAATGGGGAGACCCCGTCGCGCGGAAAAACGGCGACGTCGCCATGGAGATCCGCAACTATAAAAAAGAGGAGGACAAGGTCCGCCTCGAAAAGCAGCTTGTGCGCGAAGGCGTCATCTATCCGCGCGGACACTATCGCCCGCACGGGCGGTTGCGCGGCGTCATCGCCATCCTTCTCGCCTTCCTCTTCGGCATCTTCGTGGTGCTCGGCGGCATCGTGGGCGTGGGCGCGTACTTCGGCACCACCAAGCTGAGCAAGGTATTCGGGGAGAGCGTCAATAAATATCTCACCGAGGACTACGCGGACATGTCCATCATCGAGCTCATCACGGCCGTCGCCGGAGACCTCAGAGGCGGCATCTCCACGCTCGACGATATCTCCAAGTATACCCCTCTCGTCGATACCCTTTTGGATAAGGCCGACGAGTACGCCGAACAGTTTGGCGTGGAATACGACCGCGCCACCCTCAAATCCACCAAATTCGGGGATATTTGGGGGTATGTGTATAACGACGTCGTGAAGAACATCGCCGTCGGCAAGGCGCTCGCCGGGGCCGGGTTCACCGATCCCACCGTGCTCGCCATTTTCCTCGGGGAAGAGGGCGTGGACTACACCGTCGACGAGGAGGGCAAGATCACCATCCTCGAGAGCGGCAGAACGCCCGTCACCGTAAACGACCTCATGACCAACGTCATGGGTACCCTCAACACCGTCCAGCTCGGCCTCATCCTCGGCCTCAACAAGGATGTGACGGAGGACAAGATTTTCGGGGACAACGCCGTGATGTATGCCCTCTCCTATGGGAAATACGGGCAGGACTACGAGCTCCAGGACGGCAGGATCCACGTGCTCACCGACAAGGCCGGCAGCGAAGGGTTCGTGTTCCCCACCGCCATCGGGGACCTCGTCAATAATACCAACGCCGTCGTCAACAGCCTCGAGCTCGGCTCCATGCTCGGGCTCTCGGGCGGATTTACCGAAGAACAATACAGCGGCAACGCCGTGATGTATGCCCTCGCCTATGGCACCGAGGGGCGGGACTATCAGGTGGTCTGGACGGAGGGCGTCGGCAAGATCGAGCCCCTCGAAGGCCGCAACGAAAATTATCCCACCACCGTCGGCGGGCTCACGAGCGGTTCGAGCGACTTCATCAACACCATCGAGCTCGGCTCCCTGCTCGGCATCGCAAGCGGCTTCTCGAAAGAGGATTACGACGCCAACTCCCTCATGTACTCCCTCGCCTATGGCACGGAGGGCACCGACTACACCGTGGAGTGGAACAACGGCGTGGGCACGATCGTCATGATGGAGGATAGGAAGGCCACCTCGGTGGGCGATCTCACTTCGCGCTCCAATGAGATCATCAACGGCCTCGAGCTCGGCTCCATGCTCGGCATCGGGACCGGCTTCTCGCAGGAGGACTACGAGAAGAACACCCTCATGTACTCCATCGCCTATGGCGCGGAGGGCACCGACTACACCGTGCAGTGGAACAACGGCGTGGGCACGATCGTCATGATGGCGGACAAGAAGGCCAAGACGATCGAGGATCTCACCAAGAATTCCAACGACCTCATCAACGGCCTTGAGCTCGGCTCCATGCTCGGCATCGCGAGCGGCTTCTCGCAGGAGGACTACGAGAAGAACACCCTCATGTATTCCATCGCCTACGGCAACGAAGGCACCGACTACACCGTGGAATGGGACGCCGAAGGCAAGGGCAAAGTCGTCATGATGGCGGACAAGAAGGCCACCACCGTCGGCCAGCTCACCACGAGCTCCAACGACCTCATCAACGGCCTCGAACTCGGCGCCATGCTCGGCATCGCGAGCGGCTTCTCGAAGGAAGAATACGAGAACAACACTCTCATGTATTCCATCGCCTACGGCAACGAGGGCACCGACTACACCGTCGAATGGGACAAAGACGACAAGGGTAAGGTCACGCCCCTCGAAGGCCGCAACGAGAAGTACCCCACCACCGTCGGCGGGCTCACCACGAATTCCAACGACCTCATCAACGGCCTCGAGCTCGGCACCATGCTCGGCATCGGCTCCGACGTCACCGAGGAAGATTTGAAGGAAAACGCCCTCATGTTCGCCCTCTGCTACGGCACCCGCGGCGAAGATTACGAGATCGTAGGGGGCAAGGTCGTCATGAAGGAGGGCAAGACGGCCACCACCGTCGGAGAGCTCACCACGAGCTCCAATGGCCTCATCCAAGGCATGGAAGTGGAGACGCTCATGGGCATCAAACCCACCTCCGATAAGCTCATGCACTACATCGCCTACGGCCCCGAGATGCAGAAGGGCGAAATCCCCTACACGCAGGCGGGGAACGCATGGACAGACGCAAAAGACCGGCCCGTCGATGCGCATGGCTACCTGCTTGGCACAGACGGAAACTACCTCATGGAAAAGGGTGAGGATGCAGACGGCAACGAGATCGACCAATACGCGGGCGGCGGCAGATACGTCTATACCTACGACGGAAACGGGGCCATCACGGGCGTTCAAATGTTGCCCGACCCCAACGACCCTACGGGCAAGCCCTATCCCAAGCGCACGGTCGCAAACCTCACGGCCGACGACGCGGACATTCTCGGGGGCATGAAGATCGGAGACGTGACGGAGATCGACGAAGATAGCTCCGGCCTCATGCAAGCCATGAAGGATTGGACGCTCGACGACCTCAAAGACCAGAGCAAGATCGAAAGCCTCACGATCGGACAACTGCTCGACGTAGAAGAACAGCAAGGCGAAACCTCCAACATCATTTGGGCGCTCAAAGATAAAACGCTCGCAGCGCTTAAAGATCAAAATACCATCAACGAATTACAACTCTCTGCCATCCTCACGATCGACGAAGATAGCTCCGGCCTCATGCGCGCCATGCAGGATTGGAAGCTCAGCGACCTCAACAGTCAAGATAAGATCGAGGGCCTCACGATCGGTGCAGTACTCGACGTGGATACCTCCGATACTTCCACAGACTCCAAACTCATGAAGGCTCTCGCGGGCAAAACTTTCGCAGAGCTGAAAGGCGAAGATGCGCTCGATGGCTTGACGATCGGGGAAATTCTCGACGTGAATGAGGACGACTCCAAGCTTATGAAGGCCCTCTCCGGAAAGACTGTCGAACAGCTGAAAGGCGAAGATGCGCTCAATGACTTGACGATCGGGGAAATTCTCGACGTGAATGAGGACGACTCCAAGCTCATGAAGGCTCTCTCCGAAAAGACTGTCGAACAGCTGAAAGGCGAAAATGCACTCGATGACCTTTTGCTTGGCGATATCCTTGACGTAGACGAAAATAGCTCCAAGCTCATGCAGTCCCTTGCGAATAAGCAGGTGGGCGATCTCAAAGAAAAGGATACCATCGAAAATCTCAAACTCGGGGATATCATTGAGATCAGCAAGGATGACACGGGGCTCATGGCGGCCATGCAAGATTGGAAGGTCTCCGACCTCAAGAATCAAAACCGCATCGAACGCCTCCGCATCGGCCAGATCATCGCCGTGGGAGAAGAGACTTCCGGCTTCATGAAGACCATTTCGACATGGCGCATCAAAGATCTCTCCGATTCCTCCAAAATCGAATCTTTGAAGCTCGGGGACGTTATCGCAATTGACGATGAGACGGGCATTCTTGCGGCGCTCAAAGATACGCAGATCGGAAGACTGCAAGATGGGATCAATGAGCTCACGCTCACCCAACTCCTTGGCGACTTGAGCGGAAATACCATCTTGAAGGGGCTCGCAAACAGCACCGTTGCCTCCCTCTCGCACGACATTCAGGAGCTCACCGTCAGCACCATCTTCGGAGACCAAATCTATTCCTACATGAAGATCGAAGGCGGTGTTACCTATCAAACCCTTTACGAAAATTATTTCCGCAATCACGCAACGCAGCACGGCGACACGTATCTGCCCAAGGCATATACGCCGAACAATTTGGAGACCCGCTTGTTCATCAATGATAAAGAGGTCCTCAAAGGCTATTTCGACAGTGCCGATAAACTATACGCCGGGAACGCCCTCCGCGACGAAAATGGAAACTACTACTATAACTCGAAAGACTCCTTGACGGTTCTCACCGAATATAAGCAAGTCGTCTACAGCGGCACCGCTATCGACTACCAGCCCCTTCCCGAGACTGTTCAGCCCGAGGATATCCTTTCGGACGATTACGGCGGATACTACTATACCGAAACCGGAGAGGACGGTTCCCATACCAAGGTCGAAGTCGAAAAAGTCGTCACGGGTTACACACTCAACGGCACCTCGCTCACGCAAGGCGCGGACGGCAATTGGCTGCTCGACGGAAAGGCGGTCGAGGTCATCACTGAGGGCGAACAGGCCTATCTCCTCACCCGTGTAAGCCTCGAGGAAAAGTATTACGAAAAAGATACTCCTGCGACGACCCACTCGCTTTCCACACCCGTTGAAAAGCGTTTCTATGACGGCACTACGCAGCTCGACCGCTATGTCTCGGGCGTGTGGTTCCTCCTTCTCGCAGAGACCTCGGCCGATGAGCAACTTCCCGCGGATGGCCAAGAAGGCAAACCCGGCAAACTTACCTTCGACAAAGATCCCAAGCTCACCGAGATCGCTACAAGCGTTTCTGAGGTCAACACGACGCTCACCGACACCGCGCTTTGGAAACTCTACTTCGTCGGCGTTTTGCCCGATGATCCTGCCGTGACGTTGGGGATAACAGTAAGCTTTACAGGCGAACATGGCTCGCGAACCGTTACCGACCTCAGCGACATTACGATTTCCGAACTCGTGCCCTTCATCGCAAAGGTCTCAGAGCTCCTAAACAAGATCCCCGGCGGCCTCGGCGGTTAAGCGGTTAAGCCAAAAAAATTCACAATTTGTGGGAAGGCGGGGTAAAATAATTGACTTGCCCGCAAAAAACAAGTATAATAATGAAGAAAAGTCGAAAACCTTGCGTGCGGACGCGCATCGCGGACCGTACGCCGAATAAGTCCGGGAGGTAAAAAAGTATGCAGAAATACGAGATGCTCATTCTGCTCAAGAGCGCTATGGAGGATGACGCCAAGGAGGCCGAACTCAAAAAGTACGCCGACATCGTCACCAATATGGGCGGGAGTGTGGAAGCAACCGAGAAATGGGGCGTGAAAAAGACGGCTTACCCCATCCAAGATGAAACGGATGCTTACTTCGCACTCATGACCTTCACTGCGCCCGGGAACGTTGTAGCCGAGCTCGACCGCGTCGCGGGGATCTCGAGCGACGTCCTTCGCCGTATGATCACAAAAGTAGAGGAATAAGAAATGAACAAGGTGTTTTTGATCGGAAATCTCACGCGCGACCCCGAGCTTACCCAAACGGCCGGCGGTGTGAGCGTGTGCCACTTCGCCATCGCGGTCAACCGCGCCTACACCTCGCAGGACGGCGAACGCCAGACCGACTTCTTCAACATCACCGCTTGGCGCGGCCTTGCCGATACCGTCGCGCGGTATGTGAAGAAAGGCTCCAAAGTCGCAGTCTCCGGCAGCATTCAGATCCGTAATTACGAGGATAATCAGGGGCAGCGCCGCACCGCAGTAGACGTCATCGCACAAGACGTGGAATTCCTCACCACGAGGACAAGCGGCGGCGACGATTTCTACGACAACACCCCCGCGCCCGCCAACGAGCGGGGCAATCAAGCGCCCGCAAAGCGGAAGCCGCAGCTCGAATCCTTCGACGACGACGGCGACATCCCGTTTTGAGGCGCACCCCCCAAACTTATAAGGAGATATCATTATGGAAGAGAACGAAGTGATGACCGCTCCCGTGGAAGAGCCCGCAGAAGAGCCCCAGGCGGAACCCGCCGCGCCCCGCGAAAGAAGCGAGCGCAGTGAGAGAGGCGAACGCCCCGCGAAGAAAGGGTTCAAGAAGCAGAACTTCAAGAAAGTCTGCCTCTTCTGCCAGGAGAAATCGGAAATCAACTATAAAGAAGCGGCAAAGCTCAGAAAGTTCATCGCGGAGGGCGGAAAGATCCTTCCCCGCCGCATGACGGGCACCTGCGCCAAGCACCAGAGAGAACTCTCCGTTGCCATCAAGCGCGCCCGCGTCGCTTCCCTTCTGCCCTTCAAAGCAGACTAAAAAGCAACTTCAAAAAGCGCTCCCGGCGAATAGTTGGGAGCGCTTTTCGCCTCTTCTGAAGGGGGCATGTCCGCGACATGCCCCTCAAAAAACATTTTTGCCTGTTCCCCCTTCCTCCCCCGCTTCCGCCCATAACGCATTGCGGCTTGTGCGATCGGCCCTTCCTCTGCATCGGAAGCGGTAATTTTCCGGAATTTCCCGAAAATTTCTTGACAGGCTGCACATGCTTGTGCTATAATTCCTATTGAAAAGATAGGAATTAAGGAGCGACTATGTTTGTTTACGCAGATCATGCGGCGACGACGCGCATCTCCCCCGAAGCCCTTGCGGCCTACACCGCGACGGCCGAGGAGTTTTACGGCAACCCCTCTTCCCTGCACAGCGCAGGGCAGCGGGCCAAGGAGATCCTCGACGACTGCCGCGCACGCATTGCGAAGGTCCTGAATGCCGACGCGCGCGAGATCATCTTCACTTCGGGCGGTAGCGAGGCGGATAACCAAGCCATCCGCTCGGCGGCGTATGCGGGGCTGAAAAAGGGAAAACGCAAGCTCATTTCCACGGCCATTGAGCATCACGCCGTCCTCCACACCCTCAAAAAGCTCGAAAAGGAGGGATTCGAAGTCGTCCTGCTTCCCGTGCAGCCCAACGGCATTCTCGACGTGGAGACGGCGCGGGCGGCCATCGACGAGGACTGCGCCCTCGTCTCCGTGATGCTCGCCAACAACGAGATCGGCACCCTCCAGCCCGTGGAGGAGGTCGCGGCCCTCTGCAAGGAGCGCGGCGTGCCCTTCCACACCGACGCGGTACAGGCCGTGGGGCATATCCCCGTGGACGTGCGCGCCATCGGGTGCGACTATTTAGCCCTCTCGGCGCACAAGTTCTGCGGACCCAAGGGCGTGGGCGTCTTATATGCCCGCCGCGGCGCTCCGCTCTCTCCGCTCATTGAAGGCGGCGCACAGGAACGGGGCAAGCGCGCGGGGACGGAAGATCTTCCCGCCATCGCCGCCATGACGGCCGCTCTCGAAGCCTCCGTCGCGGACATGGGTAGGGCGTCCGCCGTCTTGAAGAAGTTACAAGACAAGCTCATCGACGGGCTCTCCCGCATCCCTCACTGCGCCCTCAACGGCGACAGGGAGCGCCGCCTGCCCGGGAACATCAGCTTCTGCTTCGAGGGCATCGAGGGAGAATCCCTCCTTCTGCTCCTCGACGAAAAGGGCATCTGCGCCTCCTCGGGGTCGGCGTGTACCTCGGGCTCGCTCGATCCCTCCCACGTCCTCCTCGCCATCGGGCGGGTGCACGACGTGGCGCACGGCTCCCTGCGGCTCACCCTCGGCGCGGAGAACACGGAGGCCGACGCGGACTACATGCTCGAAGCCATCCCCGAAGTCGTCTCTTACCTTCGCAACATGTCCCCCGTCTGGCGCGACCTGCAGGAAGGCAAGCGGCAATACCTCTTATAAGCGCCTCATCTCGGCGCCTCTCAAAAAGCACCCCCACCCGCCCCTCGGAGCGGGTGCGCACCCGAAGCATCGGGAAAAGGAGAACACTATGTCACTTTACAGCGAAAAAGTTATGGATCACTTCAAACATCCGCGCAACGTGGGCGTCATCGAGGACGCAGACGGCGTGGGAGAAGTGGGAAACGCCAAGTGCGGCGACATCATGAAGATGTATATCAAGGTGGAGGACGGCAAGATCGCGGACGTGAAGTTTGAGACGTTCGGCTGCGGCAGCGCGATCGCGACGAGCTCGATGGCTACCGAGATGATCAAGGGCAAATCCCTCGACGAGGCGCTCACGCTCACCAACAAGGCGGTGACGGAGGCGCTCGGCGGCCTTCCCGCCTACAAGCTCCACTGCTCCGTCCTTGCCGAGCAGGCGGTGCAGGCGGCCATTCTCGACTACTACAAGCGCAACGGGATCGCCTACGACGAGAGCAAGTTCCCCTGCGCCCTCTGCGCCCATGAACACGACCACACCGCGGACGAGGACGACGAGGCATGATCGTCTCCACGCGGGGAAGATATGCCGTGCGCATCATGGCGGCCCTCGCAAAGCGGGAGGAGAGCGCATCCCTTCGCGCCCTTGCGAATGAGGAGCATGTCCCCTTCAAATATGCGGAATCCATCGTGAGCAGTCTCTTGAAGGCGGGGCTCGTGGAATCGACGCGGGGCAAAAAAGGCGGCTACGCGCTTACCCGCGCGCCCGAGGAATATACCCTCGCGGAGATCCTGAAGGAGGCCGAAAACTCCCTCGCCGCCACCGACTGCACGGGCGGAAAGGAGGCCGAATGCCCCAATGCCGCCACCTGCCCCTCCCTCCCCGTATGGCGCGCGCTCGATGAGACCGTCTATGCCTTTCTCTCGCGCTACACCCTCTCCGACGTGATGCCGAAAACTTGATTTTTTGAAAACGAAAGGGCGCGCCGCGGACATGGTCCGCGGCGCGTCGCTCTATACTGTAACGTTTCAACTTCTTCCGCCCTCAGCCTTCCCGAAAAAATTCCTCGTAGATGGCGCGGACGGTGCGCTCGTATTGCTCGTTTTCCACGCCGACGATGATGTTGAGCTCGGAGGAGCCCTGGTCGATCATGCGGACGTTGACGCCCGCGCGCGCAATGGCGGAAAAGAGGCGGGCGGCGATACCGACTTTGCTGCTCATGCCGTGGCCGACGACGGCGATGAGCGCGATGCCGCCGAACACCCGCAGACTGTCGGGCGAGACGGCCTCCTCGATCTCCCGCTCGATCTCTTCGAGCACGCCGCCGCCGAGCTCGGCGCTATCGATGACGAAGGACATGGTGTCGATGCCGGAGGGCATGTGTTCGAAGGAGACCCCGTGCCGCCGAAGGACGGTGAGGACCTTGTGCGCAAAGCCGATCTCGGCGTTCATCAGCGATTTTTCGAGAAAGACGACGGTGAAGTCCTTCTTCCCCGCGATCCCCGTGACGGGCAGATCGCCGTATTCATAGCGGGCGGAGGGCACAATGAGCGTGCCCTCGTCCTCGGGGCGGAAGGTATTCAGGATGCGGACGGGGATCCCCGCCTCGCGCACGGGGAAGATGGCCTCGCTGTGGAGGACGTTCGCCCCCATATAGGAGAGCTCGCGGAGCTCCTTATAGGAGAGCGATTTGATCTGCTTGGGCCCGGCCACGATATGCGGATCGCAGGCGAGAAAGCCGGAGACGTCCGTCCAATTCTCATAGAGCTCGGCCCCCGCTGCCCGCGCGACAACGGCGCCCGAGACGTCGCTCCCCCCGCGCGAGAAGGTGACGACGTTGCCCTCCTCGTCCGCGCCGTAAAACCCGGCGACGACGGCCCGCGGCTTGCCCTTGAGGGCGGCGCGAAGGAGGCGATCCGTCTCCTCTTCCGCAAGCCGGCCTTGACGGAAGCGGATGACCTCGGCCCCGTCGAGGAAGGGGACGCCGAGCAATTCCGCCATGATCCGGCCCGTGAGATACTCCCCGCGGGAGGCCGTGAAATCGCGCGACCTTCTCTTTTCGATGGCGCGCGCCGTCTCTTCGAGGAGGGCGGAAACATCGAGCGAAAGCCCGAGTTCCTTCCCGATGGAGCGGAAGCGATCTGCGATTTTGGCATACGCTTCCCCGACATGCCCCCCCTCTTTCACGTCTCGATCCGTCTCGTAGAGCAGATCGGTGACTTTGTAATCTCCGCTGTAACGCTTCCCCGGGGCCGAGACGACGACGTAGCGGCGCGCGGGATCGCGCTCGACGATCTCCTTGACGCGGAGCATCGTCATGCCATCCGCCATCGACGTGCCGCCGAACTTGCAGACCTTAATCATAGCTTATTTCCCGGCCTTCGAAATAGTATCGTTTTTCGCGCGCCTCCCCGATGGAAAAGCACTTCTTGGGGAGGTTGACGCCGCCGTCGAGGTAGTCGAAAAAGTCGTCCTTCTCGAGGGGACGGGGCATCACGCCCACCGTATGCGCCTCCGCGGCGAGGCGGAAGAGCTCCTCTTCGCCGTGGATATAGTCGATGGTGCCGCCGTGCTCCTTCACAAAACGCTCGATGAGCGCGTCGCACCGCTCAACGGGCACGGGGCCCTTGCCCGCAAGATGCACAATGTTCCCCTCCCATTTCCCCTTCAGCTCCCTTTGCAGAAGGCGCATGAGAGCCTCGGCGTCGGTATTTTGCACGATCCGATAAATGGGGCGGAACACGATGCTCTCGTCGTAGAGGTTGACGAGCTCGACGAGCATGAAGCGAGCGGGGTGGAAGTCGAGCTGCTCCGCGCTGAGGGTGGGTTTGAGTTCCTCCCAGAAGCGCTTTGCCGCCGCCACGGAGTGATTGCCGTCGGCCACGGCAAACGAGATCCCCCGCGTGTGCATGAGTTCGGAGACGTCCTCCGAGAGGTCATCGGGGAGGTAGAAGCCCTTGAGCCGGCCGCCGCCCTCCATGAGCTCGAAGTCGTAGAGCTCCTCGAGGTCCTCGTTTGCGAGATAGCGCCCCACTTTGTTTTTCTTGTCCCTGTAAAAGACGAGGGCGTGGGGAAACTCGAGGGGCACGGCGCGGCGCAGGGCGACGCGGGCGGGAAGGCGCTCCTTCACGACCTCCTCGGAGGAGCGGATGGGCGTTTTTTCCCCCCGTTCGAAGGAATATTCTTCGAGATCGATGCAAGCGACGATGCCCCGCCGCGTGCCCGAGGGGGTGGTGCGCTCGGTGAGGATGAAGCCGCGGTTGAGCTTTTCGAGGACGCCGTCCTCGAGGTCGGCATACATGCGTTCCCGCGCCGCCGCGATGCGCTCCTCGTCGTTTTCCCCGAGAAAGGCCTCGGGCAAAATATAATTGAGCGCGGACGGGGAATTCCCCACGGCGCGCTCCACTCGTTTCCAATAGTCGCGGTCGGAGGTGAATTGATCGCAGGCGATCACCGCCCACTTTTCAAACCCTTCCCTCGGAATGAGGACCCGCGGGATCATGAGACAATTCTTCATGGCATTATACAAAGGCGTTGATGACGACCACGCACACCGCCGCAAGGACGATGGCAAGCAGTTTTAAGGGGATGTTCCGGGTAAAAAATTGCCCGAGCGCTCGGAAAAATTTCATCTCCGCACCTCCGCGTTAAACTCTTTCCAATAGTATTCTTTGAGGAAGCTCCGAAGCCCCTCCGAATCGACGTACCGCGTGATCTCCCCCCGCTTCACGATGGAGACGATGCCCGTCTCCTCCGAGACGATGATGGTGGAGACGTCCGCGACCTCGGTGATGCCGATGCCGGCGCGGTGGCGGGTGCCGTAGTCCTTGGGGAAATCCTTCGCGGTAAGCGGCAAAAAGCACCCCGCGGCCTGAATTTTATCGCCATAGATGACCATCGCTCCGTCGTGCAAGGGGGCCTTGGGAATGAAGATGCCCTCGATGAGCTGGCTGGAGATGGTGGCGTTGAGCGAGACGCCGCTCTCGACGACTTCCTTGGGCAGATTGCCGTTGGAGAGCACGATGAGCGCGCCGATATCGTTTTTGGAGAGGTTCTGCACCGCCTTTACGATGCTCGTGACATACTCGTCGGCACGGGCCGCGACGGCGGACATCTTGGCCGCCGAGGCAGAGGACGCCGTGATCGAAGAGCGCTTGCCCGCGTTCCACACGCTCCGCTTGATCTCCACATTGAAGAGGAAGAGGAAGAAGAGGGAGAGCACGAGGAAGAAGAGGTAGAAGGCCAGCCGATCGAAGGCCTTCGAAAACAGCGTGATCGCGCCCGCCGCAAGGAGGAGCAGGATATACAGAATGGTGAGTTTTTTCGCGTTGTTTTCCCAAAGCGTCCTGAGTACAAAGTAGATCACGATCGCAAAGAAGAGCAGTTCGAGCACGAGCACCCACTCGAAGCGCTCAAACAGCGATCGGATCCCCTCCCAGACCTCTGCGGAAGTTCTGAGCCGTTCGTTCATGAGGTCTCCTTTGCCCGGAGTCCCGGGCGTATGTATCCATTATTATAGCGCATTTTTCGGAAAATGCAAAGTCTTTTTCATGCCCTTTTGGAAGTTTGCGGGCTTTCCCCGAAGAAGATCTCGCAAATCGCCCCATAGAGCGCGCCGGACTTGGTGTAAAGCCCGCTCTTCATATCGGCGGAGAGGGCATAGAGGCGAAGATAAAGGCTGCGCGCCCGCTCCTTTCCGAGGCGCATGATCGTCTCGCGGTTCTTCTTTACGGCATAGGGATGCAGACCCAAACTCTTCCCGATGACCTCATCCGAGCCACCCATGTCCGCGATCTCCGCGAGGGAACGGAAATGAGAGAGCAGTGTGGAGAGGACGTCGTTTTCATCGAACCCCTTCTCCCGAAGGTCGTGAAGGATGGTGAAGAAGGCGATCCTATTTCCCCCGGAGGCGGCCTGCGAGAGCTCGTAGGCGCGGTATTTCACATCTTTTGCGACGTACGCCTCGATGGTCTCGCGGCGCACCCGCCCGTCCGCGCCGAGAAGAAGGGCGAGTTTTTCGAGCTCGAGCGTCATGCGCGCGGCGTCGTAATCGGTGTAGCGGAGCATGAGGGAGACGGCGTCGCCATCCATGGTAAGCCCCTTGCGCCCGGCCGCCTTGTAGAGCCACTTGGCAAGCATCTCCTCGCCCTCCTTGGCGCAATCGACGTAAGTGGCCTCCTTGCGCTTTTTGAAGTCCGCCGTCTTTTTGGTGAGCGCGTTTACGATGACGACGACGGTGGCGGAAGCGGCCGAGAAGGCGCCGAGAAAGGTCTCCCAATCGCGGTCGGAGGGGTAAAATTCATAGATGCGGACGAGGCGGCGCTCGTCGAAGAGGGGCAGGGTGGCGAGCTCGGCGGCAAATTCCCGGAGCCGATCCCCCTTCAGGGTCTCCCCCTCGTATCTTACGTCGTTGAGCAGGGGTTGGGTGAGGTTGCACGCCGCGCGGATTTGCAAGACGGCATGATCGCGGAAATAGGCCTCCGCGCCCTCCGCCACATAGAGCGGCCGCAGCCCCTCTTCCTTCAGATGTTTTGCAAGTTGAACAAATTTCATGAGATCCCCCGGATCCTACGCATACATTATACCATCGCGGAGGAAAAATTTCAAGTATCCCTCGGAAGGTCGGAGCAAAAAATCTGCGCCGATCCCGCCTTCCTCCGAAAAATCCACTTCGAGGACGACGTTTTCCGCCACAATGACGAGCCGGTCCCGCCGCACATACCGGAATTGCATCCCGTAGAGCGCGACTTCGCGCGTATATTGAATGGGCGTGAAGAGCCCCGTGGGGACCTCGTCGCAGGCGAAGATGGCCCCCGCGTGCAAAAAGACGGCCCGCCCGAGCGCCTCCACCTCATCCTCCGCGACGACGAGACAGGCGTCCGGGCCCGTGGGCGTCTCCCTTCGGAGGAAGTCCTCGCAGTCGGCAAGCGACGCCTGCCCCATCACGAGGACGGTGTGATCGCGCGTCTTGAGAAGGACGAGTTCCTTCCCGTCTGCGACCTCCACGCGTACCCCGCGCATCGGCACGTTTTCAAAGGAGACCGCAAAGGCGAACAGGACCGCAAGCAGGCAGAGCGCGGCGGTGCGCATCCCGCGGGAGAGGCGGACGCGCCCGGAGAGCACAATGAGCGCGATGACCAAAAACGAGGCACCCATGCCCAAGACAAAGCCTTGCAAAACCATGCCGAAGTCGTGCGTGAAGAGCCACATGAGCAAGGAGAGCAGCCCCTTCGGGACGACGAGCAGGCCGGCCGCCGCGGGCGGGATCATAAGGGACAGCGCCGCGGAGAGGAGCAGGTAGGAAAAGACCATGGGCAAAAGGGGCAGGATCAGGAGATTGAGGAGGGTCCCCCACACGGAGACATAGCCGAAGCAGGCCAGCATCACGGGGAAGGTGAAGATCTGCACGGAGAGGTTGGCGGAGAGGTAGTCCGCGATTGGGCGCGGCGCATGCGGGATGGCAAAGAGTAGGCGGCGGATGGGCCCCGCAAGGAGGGCGAGCCCGAGGCACGCCGCAAAGGAGAGCCGAAAGCCCGGGGAGAGAAGGTCTGCGATGTCGAAGGTCAAAAGGCAGAGCGCGGCCGCCCCGAGTGCGGAGAGAAAGTCGAATTTTCGGCCGAACACCTTGGAAAACGCCAGCGCGACGCACACGACGAGCGCGCGGACGGCGGAGACGGGGAAGCCGCACAGGGCGGTATAGAGAAGCGCCGCCAAAAGCGCCAAAAAGCTACGCTTCCTTCCCAAGGGGCGGAAGAGCTGCATCGCGAGGCCGAACACGATCCCGATATGTAGGCCGGAGACGGCAAAGATATGCGCGATCCCGCCCCGCCGCATGGCCTCGGAGAGGCCCGCGTCCATGCTGCCCGAATTGCCCGTGAGAAGGGCGTAGGCAACCTCCGCCTCCTCCCCTCCCATCTTGGCGGAAAGAACGTCGTAGAGGGCGGAACTTACGCGGTAAAAGGGATTGCCGCTCGTTGCGAGTTTCTTGTAATCCACATTGGGCGCGCGGTAGCGGATGTCGCTGTAAAAGAGGTAATTGGAATAGCTGTCCTCGGACATGGGTAGGTCATTTGCCGTCACTTGCTTCCGAAATTCCACGATATCGCCCGCGCGAACGTCCTCCGATTCGATCTGCACGGCGAGCTTTCCCCCCACCGATTCGCCGTCGAAGAAGAGGTTTTCGAGGATGACGGCGGTGCGGCCGCGCTTCACGGTGAAGGAGCACACGGTGCCCGTCACGGTAAAGACCCCCTCCTTCGTCTCGAGGAATCGCGCGGTGCGCAGGTGCGCGAGTCCCGCGCCGACGCCGCCGAAGAGCAGCACGGCGAGGCCGATGGCCGCCGCCCGCTTGCATGAAACAGGCGGGAGCGCGAAGGCGACGAGCAGGAGGAGCACACAGAGGTCGCTCGGGCCGATCCCCCCGAAGCGGCCGCGAAAATAGAGAAATCCGCCGTAGAAGAGGCCGAGCGCGCAAAAAACGAGGGGGCGGAAATTGATACGCGGCAATGACTGCGCCCCTCCCTCGATTTTTTCTTTCGTGTTCGCCACCATGCCCCCCTCCTGCGGACGATCGCGTCCCCTCGGATATTACAAGTATACCCCCGCGCGGCGGTCTCCGTCAAGCGCTTCCGGCCATTTCCCCTTCAAAATATTCCGAGGAAGGCATAGCGGCGCGCAGGCGGAAGGCGAGAGCGGAGGCCTTCTTTAAGGCGTCTGCCCGTAGGGCGTTACGGCGCCGTCTTGGAAAGAGACCTTTTCGACGCGGGGTGGATTTGAGTTCGGTGAAGAGTAGCGTGTAGTTGCATGCGCCTTCGTCTCCTTTTCAAAAAAAGAAAGGCACGCGGCCTTTCTTTTTGGGTTTTGGAAGAAACTCAGGAGAGTTTTTCGAGCAGTTTGAAGTCGATGCCCTTCTCTCCGATCTTGATGATGCGGACTTTGACGACGTCGCCCACGGAGAGGACGTCCTCCACCTTGTCGATGCGGCGGTCGCTCATCTTGGAGATGTGGATCATGCCGTCTTTGCCGGGGGCGAACTCGACGAACGCGCCCGTCTGGGAGAGGATCCGCACGACGCGGCCGATGAACATATCGCCCACCTCGGGGTCGTGCACGATGCTCTCGACGATGGCCTTGGCCTTGAGCGCGGCCTCGCTGTCGCCGTAGGAGGCGATGCACACGGTGCCGTCGTCCTCGATGTCGATCTTGGTGCCCGTCTCGGCAATGATGGAGTTGATGACCTTGCCCTGCTTCCCGACGACGTCTCCGATCTTCTCGGGGTCGATCTTGAAGAAGATGATGCGAGGCGCATACTTGGAGATCTCGGGGCTGACTTCGGGCACGCACTCGAGCATCTTGGAGAGGATGAACTCGCGGCCCTCGTTGGCCTGGTTGATGGCCGTGTGCATGATCTCCTCGGAGATGCCCTTGATCTTGATATCCATCTGAATGGCAGTGATGCCCTTCTTGGTCCCCGCGACTTTGAAGTCCATGTCCCCGAGGAAGTCCTCAAGGCCTTGGATATCGGTCATGACGCGGAATTCGCCCGTCTCCTGATTCTTGATGAGGCCCATGGCGACGCCCGCGACGGGAGCCTTGATGGGAACGCCCGCGTCCATGAGGGCCATCGTCGAGCCGCACACGGAGGCCATCGAGGAGGAGCCGTTGGAGGAAAGGATGTCGTTGACCACGCGGATAGCGTAAGGGAACTCCTCTACGGGCGGGATGACGGGGATGAGCGCGCGCTCCGCGAGGGCGCCGTGGCCGATCTCGCGGCGGCCGGGGCTGCGGAGGGCCTTGGCCTCACCCGTGCAGTAGCCGGGGAAGTTGTATTGGTGCATGTAGCGCTTCTCGGTCTCGTCGTCGAGCCCTTCGAGCTTCTGCGCCGCGGCGAGCATGTCGAGCGTGCACGTCGTGAGCGTCTGCGTCTGCCCTCTCGTAAACACGGCCGAACCGTGCGCGCGGGGAAGGACGTGCCGTTCGCACCAGATGGGACGGACGTCTTTGAGGCCTCTGCCGTCGGGGCGGATGCCCTTATCGAAGATCTTGGCGCGGACCTTCTCCTTGGTGAGATAGTAAAGGCTATCCTTGATCTCGCGGGTATTCTCGGGGTAAATTTCCTTGAAGTGCTCCAAGGTCTCGGCGTCTACCTTGTCCTGCCGGGCCTGCCGCTCCTGACGGTCAAAGGTATCGAGCGCCCAGTCGAGCTTGTCCGAAGCATAGGCGCGGACGGCCGCGTCGATGTCCTCGGGGATGTGGTAGAGCGCGATCTCGCGCTTGGGCTTGCCCACGGCGGGGACGATGGTATCCTCGATGAAGGCGCAGATCTTGGAGATCTCGTTCTGGCCGAACATGATCGCGCCGACCATCTCGTCGTTGGAGACCTCGTTCGCGCCCGCCTCGATCATGAGGATGGCGTCTTTGGTGCCGGCAAGGTTGAGGTGAATGGTGCTCTTCTCGCGCTGGGCGGCGTCGGGATTGATGACATACTGCCCGTCTACGAGGCCGACGACGACGGAACCCGTGGGCCCGGCCCAAGGGATATCCGAGATGGCGAGGGCGATGGACGAGCCTACCATGGCGAGAGGCTCGGGCGCGACATCGGGCTCCACGGAGAGCGCCGTAGCGATGACGACGACGTCGTTGAAGAAGCCCTTCGGGAAGAGCGGACGAAGGGGACGGTCGATGAGGCGGGCCGTCAAAATGGCCTTATCGGAGGCCCTTCCTTCCCTGCGTTTGAAACCGCCCGGGATCTTGCCGACGGCGTACATCTTCTCCTCGTAGTCCACCTGCAGGGGGAAGAAGTCGATGCCGTCGCGCGGGGTCTCGGACATGCAGACGTTGACCATGACGGCCGTCTCGCCGCATCTTACCACGCAGCTGCCGTTGGTCTGCTCGGCGTATTTGCCCGTCTCAACGACGACTTCTCTTCCGCCGACCGTAAATTTGAATTCTTTGTAGTTTGGTGTCATGATTCTCTATACTCCTATTCTTTGCCCCCGTGCCCCGTGGCCCGGGAAGCGATTTTCAAAATTGGTTCACGAATTTTTCCTTAGCGGAAAAATTCCGTGAGGGGTGAAGTTGGTACATCTCATAACTTCGTCGGCCGCAACTTTGTCTGTTCTCAAAGACAAGAAGCCGAAAGGGTTCGGCAAATTGGGTCGCGCAGCGCAAAAGCGTGGTTTTGCTCGCGCATGAAATCGGAACTTGTTCACGAATTTTGTTTTGCAAGAGCGCAAAACAAAATTCCGTGAGGGGTGAAGTTGGTTCATCTCAAAACTTGACGTGGAAGCCCTACCCCCGCTGGGGGGAGGGTGGCACGGCGTAGCCGTGACGAGTGGGGGGGGCATTCCTCAAGATACACTCCCCACTCCCTTCGTTCGGGGTCGGTATGAGGAGAAGGTCCCCCGTCGGCCTCCGTGCAGTGGGTCGGTATGAGGAGAGGATTCCCCGCTCACTCCGCGAGCGGCCGCCTGCGGTTTCAACAAAAAAGGGCGGACAAAAGCGCCGCCCCTTCCGTTTGGGTCATTTCCTGAGACCGAGACTCTCGACAATGGCTCTGTAGCGTGCGATATCTTTGGCCTTGAGGTAGTCCAAAAGTCCGCGGCGCTTACCGACCATCTTCAAAAGTCCGCGACGGGAGTGATTATCGTGCTTGTGCTCTTTGAGGTGCTCGTTGAGGTGGTTGATGCGTTCGGTGAGGAGCGCGATCTGGACCTCGGGAGACCCCGTGTCACCCTCGTGTTGCGCGTACTTCGCGATGATTTCGTTCTTTTCCATTTGCGTTTATCCTCCTATGGAATTTGCCCTTGGGCATGACGCGCACGCCAAGCCATGCGTGGAGAGCGCACCGCCTCGCGTACGTCAAATATAGAATAGCATATTTTTCGGGGCTTGTCAAAGGATTTTGCCCCCTTCGGCAAGTTTTTTCGGGAATCGGCCGAAATTCGGCGCCGCCTCCCCTCTTTTGCGGGCCGCTATGCGAAGGTGTGCGCCTCGAGGAAGGAGAGCACCTTCCCGATGGCCGTCTCGAGCGCTTCGCCGCCGAAGCCGTGCCCCGCGCCGGGGATGACGGTGAGATCGGTGCGCGCCGCGCCGTAGGTCTCCACCGCGCGGTCGATATACGTCTTTCTCACAAGCTCGTCCTGATCGCCCCACACGATGCACACGTCCCCCGCAAAATTGCCAATGACGGCGTAGGGATCGAGATCTTGCACCGAGCGGATGAACTTCGCGCCGATGGAGTAGCCCATGAGCGGGGTATCCTGCTCGGGCTTGCCACGCCAATCATCGGGGATGTTGAGGGCGGGGAAGTACATGGCGATCGCCGCGACGTCCTTCTTGAGATCGGCCGCCGTGAGCGCGGTGACGAACCCGCCCTGACTGCCGCCGAAGAGGAATACCTGCGTCGCATCGACGTTTTTGCGCTTTTGGATGCGCTTGACGGCGGCTTTGAGGTCCTCCTTCATGGTGAAGGGGGTGTAGTCGGCGGGGCCCCGCCCCGTGCTCAGCCCGCTCGCCTGTGCGCCGCAAAAATCAAAGGCGTAACACACATAGCCGCGCGCGGCAAAGCGGTTGCATTCGGCCGTGAAGTCGGAGAAGTGCCCGTTGAAGCCGTGGCTCAGGATCACGGCGGGGAACTTGCCCTCCCCCTGCGGCTCATAGAGCTCGCCATAGAGCTCGATCTCCGCGCCCTCGGAATCGGTGTAGCCGACGCGGTAGGTCTGCTTTTCCACCTCGTAGCGATACTCCGCGGGAAGCTCCCGCAGCGGTCGATCCTTCATTCCGTCCTCCCCGCCGCAGCCCGTGCAGAGCGCGGCCAATGCGAGGACGATGGCGGCCCCGCAAGCAAATTTTTTTCTGTTCATATTCCCTCCCAATGCGCCGCAGCGCATGATTTTCTTACGTTATATCTCGGACATGCCCCCCTCCGATCACGTCTCGGAGAGAGTGACGGTGAACGTCGGGCGGCCCTCGCTATCGTCCTCTCCCGCCGTGACGACGAGCGTGTAGGTGTGCTCCTCTCCGTCCCGCGTGCCGGTGACAGTGACGGTCTCTCCCTCCACGCGGAGGTCTTTGGGGTCGGAGAGCCAGTCGTAGCGGCCGTGGTCGGCGGTAAAGACGCCGAAGCCGACGACGCGCACCTTGCCCTCTTCATCGAGGAAGAGATTGACGAGGCACTCCCGCAAGACGACGACTTGCACAAATTCATACTCCTCAACGGTGACGCCCGTGACGGCGCCCTCGGCGCTGCGGGCGAAGGTGACAAGATACCCCTTGCCCCATGTGCAGGTGCCCGTCGTGCCCTCCTCTTCCACGCCGTCCATGTCCACGAGCCACACGCCCGTGCCGTAGCCGTCGACGAGGTAGCCTGTATCGTAGGCGACGACGGCCTTTTCCTCGGCCTTACGGATGAGGGTGACGGCGATAGGCTGCCCGATGGCGGGATTGGCGGCCTTATCGGCAACGTAGCCCGGCGCGGTGGAGAATTGGGTGTAGGCGAGAGACTTCACGCGGACGGTGTATTCCGCCGTATCGAAGTCCTCCACGGTATAGAGGCCGTAGGCCCAATAGTAGTTGCCGCCCTGATAGTATTCATAGTAATCGATGGCGTAGCGCGTCCCGTTATAGAGGAAGATGATCTCCATGCGATCGCCGTAGCTCGGGACATGCCCCACGCAGAGCACGTCGCTTGCGGGGATCCCTTCGAAGGTGATGGGCGTGGGATCGGAGCCGTCATAGAGATAGAAGAAACTACCCGAATAGACGACGTCCTCATAGACGATGGGCCCGAAGCCCACGGAGGCCTTTTCGATATAGCCGCCGCGATAGATGGGCTGCTTATTCGAATCCAGCTCGTCGCCCGGGATATAGCGCGCGTTGTGGTCGAGAAGGCGCACGCTGTTATAGCCCGCTGTCACGGTGAAGGCGTTCTGCGCGCCCGGTGCATAGGTGAAGGCGATGGGATAGACGTTGTGTCCGTAAGTGACGGTGGGCGCAAACTGACTGCCCGTGCCCATGAGGCTGCCGCTCGTGTAGACGCTGAGGCGGAAGCCCTCATACTTCATCTCCCCGATCGTAAACGTCGCGGAGACGTTTGCATTGGTATTGCCGTTGGGCATGAAGGTCAAGACGGCGTCGAGCGGGGCCATGTTGTTGTAGGCCTTGCCGTCCGCGCCGAGGATCTCCACCTTCCCGCTGAGGACAAGTTCCCGCCCGTCCCAACGGTAGTAGGTCTTTTCCCCATAGGAATAGGTCTCGCCGCCGGGGACGGGGAGATGAAGAGGCGTCTCGGTGAGGAACACGAGCGCCTCGTCTCCCTTGACGAGATAGGGCCCTTGGGCCGCGCCGACGTAGGCGGTGCCGTCCGTGCCAAAGACGACGCTCTCCAATGCGGAATTGAAGTAGACGGAGGCGTACTGCGCATAGTCATTCATGAGGAAGGTGCCGTTTGCGGCGAGCGCCATGTAGTAGACGACGCCCTCCGCGGGGCCCACTTCCTCCACGGTGAAGGCGACGACGTTATACTCCGCGGAAATGACCTCATAGCTCCCGGCAAGACTTGCAAATTCCATGGTTGCGAGGGTACCATGTCCGAAACCGTCGAGGGTGAGGACGTTCCACGCCTCGTCGAGGAAGAGGCCGAGCGTGGCCGTACTCTGCACGAGCGCGGCATACTGCCCGGACATCTCGCCATAGACGAAGGCCACCCGGTAGTTGGCTTCGGGATAGGCGCTCCCGAGGGAGACGTCGCGGAGGAGATACTCGGGATAGCCGCCGCCCGGTTCGTAGACGGCGTCGAGGTCGGTATACGTCCCCGAGGAGACAAGGGTCTCGCCGTCCGCGCGGAAGATCTTCACGCCGCCTTCGCCGTCGAACTTGGCGAGGTAGCCGTCTCCGATGGGCTCATAGTTGGTATCGAGGAGCTGCCACATGCGGCTGCTCGCCCAGTCGATGGGCGCAAACGCGGCGCCGTTCAGGATGAAGATGCGCTCGCGCTCGCCTTCCGCCCCTTCGGAGAGGGAAACCTGGTCGCCCGTGCGCACATAGTAGCATTCCTCGACTGCGCCGTCCGCACCGGTGTAGCGCGCGCGGCAGAAGCCGTCGAGAAGGAGGGCGGAGCCGTCCTCCGCCGTATAGGTGCCCGCCGTGCCCGCAATATAGACGGAGGTGAGCAGGGTGCTTCCCGTGAGCTCGAGCTGATAAATTTCGCAAAACCGCAACACTTCCTCGCCGCCGATGGTGAGGGTGTAGATGGGATCGCCCAAGGCGGTCGTCTCCGCGGCCCTCTGCCATGTGCCCGCGCGGAAGCTGCTTCCGTCGTCGTCGGTGTAGCGGGCCCTGCCCTCGCTGTCGCGATACATCGCGCGGGCGCCGTAGCCGGCCGTGCCCGCCCCCGCCTCGGGCACGATGAGCACGAGCTGCTCGGTGTAGGGAACGCTCCTTCCCGAGACCTTGCCCGTCTCGTCCGTCGTGAGGACATAGTACTGCGTGACGACGTCTCCCAGCGGCGTCGCATAGACAAGGGTGCCGTAGGTGGAGGAGAAGCCGTATTCGCTCTGCGCCTTGGTGAACTGCGCCTCGTAGATCTCGCCGCTCGACGTATAGTAGAGGGAGCCGAGGCCGCCCGCCGTCACCGTTCGCGTGGTAAGGACGTGCTCGCCGCCGCCGAGGTCGGTCTCCTCCCAATAGATCTCGCCGTTGCGCTCCAAAACGCAGTAGACGTCGTAATTTTCATAGGTCTCCGTGCTCGTGACGCTGGAAGTATAGAATTTCAACGTCTCCGCGACTTCGTCCTCGTAGCCTTCGAGGACCCATTCGCGGGTGAAGGTGACGAGGCGGAAGCGGGAGGTCCCGCCGATCACCTCGATCGCATACGTCCCCCGCCCCACGAGCAGGAGCTCGCTCTCGTCCTCGGAGGGAAGATAGACCTCCGCGCGCAGGACGTTTTCCTTGGCCGCATAGAGGAAGAGGAAGGGAGGTTGCAGGGAGTTGCCGTCCATGAAGCGATAGGCGGTGTAGGGATCGTGCGCCGCCTCAGTATAGGGCTCGAAGGTGTGCGCCGTGAGGTTGAGTTTGAAGAGAACGGGCTCCGCCGCGCCCTCCGGATAGACGGAGACGAGCGTCCCCTCCAAGAGCGAGGTCTGCACCGTGTACGCACCCGTGACCTCGGAGCTGCCCCCCGCGTAGTGCGCGCTGTCCTCGAATACGCCGAAGCCGTCGAGGGTAAGCGTCGTGCCGTCCGGGCCCTCGTAGTCGCCGTAGTAGCGGTCGGCCGCGACATAGCCGTCGTAGCCCTCAACCACCTCGGGCACGGTGTAGACGTAGTTATAGACGTAGCCCGGGGCGCCGCCCGTGAGCAGGCCGAGGGAGTCGTAGAGACGGCAGACGATCCTATAGATCCTGTAGTCCGTATTCCGGATAACGATGGTATCCTCTACATAGTAGCGGCCCTCATACTGCGCGGCGTTGACCGTATCGAGCAGGGAGACGTTGCCGTAACCGTCGAGGGCGAGGAGCATGGATTGCGTAGTGAAGCCCGTGCCCTCCTCGAAGTCCAACATGGTGAAGTCCACATAGAAGCCCGCCTCGGTGCCCGCCTCCGAGAACACGGCGGGATACTTGAATTGGTCGCCGTGGACGGGCAGGAAGCGGAACTGCTTGGAATCGCTCACAAAGCGGAAGTCGCCCCACTCGGTATCGTAGACGGCGACGCCCGCCGTCGCCTTTCCGCCCTCGGTGTATGTGGCGTTGAGGTATTCGTCGATCGTGAGCGTGCGCGTGGGATCGTATTGCTCCGTCACGGCAGGATCGGCGGAATTTTCGAAGAAGATATAGGTATCCGCGATGTCGGTGCGCAGATAGGAATACTGCGCTCCGTACACCCTACCCTCGAGCATGGTATGCCCGTTTTGCGTGAAGGTGAAGTCGTTGCCCGTGCGGGTGCCCGTAAATTCCATGCCGCCGCGAAGAAGGATTGCCTTGCCCGGTTCGAGGCGGGGGAAGAAGATGAGGTCGGCGCTGCCATAGCGGTCGGTATACCCCAAATCCCACACGGCGAAGAGGATGAAGGGCCCGTTTAAGACGATGGTCTGCCCCGCGGTGTACTCCACGTCGCCCGTGGGCGCCGTGCTCCAGCCCGCGAAGCGATACCCTTCGCGCACGAAGGGACAATCGAGCAGTTTCACGGCCTGTTCATAGACCCCGCTCCCGATCTCCGCCTCGTCCTCTTCGCCGCCGCTACGGTAGACGATGTTGTACTGCGCGCGGTCGTAGTAGAAGCGGTAGACGTTGGCGGAGGCGTCCTCGGAGAGGGTGCGCGTCGTCACGGGCTCGCCGCTTTCGGGAGCCTCGTTGAGTTCGTAGTGCGCGATCGCGGGAGCCTCGGGCGAATAGCTCTCCCCCAAATACCATGTCCCACCCGTGAGGTCCTCGTCGCTGCGGACGAAGGACGTCCCCGAGAGGTTTTCGAGGTACACCTCCACGGTGTACGAGACGAGATACTTGGCCGTGACCGTCGCGGCCGAATCGGGCATGCGCGCGGAGGCCGTGAGCTGTGCGCCGTTATAGAACCATGCGCCGAAGGGGAAGCCGCTCCGTGCGGGGACGATCCCCTCGAGGGCCGCGAGAATGCTCGTGCCCGGCTTGACCCAGACATGCTCCACGGAGGCCGTGCCGCCGCCGAGGTCGAGGGTGAGCTCTCGCCCTTCCGCCCATTTGGCATAATATTTGGTGTCCTTTTCGGGGGCCGTGAGCGTTCCGCGCACGCCTTCGCCCTCATAGGAGGAACTCGCGTACCAGCCCTCGAAGGCATAGCCCTCCCTTACGGGCGTCTCGAGCGCGACCTGCTCTCCCGGCGCTACCTCGAGAGAGGCGACGGGGGAACCTCCCGCTGCGTCGAAGGAGAGGGTGACGGTGCTCTTGCTCCCGCCGCAGGCCGCAAAGAGCAGGCCGACCGCCGCCGTGAGCGCGAGCGCAAGAATGGTGAGAATGCGGTTGCGTATTTTCATAATGTTCTCCAATTAGTCTTTTCGATCGGGCAGGGCGTATTCGCCTGTAAGAGCAGTTTGGGCGGGGGCATGCCCGTGCGTCCAATAATCTGCGCTCGTGTATTTTTCAAAGAGGGATTCAAACTCGCTCTGCGACCCCGAGCGGATCTCGCAGACGACGCCCTCGCTGTCAACGACAACCGTCGTGGGGACGTTCGACACGCCAAACAGGCTCTCGAGCCCGATGCGCTCCTCCTGCGGGACCATGGGGAAGGTGAGGCCCATCAAGGTGGCGTAGGCGCGGACGGCCGCGGCGTTGTCGTCGGGGTCCTCCGTGATGGCGAGGACTTCGATCTCATCCCGGTATTTCTGATAGGCGCGCTCGAGCAGGGGGAATTCCTGCCGGCAGGGGGCGCATCCGTCGTACCAGAAGTTGAGCACGACGGCCTTCTTTTGCGTGAGCAGCTCGGAGAGGGTATACGTGGCGCCGCTTACCGCGTGCAGGGTGAAATCATACATCACAGAGCCCACGCCGTATTGCGTGGCGCGCGGGACCTCCTCCTTGAGGACGGAGCCGCGGAGATAGAGCGCGCAGAAGGGGCTTCCCGGCCGCACCGTCACCTCCCCTTCCGCCGTGTAGCCCGCGGGAAGGCCCGTGAGCTTTACGGTGTACGTCGCGGGAGAGAGGTTTACGCTGTAGACGCCCGCACTGAGCGTGGCGGCGTTGCTTTGGGCCGCGACCGTGCCGTCTGCATTGTAGACGGTGACGACGGCTCCGGGCGCGGTGAGGCGCTCGCCGTTGTTGCGCAGAAGGGTGATCTCATAGAGGATGGGCACGCCTTCCTGCAATTGGGGAATTTCCGTGACGTCGTTGCGCTCGCCGCAGCGGAGGCAGTGATAGGATTTCTCGCCCGCGCGATCGAAGGTGGCCTCGCGGTCTACGGTGTACTCCCCCTCCCACTTGTGGCCGAGGGCGGGCACGGAGACCGTCTCATCCTTTCCGCAGACGGTGCACACGCGCCGGACCGTCCCCGCATTGGTGCAATCGGCGGCCTTCACCACGTCGCGCTCCTCCCACGTGTGGCCCTTGGCGGGGATGGTATCCGTCTCCGTCTTGCCGCAGAGTGCGCAGCGCATGTTGCGCGTGCCCGCGCTCTCGCAGGTGGCCTCCTCGTTGACGCCCGCCTTCTCCCACACATGGGCAAGCGCGGGAATGGCATGCTCCTCGCTCTTCCCGCAGCGCAGACAGGTGAAGTTGCCGCGGCCGGGCGTTTCGCACGCGGGCTCTGCGAGGACCTCCCCTTCCGCCCAATCGTGGCCGAGGGGGGCGATCTCCTCCTCTTTGGAGCTTTGGCAACGGCGGCAAGTGCGGGTGCGCATGCCCTCCGTCTCACAGCCCGCCTTTACGGTGACGGTGCCGAGATCATAGTCGTGGCCGAGCGGGGGAATGGTCTCCGTATCCTTTTCGCCGCAGATGGTGCACGTCCGCGTGCGCGAGCCCTCCCCCTCGCAGGTGGCCTCCACCGTCGTCCATGCGCCGTAGGTGTGTTCGGTGTGCGTTCCGCCGCATGCCGCGGCGCCGAACGTGAGAACAAGCCCGGTGAGGGTCCCGAGCAACGAGATGAAAATTTTCTTCATTTTTTTGATCATATCGACCTCCGCGCCCCATCGTCGGGCGCTCTGTCCGCCTCCCAAACGGGCGGGAGCGGACGATTCGCAAAAAGATTCCTTTTCTATTATAATGGAACGCGACGCGTTTGTCAATTACTTCTCCCTCCCCATGAAAATTTTTCGCAATTTTCACAGAGAATATCGCCCGAAGAAGCCGATCCCCGTCATCCCGCGCGGAGGCGCAACCAAAGCCGCCCCGCGCCTTCGAAGGATGAAAGAAGAGCGGATCGCTCCGCTCCTCTTCCGAAAGGTTTGCAGTACGGCCCGAGGCCGCCTTGGAAACGCGAATCAATGCTTCTCCGCGGGCAGGGCGTATTCGCCCTCGAGCGCCGTGGGGGCAGCCGCCTTCTTCTCCACGGTGAAGGAGACCTCACCCTCCGCCACGCCGCCATACGTCATGATCTTCACGACATACGTCCGCGCCTTCAAAGAGATCGTCTGCGTTTTGGAACTCGGGGTGTAGAAGGAAAGCGTCCCGTCCACTTCTTTGAGATAGATCGGGGAGTTCGCCGTAAACACATAGTCCCCCGCTTCTTTCACGGTGAAGGTGTAGAAGTGGCCGTCGTTCGTCTCCCGGAAGGTGTGCGTGCCCACGATGTCGGCAATGACGAAGGGATTGCCCTCCGTGCCCGGCTCCTCTTCGCCCGTGACCTCCGTCACGGTGAAGTCGATCTCCTTCTCGGTCTGATCCTCTCTTCCGAAGCCGGCGTCCCAATCGGACGAGACGCCGATGACGTACGTCTTTCCCGCCTCGAGGGTGAAGCGCTCCGTCGCGCCCGCCGCCACGTCGATGGAGGGCAAGATCGTCTTGTCCTCGATCTTCGCGTCGGGGCCGAGGCGGAAGGTGATGTGGATGCCCCCCGCATAGGCGGTCGTTGCGAGATACGAAGTCCCCGCGGTCTCCGTATAGCGGTAGAAGTAGGCCTGCCCGTCGAAGCGGAAGGTGTGTTTGCCGAGGAGGGCGGAAAGGTCCTCCGGCTTTTCGATGCTCCCGAGCGCGGCGGGCGGCGCAACGTAGACGGCGATCTCAAACACGGCGGTAAAGGACGACGTGCTGTCCTCATTGAAGTTGCTCACGCAGAAGGAGAGCGTCTCGCCCGCCTCGAGCGTGAAATCGACGGAAGGGCTCCCGGGATTGATGAAGAACCTGCCGCTGTTGAAGGAGACGAGGTAGTCCCCCGAGACCCCCTTGGCGGCGTAGTGCCCGGCCTCCTGCGCGGTGTAGGTGAACCAGACCTCCGCGAAGCTCTCCCCATCCCATGCGACGGGAACTTCATATTTCCCGACGAGATTTTTCACGGCATAGGGTGCGGCCTTCGTCCCCTCGCCCTCCCAAGGATTCTCGGGAAGGGGCTCGTCGGGATCGACTTCTTCGGGCGGCGCGGGGGTATCGGAGATGGTGAGCGTGTAGGAAAGGTCGCCCTCCTCCGCACGCGAACTCGCGTAAATGAGGTAGGGCATGTCTGCCTTGAGGGCTGCGGAAACGTCTTTCTGCGCCCCGACGATGCCCTCGGGGAAGATCTCCGCGGTGACGTTTGCAAGAGCGCTCGACGTGGTGAAATAGTAGGTCGCCGTGGCGGGAGGAACGAATAAATACGCCACGCTCCCATACGCATTCAGGATCTCCTTGGTGAGCGGGACGGCGTTCTCCCCGACCGTGAGCGTGAGCGGCGCCTCCTGGCTTCCGAACACGCCCTTCGCCTCCAAGGCGAGGGTCAGCGCGGGAGCTTCGGCGGTAAGCGTCCGCACGGCCTTCGCGGGGATACGGTAGTTCCGGGCGGAGACGGCGACGTAGTAACTCTTGCCCGTGAGGGTGAACTGCACCTTGCCCTCGGCGTCTGTGTTCTTTGAAGCGACGGCGACCGTCGAGAGCTCCGATTCATAGAGGGTAACGGGGATCCCTGCGGCCGGACCCGCGGCATGGGTGCCTCCGAATACGTCTGTTGCCTGCGAATAGGTGAGCGTCACCTCGTAGGAATACTCCCGCTCCAAGGGGCTCCCCGTCACGGCGACAAGGGCCGTGGGGGCCTCGGCGGAGACGGTGGCCGCGGGGGCGGAGTACCCCTCGGGAAGGCCGACGAGGACGACGGAATACGTCCCCGGCGCGAGCAAAAATTCCGCCTTGCCGTTGACGAGCGGCGTCTCCCCGGCGAGATCCGCGCCTGCCATGAGTTGCACGCGGACGCCCGTGAGCACGTCGTCGGAACAGACGACGGTGACGGTGTAGGCGATCTGCTCGGCGGGCGGGGGCGGCGGTGTGACGGACGGGGCGTTCACCGTGATGGTGGCCTCCGGCGCGGCCTCTGTGAGGACGGCGTCCTCGAAGGTGTACCCTTGGGGGACCCCGGTGAGCGTGGCCGTGTAGTCGCCCGCTTCGAGGCTGAATTGCGCCGTGCCATCGGTGAGCGCGCTCTCCCCCGCCTCCGTTTCTTCGTGCAGGATGCGGACATGGACCCCTCCGAGCACGTCATCCGCGCAGACGACGTGCACGGTGTACGTCACCGTTTCGGGGGTAGGGGTGGGGGTGGGCTCGTCGTCTCCCGGCGTGGGCGTGGGCGTGGAAGGGCCGTCTCCCCCCGGCGTGGGCGGCGTGGGCGTGGGGTCTGCTTCCTGTCCGCAGGCCGCGATCCCGAAGATGAGAATACATCCGAAGAGCGCCAAAAGAAGGGCGATGGCTCCCCGGCGAAATGCGGTTTTCATGCGTTCCTCCGCGATCCTGCATTCATGCAGGATCTTCCTATCTCTATCATACCCCTTCTCCCCCCCATCTTGTCAAGGAAAATCGCCGCTCCAAACCCGATTTTTACATCGTTTGGTACTAAAAATTATTATACTATCTATAAGCGGAAATTATTCATCGGAAATTTTCCCGAAAAAGACCGCCCGAAAAAAGGCGGCCGTCCCGGAATATTTTTGTAAATTTATGAGGAATTTTCCCCGTTTTATACATTTTCCCCGCAAGCGGGCGGTACAAAAAACGGCCCCGCAAAGGGTCATCGGCGCGGGGCGTGCCGCATAGAATACATCGCTTGGGGTATCGCGGGGCCCGCCTCCCCGCGGGGGGAACTTCGAAGCGGGGGCGCGATCCGACAAAGATTCCCCCCGTTCCGCAAAATTTTGCACGCCTCCGCCCGCCGCGGCGGAATACCATGAGGTAAGAGGTCAACATGAACATTTCATCGTATATTGGAAAACCCGTCATCTCCCCCGAGGGGGCCGCCTACGGCTACGTCACCGACGTGCGGCTCTCCCTCAGCTACGAGCACATCTCCTGCATCGTCTGCGCCGACGCCGAAGAAGAGGAGTTCTCCCTGCCTCTGCGCGCCGTAAAGGCCGCGGGCGACGCGCTCATCGTGGGCAAGGCGCGCCTCAAACAGGCCACGGGCACCCCCTCCCCCATCGGGCGGGCCGTCTATGCCTGCACGGGGGAACTGCTCGGCACCGTCTCCGACGTCGTCATCGGGGAGGGCCCCGCGCGCCTCGTCGTCACCAAAGAGGGCGAGGGCCGCGAAGTCCCCTTTGCGTTCGCGCAGCTCGGGGAATCGGTGGTGCTCTACCCGGAGGAAGTAAAAAAGCGGGCGAAGGCGCGCCGCCCCGCTTCCCCCAAACCGCATGCCGACCCGCCGCCTGAGAGCGAATCCGAGGCACCCATGTCCGAGAGGAAGGCTTCCGTCCGCACCGAAAAGCCGGAGGGCGCCGTCGTGCTCAACCGCACCAACCTGCTCGGGCGGCGCGTAAAGCGGACCCTCTATGATCGGGCGGGCGTGCCCATCGTGCTCGAGGGGACCAAGATCACCCCCGCCATCCTCGCCGCCGCGCGCCAAAAGGGAAAACTCCTCGAACTCATGGTGTGCACGCTTACTTGAGCGGGCGCGGACGTACCGCCGCGCCCCCTGCCTCCCGTCCTGCTTTTCGCTCCCCTCAGAGTTGATACTTCGCCGTCAGTTTGAGGGTGGCGGTGAGGCAATCGTTGAGCGTCTCGCGTTCGGCGGCGCTCAGGGGGCGGCCCGAGAGCGCGGAGACGGTGCGGGTGAGGACGTCCGTCTCCAGCCGATCCGAAGCGGTCAGCCCCGCCTCCTTCAGGCGCACGAGCAGGGTCTCCGCGTGTTTGAGGCGCATGCCGCATTGCGCCGCGGAAACGAGTTCTCCCTCCTCAAAGTGGCACACCTTGGGCGGGCGCGGGAACGCGGCGGGGGCGATGTCCGTCCGTTCGGCCGCCATGGGGACGCGCTCCTTCTTCCTCCGCACGGCAAGCGGAAAGAGGGCCGCCGCCCACACGCAAAAGAGCCCTGTAAAGGCGCAGACTGTCGCCGCGCCCTTCCCCGCAAGCAAAAATACGCCGAGGCCGCCCGCCGCAAATGCGACGAGCATGTGCCGAAGCCCCCGCCGCTTTCCGCGGGGGATCCCGGCCGACGCCGCGAGCAGGGCGGGCGGGAGGAGAAAGCCGATCCAATCGGGAAGGGCCGCAAGTGCACCGATGAGGCCATCAAAGATATCCATAAAAAAACTCCGCCTCTATGATAGACAGAGCGCGCCGTCGAAGCGGCGCGCTCTCTGTCTTTTTTGGGCGAACTTTGTCACATGGGGATCACGCTTCCGCGCGCAAGGTTGACGATGAAGACCGAAACGTCGTCCATCTCCCGCCCCATGACCTTGGCGACGGCCGCACGGTAGAGCTTGAGCTGAACGGCGTACCGCGCGCGGATATCCTCGCTTGAAAGGCGGGAGAGCTTGTAGTCGATGACGGTGAACTTACCCCCGCCTTCCTCGATGAGCAGGTCGATGGCGCCCTGAAAGACGATCTCGTCGTCCGCCCCCCCGTAGCGCTCGGGGAAGAGGGACGCGGGGAGCTTTACGAGGAACTTCTGCTCGCGCCACAGCCGCTTTCCGCGCACCGCGCCGAACACGGGGAGGGACAGGATCTTCGAAAGATGCGTAAGATTAAGCCGCTCGATCTGCTCCGCGGGGAGCACGCCGCCCTCCGTCATCCGCACGAGTTCCTCCGCGGCGGACTTTGTGAAATCCACGTGTTGCAGGAAGGCGTGGTAGGCCGTCCCGTCCTCGGGCGAAAACGAGCCGCCCATGTCCGCATCGAATAGGTCACTTTCAGGCATGGTACCTTCCTCTTCGCTCCTCCCGTATTCGTACATGGGTACCCCGTCCGTCTCCAAGAGGGCCGTTGCGGAGCTCTTCACGGGAACGCGCGTCGCGCTTTTTTCGAAGGGATAGGGCGCACACGCGGCAATCAGTTCCTCCATGTGCTTTGCGTCGGTGCGGAAATGCCGCCTGCGGAGCGGCTCCTCCGCCGTCTGCGGGGCGGGGGGTGCGGTCTCCTTTTCGGGCAGACCCTGCGGAAGGAAATCGGAGAGCCGCTTTGCCTCGGCGGGCGCATATTCCCGCTCCCCCTCCGCCTTCTCTGCGAGCAGATAGAGGCGGGCGCGGGCCCGCGTCATGGCGACATAGAGGAGGTTACACTCCCCCTCCACTTCCTCGCGGCGCATCGTGAGCGCGGCCGCGCGGCGGATGAGCGTCTCGCCGTATTTGCGCGTCTCCTCGTCGTAGTAGCGGGGCGCAAGGCGGTAGTCCTCCGTCCACATGACGTCGTCCCGATCGGGGCCGTGGAAGGCGGCGTCGAGCTCGGTGAGGATGACGATGGGGAACTCCAAGCCCTTCGAGGCGTGCATGGTCATCACATGGACGGCGTCCTCGCCGCCCACCTCGGCATACTCCACCTTGAAGTCGCAGTCCTTGAGCCGGCGGAGGAAGTCGTGCACCGTCGTGCAGCCCTCGCTCTCGGCAATGAGCCGCCGCACGTGCGCGAGACGCAGTTCCGCCCCGCTCGCCCCCTTGGCCGCGATCTGCGCCTCCAGCCCGTCCGCAAGGAGCAGGCGAAGCATCTCGGCGGCCGACTTGACGCATGCGAACGCGCGATACTTCTCCGCTTGCCTTTGGAAATTTTTGAGCTTCTCCGCGAGACCGTCCTGCGCCTTGGCGGCGTACACACGGCAGGCGGCGCGGAAGGTGAGCCCGCGGAAGGCTTGGTCGGCAAACAGGCGGATGCGGGCGAGTTCGCGCTCGTCGAAGCCGCCGATCACGGAGAGCATGGCCGCCGCCATGGGGATATCCTGCTCGGCATTGTCGAGGAAGGAGAGCCAATCGAGAAGCAGCCGCCCCTCAAACTGTTCGCACACGTTGATCTCGGCCGACGTCGTCACAGGAATGCCGTTTTGGGCGAGCAGGCGGGAGATATCGCCGGCGGAGGCCGAATTTTTGCGCACGAGGACGGCTACGTCGCCAAACCGGACCTTGCGCATCCCCCCCTTGGCGCCGTCTGGGCGCTTGAGTTCGGCGTCGAAGAACTCCCTCCCGAGCCCGGGCGCGCGCCCGCACTCCGCGAGGACGAGTTCGAGAACTTTCTTCGCGATGGCGTTTTCGGGGGAATGAGCCGCCGCGCGCTTCACCGAGTATACGCCGCGCTCCCCCTTCTCCGCCGCGGAGGTCTCCCCCGCGGAAAGGGGCACGAGGGTGACGCCGCCCGCCTTGCCCGTGCCCACGGCGTCGGCATACTCCTTGTGCAGGGGCGGGAACACTTCGCGGAACACGAAATTGGTGCAATCGAGCACGGCGTCGGAAGAGCGGAAATTCATGTCGAGATCGATGCAGTTGCCGCCGCTCGCCCGATACTCCTTCCCCTTCTCCTCAAAATATTTGGAACGGCTGCCACGGAACCCATAGATGGCCTGTTTGGGGTCTCCCACGAGAAAGACGTCGCATTCCTCCCCCGCCAACGTGGTGAGGATGCGCTCCTGCATGGGGTTGACGTCCTGATATTCGTCCACGAAGAGATAGCGGTAGCGCGACTTGAGATCTTCCCCCTCGCGGTCTTTGAGAACGGTCAGGGCGATGTGTTCGAGGTCGCTGTAATCGAGCACGCCCGCATCCCGCTTGGCCGCCGAAAACTGCGCGTCGTACGCGAGGGCAAGGCGCGCGAGCATCGCCCCCTTCTCCGCCGCCTTTTCGCATCTTTCGAACTCCTCATCGCGGACATGGTATGCCCCGAGCTCGTCGTAGACCGATTTGATGACATCGGAGACCGCCTTGAGCCGATCGGCAAAATCGCAAAACTCGGGTCCCGTCTTTGGCGTTTTTCGCGGCTTGGAGGGAAGCTTGCAGACGGTGGTTTTCATCGCAAAGACGCCCTGCGCCGCGGCGAGAGAGGCCGCGGCCCCTCGGAGTTCGCGGGCGTAATCCTTGAGCTTTTCGAGCGCGTAGAGCTTGTTCCACGCGGGGGAATCCAGCTGCATTTCGAGCGCAGAGAGCGCCTCGAGCGCGCGTTCCGCCCGCCTCTTGTAGTCCTCTGCGAGGGACATTTCGGCCTTTGCGAAACGCTCCGCCGTGTCGGAAGCCGCCTCCTCGAGCACCCGGCGGTAATCGGGTTCTCCGCGCGCGATGGCATAGAGGCTGAGGACGATCTCCTTGAGCCGCTTATCCTTCTTCTTGCGGAAGTAGACGGCAAGCAGGGCGGAAAAGGCGGGATCGGCCTGCCCGTAGGCCTCCTCAAACGTCTGATCGAGCGCGCGCGAGGAAAGGGCGCGGCACTCGGCGTCGTCCGGGCCCACGATGCGGAAGGCGGGATCGACGTCGGCAAGGTAAAAATAGGTGCGGATGAGCCGCCCGCAGAAGGCGTGGATGGTGCAGATATCCGCGAGCGGAAGCATGTAGAGCTGCCTCTTGAGGTGCTCCCGCATCTCCCCCGCGGCCGCAGACACGGCCTCCGTGAGCGCCTTGCGAATGCGTTCCCGCATTTCCCGCGCCGCCTTGTTGGTGAAGGTGACGGCGAGCATCTCGGAGACTTCGGCCCCCGCCTTCACGAGCGCGACATAGCGCTCCACCATCACCTTGGTCTTGCCGCTTCCCGCCGAAGCCGAGACGAGCGTCTTGCCGCGAGCCTCGACGGCCTCTTGCTGGCGCGGCGTTAAATTAACCTTCTCCATGCCCATCCTCCCCCGCTTTTTTCGCGATCGCGGCCACTTCCTGCGCCGTCATCCGTTCCTCCTTGCGTGCGTCGCCCGTAAATCCGCACAGCCCCTTGAGCTTGCAATACCCGCACGCCTTCTCGTAGGGCGAGGGGGCGAAGTGCCCCGCCGAGAGCTCCTCCTTAGCCTTTTCCGCCACGAGGACGCCGTAATCGAGGAAGTGCTCGAATTCCTCCCGAGGGAGCGCCTTGCGGCTCCCGCTCTCGAAGATCTCGCTCTTGCCCTCGTTGCACACGGTATCCAAGCCCTTAACGACGGCCTCATCCTTGCAATAAAACCCCTTCATGCGGAAGGGATTTTCCCCATCCTGCTCGCTGACGAAGTCGTCCGCGGCGGGGAAATAGAAGGCTCCGGCCGCGACATGCCCCTCGGAGACCGCCCGCAGATAGAGCTCGAGCTGCAATTTGCGGCCCGTATAGTAGGAGAGCACGTCGTCTGCGATCTCCCCCGTCTTGTAGTCGATGACGCGCACGAAGTCGCCCGCCTCGTCCACGCGGTCGGCCTTCCCCCTCAGATGCAAAGCGGGAAGCGCGATCTCCTTCTCCGCTTCGCGGACGCGATAGGCGGAACTGAGGAGCTGGCGGTAGGCGACGGCGGTGACGCTCTCGGCCTCCCCCACGAGCCGGCTGTGGGCATATTCCCCCGCGGCCGTATCGCGGATCGCCGCGTATTGCGGCTCCCCGATGAGCCGCTCGGCCTCCTCCCGGGCCCGCGCACGGCATTCCTCCTCGCTCGAAATGGCGTTGAAGTCCCGCGCCACGCGTTCGAGCACGGTATGGACGAAGGTCCCCGCATCGGAGGCGTCGAGCAAAGACCGCTCCTCCCGCTCCGAGAGGCGGAGCGCCCGCATCATGAACCCTTTGTAGGGGCAGAGGAAGTAGTCCTCGAGGGCGGTGGGCGAGAGCTCGCGGCCCGTCCAGAGCGCGCCCGCCTCGGCCGCGTCCTCCTTCTGCCCGTGCGCAAAGAGCTGCTCGGGATCGACGGAGGGCCAATCGGGCTGCGGCGGCGACAAGAAGAGCTCGCGAAGAGCAGAGTAACGCGCCTGATACTCGGCCGCATTCTCCCCCGAAAATTCCCGCTCCGCATCCCGGAAAAACGCCATGAGCGCGGGGCCGAATTGGGTGCGATCGAAGGGGTAGACCTCGGGCATGGGTAGCACCTTGAAGGTCTTTTCCGCAAAATCAAACACTTCGCTCCGCACCGCCTCCGCGCGATCGACGCAGGCCGGACAGCTCAAAATGAGCTCCTCCCCGAAGGAGAGAAGATTGAGCGCGAGCGCCTCGCGGGCACGGGCGTTGACGACGGCGATGGCCGGGTCGATCTCCACTTCAAGACGGGAAAGCTGCCGAAGTTCCCCGTCGGTGATGACAGCGGTATCCTGCACCACGCGCGGGAGGGCGTCGGTGAGCCCCGCGCAGAAGAGCACGGGCGTGCGGCCCATCCTGCTCTCGGTGATGTCCCCCACAAAGACGGCGTCGGCGCGCTGGGGGAGCACGGAGACGGTGAGCGCCTCGAGCGCGCTGCGGAAGAGATTGGAGAACTCGCGGGCCGTAAACAGCCGGTCGCCCACGAGCGCGTCGATCTCGCAAAGGACGCTCTCCAAACTCTCACAGGAGAGCCATGCCCCGCTCTCCTTCTCGGTGGACTCGGCAAGTTCGCGCTTTATGGAAGCCGTCGTTTGCTCCTCGTTGGCGCACACGCGCAGAGCCCGCACGCCCGCCGTAAAGACGCGCCCCTCCACGGGCTTGCGCTTGACCTCCCGAAAGCATCCGAGAATGGCGAGCATGCGCTCCCGGCACCCTTGAAGCAGCGCGGGATCGCCGTAGTCGCCGGGCACGTCGCCGCGGATCTCGCGCCACGCGCCCCCGCGGTAGCCGCAGTAGCGCAGGAGATAGTTACGGTAATTCCCGCTCGCGCGGTCCCCGAAATAGGGGGAGGCGGCAATGGCGTCTGCCTCGGCGGGAAGGACGCCGTCCGCAACGGCGTTTAAGACGTCGAGCGCGAAGGTGCAGAAGGGATGCTCGGAGAATTTGCGCTTGACGTCGGCATAATAGGGAATGCGGTGGGCGCGGAACACCTGCTCCACCACGGGGAAGTACCCCTCCCCGCCCACGAGGACGGCGATCTCCCGATAGCGGCGGCCCTCCTTTGCAAATTTTTGAATGTGCGCGGCGATCGTCTCGAGCTCCTCGACCTCGTCTTGTGCACGGATGTTTCGGACATGGGTGGTCTCTTTTTGGTCTCGAGGCGCATCCACGGCAAAGAGCGCGGAGGAAAACAGCGCCGCGTCGCCCGTAAGATCGGAGGGCATGCGGATCTCGCGGAGGGATTCCCCCGCCTCCGCCGCCGTCTCGCGGAAGATGCGCGCGCCCTCGTCCGTGTAGAATTCCTCCCTGCCCGCGAGGAAGATCCCCGTCACCGACCCTGCCGCCGTAAACGCCGCGCGGATGCCCTCGCGCGCCTGCCGGGTGAAGGAGGGGAAGGCGAAGAATACGACGTGCACGCCCCGCAGTTCCTCGCGGATGGCCGCGGGGAGCAGGGCGAGGTAGCCGTTTTCGTCGAGGAGGCCCCGCTCGCGTAAAAATTCCTCGTATTTTTCGAGGAGGAGGGCGAGATCGAGAAGCTTCTCCTTGAGCATGCCCCCCGTCTCTTCCGCCCCCGTCCGCAAAAGCGCGGCGTCTACGCGTGAGGCCGCAAGCTGGGCGATGGTCTCATAGACGGCCTGCGCCGCCCGTTTTTTGAAGCAATGCAACTCCCCCCCGAGCTCCTCGAGCAACGCGGCGACGATGAGCACCGAGCCCTGTTTGGAGACCGTCTTTTGCGCGCGCCCCTGCAGGAAGCGGCGGAAGGTGGAGACTTCGGTGAGAAAGGTCCCGCCCCGCCCCCGCAACACGGCCCGTTCCGCGAGCAGGGTAAGCCTGTCCTCGCAAAAGACGAGCGTGCGCTCCCCGCGCGCCTCGCAGGTTGCGACGGTCTCGGAGAGGGCGGAAAGGGCGCTATCGAGCGTGGGCGCGCCGATCAATTTGGTCATGCAACTTCCTCCTGCGTATCTTTGTTCCATTATAGCATAAATCCCCGCGTAAAATTTGAAATTTTTCCGTGATTTCACCGAATTATTTTTACAAAAAAATTTTTTTGTGGTATAATGGTGGAAATGCAACCGACAGGAGCGGCTATGAAAAAAAGATTTCTTGCGGGGGCGGCCCTTCTCGCCTCCATCTTCCTCTTCTCCGCGTGCACTTCCACGCCATCCATCTCCTTCTCCGCCAATTGGTATCGCAACACCAAGAGCTACGGCGGCCTCACGGGGACAAGCGAGACGCTCACCTACCGCGTGGAGTTTGTGCCCGGCACCGCCACCGGGAATTTTACGGCCGAATACGACGAGGGGACGTATACGACGACCCTCCGCGACGTCACCGTGAGCGCTTCCAATCCCGTGGAGGGCGTCCCGAACGGATTCCACGGATACCTTCTCCAAAGCGAATTCAGCATGACGGGCAGATTTTTCATCCGTGGGGAGAAGGGCAAGGACTTCACGGATAGCTTCACTTCCAAGGTATGGTTCCTCAGCACGGACGAGAGCCTGCGCCCCGTATTCTCCTCCAAACAGGTCGTCAGCAACATCCCCCTCACGGGCACGGGTACGCCCGAGGAGTCCTTCGCGCACTATGAGTACTCCTACACGGCGGCCTACGACGAGGAGCTCACCAAGGCCGTCATCACCCAGCAAGACCTCTTCACCGAGGGCGCCGAGCCCCGCGTGTTCGAGCGCAAGATCGGCGGGAGCGGGACCTTCCTCGACAACGAGCAGCTCCTCTTCGCCATGCGCGGGATCAACCTCAGCGACTCCTTCACCATCCGCACGATCAACCCTTCCTCCAAGGACGTCACCTCCGTCGTTCCCACCGAGGCGGCCTCCTTCGAGACTTACCGCGCGACCTTTTCCTTAAAGGCGGGCGACGGGGAGGCCGAGACCAAGGAGCGCGAGATCGAAGCCGCGCGCTTCAGCTTCCACTATTCCGCGAGCAACCCCGGACAGGCGCAGACGGCGATCTTTGCCCGCTGCACCAATCCCGACGAAAATCTCTACCGCAGCGCGATGCTCTCCCTCGAGATCGACGCGCTCTACTCCCTCGGGACCTTCCACTACACGCTCGCCTCGGCCGTGTTCAACAACAAGTAAATTTCCTTCACCCAAAAAGCGCGGGCCGCACTCTCTGCCCGCGCTTTGCTTTTTGCCGCGTGTTACGATTCGTAGACTTCGCGCTTTAAGATCCCGATATAGGGGAGATTGCGGTAGCGCTCGTCGTAGTCGAGGCCGTAACCGACCACGAATTCATTCTCGATGTCGAAGCAGTTGTAGTCGGGCGCGACGTCGTATTCTCGCCGCTCCTTCTTATTGAGCAGGGTGACGATGACGACGGAGGCCGCCCCCCGTTCGAGGAGGAGGGCCTTGAGGTTGGCGAGCGTGAAGCCGCTGTCGATGATGTCCTCCACGATGATCACGTCCCTTCCCGCCACGTCTTTATCGAGGTCCTTCTTGATCCTCAGCTTGCCCGAGGAGACGGTGCCGCTCCCATACGACGAGACGACCATGAAATCGAGCTCGACGGGGCAGGAGAGATGGCGGATGAAGTCGGAATAGAAGATGATGCTGCCCTTCAAGATGCCGACGACGAGGGGGCGCTTTCCTTGGTAGCGCGCGTCCACCTCGAGGGCGACCTCTTTGACGCGGGAACGGAGCTCGTCCTCGTTGAGCAAGATGCGTTCACAGTCCTTGTGCATAGTTGTCCTCCGTAGATTGGTATCTGAATTTATTCGATGACGCCCCGCCGCTTGGTTGACGGGGTCACTTTTACGGCGTCTGCGATCTCCACGCCGACGACGGCGTAGACCTCACTCCCCTTCGCGATGACGGGGAGTTTTTTGGAGAGCCGCGCCGAGATCTTTCGGTCCGTAAGAAACTTTTTGAGAGCCTTCTTCGGGGCATGGTATGGGGTAATGACGTCTCCCTCTCTTCTCGTCCGCACGACGCAACCCTGCGGGAAAGCGTCTAAATCGACGTAGAGCGCCCGCCGCATTCCGCCGCGCTGCACCGCAACCGGCGCAGTGGAGGCGACTTCCCGCACCGAGAAGCCCGCGGGACGCAGATAGAGCCCGGCTTCCGCCGAAAAGGGCGCCTCGCCCGCTTCCTCCCGAAAGTCCCACGCAAAGACGACGTATTTGCCTTCGCGGACGGCGATCCGTTGCCACGGGACATCGGAGACGGGGAGCATGACCCGCTTCCCGCTCTGCGCGCTGCGCAGCTTTGCGATCTCCTCCAAATTGGCGCGCGAATAGCCGTATTGCGCCGTCTGCCGCATACACGCGAGGCACGCACGGGCAAAGAGAACGTCTGGGAGATCGACGGGGACCCACTCCTCATCGAGCACGCGGACGACCGCGTCCTCCGCAAGCTGCCGAAGATACTCGTCCTCTTCGGCCGCGAGGGCGGCGAACTCCACGAGGTGCTTCGTCGCATTGCCGTGGATCTTCTCAAAGGCGGGAAGCACGGTGTGGCGGATATAGTTGCGGGTGAAATTTTCGTCCGCGTTGGTCGCGTCCTCGACATGGGGTAGCCCGTTTGCCTCCGCATACGCCTCGATCTCGGCGCGCGTGCAGCGGAGCAGGGGGCGGACGATCCCGCCGTATTCGGTGATCGCCTTCATGCCGGAGGCGCCCGTCCCGCGGGCAAGGCGGAAGAGGACGGTCTCGGCCACGTCGTCGGCATGGTGCGCCGTCGCGACGAGGTCGGCCTCCCCCCCTTCAAGCAGGCGGTGAAATGCGCCGTAGCGCACGGCGCGGGCGACCGATTCGAGGCTCCCGCCCTGCTCTTTCACGAGCTTGGGGACGTCCTCCCGCACGATCTTCAGGGGAATGCCCCACTGCGCGCACAGGCTTTCGCAAAAGCGCATGTCGCGCAGAGACGCTTCCCCGCGGATGCCATGTTCGATGTGAATGGCGGAGAGGGTAAGGGCGTAGCGCGCGGCCTCTCCCTTGAGGGCATGGAGCAGGCAGACGGAATCGACGCCGCCCGAGAGCGCGACGCACACCCGTTTTGCGCGATACCGTTCCCCATCGACGAGTTGCATATCCCGATTATATCACATTTTCCCGCAAAAAGCAAGGCTCCGCGGGCATAAAAACGGCTTGCGCGAAAACTTCTTGCCTCCCTTTCCCCCCAAGCCGCCCCGGCCGCCGCAAAACACGCCCAAAAAGCGCTTGCACTTTCCCCTTCCGTGTGTTATAATAATGATGCCGTCGGGGTCCGCAGACGGATGGGAGACGGAAAATCCCCCACCCATGTCCGAGGTCTGCCCCTCGAAAACACTTCCGAGGAATGTTATGAACGCCTTACTTGCCGAATCCCCCATCGTCCCCACACGCAATCTGAACCTTCTCTACATCCTGCTCGATTGCGCCTTCCTCGCCGTCTTTTTGGGCCTGCTCCTCTGGAAGAAGCGGTATGCGACCGTCCTCTTCGGCCTCTTCGGCGGCGTGCTCTACACCGTCGTGGACTATGGCGGATTCTATCTTTTGAGCCACACGCGCACCGTCTTTATCGACGGCATGTTGCAGGGCCCCGCGGGGACCTTTTGGGTGCTCCTGTGGATGTCGATGAGCTACGGATTCACCAACTTCGTCTTTATCTGGACGCTCGTCGCCCGCGATAAGTATGCAAAATATTGGGTCTTTCTCATCGTCATGTGGTGGATGATCTGCCCCTCCATCAGCGAACTCGGCGGGGAGGCCACCATCACGACGTCGCGCACGACGGGGGTCTACCACGGCTGGATGGGCGTGTGTATGGTCGTGAGCTACCTCATTCTCACCGTCTTGCTCCTTCGAAGGGCTCCCGAGAAGGCCTTTGTGAACATTCTCGTGCTCTGCCTCATCGGCTTCTGCGTGCAGTTCGGCTGGGAATTCTCCCTGCTCGTGAACGGCATCCGCCCCATGAACGAGGCGAGCTTCCGCACCCTCATCGTCAATTCGTGCATGGAGACCAACCTCGGCATGCCCGCCATCTATGGCATCTACCGTCTCTTCTCCAAATATTTCCGCGAGGACCTCTCCCGCGTGAAGCAGGCCCCCGCGCCCGAGGAGACCAAAGACGAGGCACCCATGTCCGCGGTGTAGCCTTCAAAACCCCTCCCGCGCCATCGGCTTCCTTTCTTTTTAGGCCCGCCCCTTTCCCGCTTTTTCGGCCCGTACATAAAAGCGAAAAACAGGGGCACACTGATGGTACGGAGGTAAACACGATGCAAAAATTCAGATCGGGCGACACCGTGCCCATGTCCTGCAACTACAAGGCCTACGACAAGGACGGCCAGAGCCGCGACAATCAAAAGACCTATCTCGAGAAGGGCACCACCTTCCCGCCCCTTCAGCACGAAGGCGGCTATTGGGTGATGGACCACGAGTAAGCCGCACGGCATCCGGAGGGCGATCCGATCGGGACCGCCCTTTTCCGTCTCCAAAAGCGCAAATTTTTCCGATTTTCGAAAAAGAGGGGGAGACGGTTGACTTTCCCCGCCCTTGGGATTACAATAGAGGAAGAACCAAATAAAGGAGAATGAATATGGTAAAGAAATGTCTTGCAGAGCTCGTCGGCACGATGATCCTCGTCATCTTCGGCTGCGGCGTCGCCGTCGCGACGGGCTGTTCGGACAACGCCGGCATCGTTGCCACGGCGCTCGCATTCGGCCTCGTGATCGTGGCCATGGCCTATTCCATCGGCAACATCTCGGGCTGTCACATCAATCCCGCCGTCTCCACGGCCATGCTCGTCAGCGGGAAGATGACCCTTCGCGACTACATCGGCTACGTCTTGAGCCAGATCATCGGCGCGATGCTCGGCGCGGTCGTCCTCGGGCTCTTCTTCGGGGAATTTTCCTCGCTCGGCGGAAACGCCATGCAGCCCGCCCTCACCGCGGCTTACGGCGACGTGGGCGCCCTCTTCGTGGGTCTGCTCGTGGAGATCGTGCTCACCTTCTGCTTCGTGCTCGCCATCCTCGGCGTCACGAGCAAGACGGAGAACAAGGCCGTCACGGGCGTCGTGATCGGGCTTGCGCTCACCCTCGTGCACCTGCTCGGCATCCGCCTCACGGGGACGTCGGTCAACCCCGCCCGCTCCATCGGCCCCGCCATCATGCAGATGTTCGGCGGCAACTTCACGGCCATTTCGCAGATCTGGGTCTTTCTCGTCGGCCCGCTCGCCGGCGCCGTCCTCGCCGCCTTCCTCTATAGCTACCTCACCGGGACCTCCGAGAAGGCCGGGCAAAAAGACGCCCCCGCAGAGAGCGAACAGGACAAATAACCCACCTTCGGGATTACAAAAACGAAACGGGCGGAGCGCCATGCTCCGTCCGTTCCTTTTTCTTGTAGGAAGGTCTCATTCTTATGAAACCCGCTGCGGCCGCATCAAGGCTCGGCCGTCAGTCCCGATTGATCTTGATCTTATCGACGTTATTCATCTTCTCCACGATGAAGGCGGGCTTGTTGTGCTCGGTGAGCGTCTTGAAAAATTGGATGGGACGGCTGTTGGAGCCATAGAGCTTGGGCGTGAAGTCGTTTTCCTTGCGCCGAAGGTCGTTCATGAAGGCCGCAAAGTGCATCCAGCCGTCGGCGTCCGCCTCCTCGTCGAGGATCTGGCGGGCCGTGCGGATGATGGCGTTGCGCTTTTTGATCGCGGGCGACTTGGGCCGGCTCTTCCCGGGCTTCGCGCGCTCGCCCTCCTTGCGGTCGTCCCCCTCCGTCTGCATGAGTTCGTCGATGGGAATGAAGATATCGCACGCCTTGCGGAAGGAGGCCGGCGTCTTGGCCTCGCCCGCGCCGATGACGACGAGGTTTTCATTGCGGAAGCGCATCGCGAGGTTGGTGAAGTCGCTGTCGCTCGTGGCGAGGCAGAAGCAGTCGATGTTCCCCTTGTAGAGGATGTCCATCGCGTCGATGATCATCTTGGAATCCGTCGCGTTCTTGCCCGTCGTAAAGGCCACCTGTTGGATCTGCTCGATGGAGTATTCGAGCAGCGCCTGCCGCCAGCCGTTGGCCTTGGGATTGGTGAAGTCGCCATAGAGCCTGCGATACGTCACCTTTCCGTATTGGCTGAGTTCATCGAGAATGATGGCAAAATATTTCTCCGATACGTTGTCGGAATCGATGAGCAGCGCGATCGTCTTATCCTTGATCTCCATAGGGCCCTCCCGGGGGACATCCCCCATCTTTAAGCTTACCAAAAAGCGCGCGCGTTGTCAACTCTTTTTTACGGCCCCCGCCGCCCTCTTTTTCTCCCTTCCCCGCCGCCGCCCGCCGTTTTCTCATCGCAGCCCCCCGTTTTATGAAAAATTTTTTCTTCGCGCGCGATTGACATTCTCTCACATTCCCGTTATAATAGAGGTATCATGGATTATTTCACGAAACCCAAACCCGAGCCGCCTGCTTTTTTCTTCGACCTCTATGGCACGCTCGTCGATATCACCGTGGATGAAGAACGCCCCGCCTTCTGGGAAAATCTCGCGAGCGCGATGGGCGGCGAGGTCGATCCGCAAAGGCTCCGCCGCCTCTATGCGATGGTCAAGCGAGACGCCGAGGCCGCGCTGCCCGCCGGGGGAGAGATCAACTTGGAGCACGTCTTTCTGATCCTGCTCGAGACCTTTTCCTGCCGCACCCCCCTCCATGCCTTCGCCCGCTACTTCCGCGATACCTCCGTCCTGCGGCGCAAACTCTATCCCAACCGCAAGAAGATCCTCGAGCGTCTGCACGCGCGGGGCGCGCAGGTCTACCTCGTTGCCGACGCACAGCGGTGCTACGCCATGCAGGAGCTCGCCACCCTCGGCATCCAACACCACTTCGACGGCATCCTGCTCTCCTCCGAAGTGGGCTACACCAAGCCCGCGCCGCAGCTCTTTCAGGCCGCCTTCAGCCGCTTCTCCGCCACGCCGGAGACCACTGTCTACGTCGGCAACGACCTTGTAGACGACGTCGCCGCCGCCCGCGCGCTGGGCATGCGCAGCGTCTATATCGAGACGGCGCAATCGGGCGTCTACGCCGATCCGCCCCCCGTCGATATCCTCGCCACCGAGCGGACGCTCTCCTCCATCCTCTGCCGTCTCGCGGAGGGAAAGCCCCTCGCCTGAACGCGCGCCCTTGCAGAACCGATAAACATTCCCCCTCCCGCGCCCCATGCCGGGAGGTTTTTCGCGCCCTTTCGGGGAATTTTTCGCGCCGCCCGCCCCGGTTTCTGCGCGCCGCGCGGTTTGCAAGAGTCCCATTTCCGACGGTCGGATATTAAATAAATTCGAAAAAAATATTTTTTCCGAAAAATTTGTCATAATTTTCTATTACTGCTTGACAAATTGTCATAGAACGGCTATACTCAAAAAGAACGTACGGAAAGTCCCAAAAAAATTTATGGTACGTTAGGAGAAAGTATGAAGAAGACAAGAATCGCAGGGCTCCTCCTTGCGGGCGCGTGCGTCTTTACGGCGGCAGGGCTCTCCGCTTGCGCCTTCGACGCCCCCGAGGACCCCACCGTCCAGCCCGGGGAATCGACGGTGCTCGTCACCAATAAGGCTCCCCAAGACCTCTCGCCGGAAAACGTCATCTATGCGTTTTTGCAGAAGCAGAGCGAGCTGCAAAGCTATGTCATCACCACGGAGGGGTCGGCCGTCGCCAGCCTCGCGGGCTATGAGCAGGACATCCACAACGTCACCTATAAGAACGGTTCGGACTACCTCAGTCAGGCGAGCTCGGATTCCGTCCTCGTGAAGATGAAGCACCAATCCTTCTCCAAGGGCGGCAAAGTCGTCTACCGCAACAGCTTCGACGGCGAGATGAAGGTCGCGGAGAAGAGCGACTATGTGAAGATCTACGGCTTCACGGCGGACGACGTCACCCTCGGCGGCTACGTCGTCAACGCCAAGACGCTCCGCTATGCCGAACTCCGCAAGGAAGAGGGCGACACGCTTACATATTACTACCGTCTCGCGGGCGATCAATCCCTCGATAGCGGCGCGGCGACGGAATCGGCCACCGCGGGCATGCGCTTGCAGGCCAAGGCCTACGGCTCCCTCGACAACCTCCCCGCCTACTCCGATGTAGACGTCACGCTCACCGTGAAGAAGGACTGGACGCCCGTCTCCTACACCTCCGCCTGCTCCTATGAGGCGAGAAAGGTGTTCGATATGTCGGTGACGCAGTCCGTCACCTGCACCTATTCCTTGGTCAACGAGACCGTCGCGATCCCCGACGTGGAAAAGTTCAACGAGAAGATCGGCTCGACGCCCTCGGAGATCGAACAGCCCACGGAGACCGATCCCGCCATGCAGATGCTCTCCGCCTTCGGCAACTCGCTCGACGAAGCGAACACGCTCACCCTCCCCGTCTCGGTGAAGCTCGGCGTCGCGGACGCCTATAAGACGGCCGCCGGCGACCTCAAAGTCTCCGTCAAACAGGCGGGGCTCGAGAGCGGCGACTATCTCAATGCCTTCACGCTCGAGCTCGGGCTCGATCTCTCCGAGATCCCTCTCGTCTCCGGCCTCGCGAACGCGCTCTCCCTCCGCTATGTGGGAGACGGCGTGCTCCTTCTCACCCTCGAGAACAAGACGGAGACCGCAACGAGCAAGCTCTTGAGCTATCCCATCGACCTCAAGGATACGCTCTCCGGCGCGCCCGCGCTCGCGCCCGATACCTTGCAGGAGACGCTCGGCGGCCTTCTCTCCCTCGAAAAGACGGAGACGGGCTACACGCTCACCCTCACCGACGAGGCCCTCACGCAGCTCAACACGGCTTTTTCCGGCCTCCTCGAGAGCCTCAAGGCGACGCTTGGGAACTTCCTTCCCTCCCTTCTCGATCTCTCGTTCGACGGCCTCACGCTCGAACTCGCCACGGCGACGGCGGAGGGCAAGGAGACCATCACGGGTCTCACCGCCGTCCTCGACAGCACGCCCGCGGAGAGAGCGGGCGAGGCGATCGGTTTCGACATCGAAATCGGCCTGCCCCTCTCTCAGATGCTGATCGGTTCGTTCGCGGGCGATCTCGAGCTTCGCCTCAACCCTGCCGCCCTGTGGGCAGATCCCTACGCGATCGCGCTCGGGCACCTGCACCTCGACCTCACGCCCGCCCTTGGCATTTTGCAGATGGTCGGTGGATTTGCCGCGGGAAGTTTGCCCCCGTTTGTCGGTCCCGCTCTGAACAGCCTCGACGTCTACTACGCGGGCGACGGCGTTTTGACGCTCGCACTCAACAATGCGGAACAAGATCCCCTCTTCGTCACGCAGGTAGACCTCAAAACCGTGCAGATGCCCGCGCTTCCTGCAAACGGGGCCGCGATGTTGCTCTCCGAGTTCCGTTTCGAAAAGCAGGCAAACGGCGTCCTCTTCGCGTTGGGGGCACCCATTGTGGAGGCCGTGAATGCGGCATACGGACAACTTGTCCAAACGGCGGCAAACTATGTTGCGCAATCTGCCGGCGACTTGATGGCCCCCATTGCCGGCATGCTCGTTCAGAATATGATCGGCGCCCAAATCACCAATCTTGAGTTCTTCCTCGGCACAAACGACGACGGCAAAGTGATGTTCGACTTTGCGATCAAGGGCATTCCCACATACGACGCGGAGGAAGATTATTCCGAAAGACGTCTCCTCGCGCTGACCTTCACCGATCGGGATCCCCTTACGCCCGGACAGCAAACCGCCCTTTCGGCTTGCAAAGAGACGGCAAACGCGCTGCTCGCACAGAACGCACAAGACAACGCTACGGCCGACGCCTTTGCGAAAAAACTTCAACCGTACATCGAAAACGTTGCCCTCACCGAAGAATATGTTCAGAAGGTAGACGCCCTCAAAGAGGAGTTCGACGCATTCCCCGCAAACGTGCAGACGATCGTCTCCAACGCCTCCTTTATGGCGGATGCCACCTATAACAGTGAAACCTATTCCAAGCTGTACGTCATCTATAAGCTGTACCTTGCGCGCGCGAAGGCGTTCAAAGCGCTGCTGCCCGCTAACGACGACTACACGGGATTCGAAAGTTGGGATGCGATCAACGGCTTGTACGACAAAGCCGATACGTCCCATCAATATGATCTCGGCGTCGACATCCCCGCCGTCAAAGACAGCGCCGGAATGAAAACCTACATCGGGGAGGCCCGCGTCACGGCATACGAGACCGCCCGCGATACGCACGAGAATCCGCTTGCACAGGAGCTGAATGACAAGATCGCGGCGAGCAAGGCGAAATATGAAAACGCGACGACGCACGACGAACTCACCGCGGCGCTCACCGAGATCGTAAAAGACTTCAAGCCGGCCTACGACAAACTCACCGCAAAGAATCAGAAGCTCGTCACGAACTATCAAGACTATGTCGCGACGATCTATGAAAAGAACATCGACGAGGCGACGGCGGAGTACGAAACGGTCAAAGGCGAGTTGGAAAAGCTGATCGAGCAGGGCAAAGAGGCGAAGATCGAAGACCTTCTTCAAACGATGAAGAAGCTCTCCTCGGCATACGCTTGGTACAGCGGCAACGATTATTGGACGTCCAATGCGCTCAGTCATACCATGATGGCGTGGGGAAATACGTGGGTGACCTCTTTGAAGCCGACTTGGCTCGCGGAAACCGAACAAACAGCACTTGACCAAAAAGTCACCGCTCTCACCGAGCTGAACAATGAACTCATCAAAGGCGAAACGGAAAAGACCGTCGCGACCGCGCTCAAAGACGTCATCAAACAGGCAGGCCAAGCGCTCTACACAAAGATCGGAGCTTGCATGGTCAAGGATGAGGCGGGTGCGGTGACATGGAATTTCTCCAAATTCGATTCGGAAAGCGATAAGAACAATGCTGCCTTGCTCGAACAGCTCCACGGATTCCGCTTCATGTTCTTGAGGGTGCTTCCGCCGACGGAAGGCAATGCGATTTGGGATAGCGATGCAGTTCTGAAAAATTTCGCGAGCCTTTTCGCCTCGTATGAAAGTAACTTCGCGAACTATCTCGCCAAGAAAGCCGAGCCGCAGGCTTAACCTCTGAATCAACGGCACGCCCCCTCGCCCCGCGAGGGGGCGTATTCATGCCGTTCAGAATAAGCCCCCACCCTCATACCGAGCCGAAGGCGAGTGTATCTTGAAGGATTCCAATAATGTCATCCTACCCCGACCGAGACGTTCTAATAACGTCATCCTGAGCTCTGTCGAAGGATCTCACCTTATAATAAGGCGGATTCTTCACATTCGTTCAGAATGACGGTGGGAGCCAAGATTCACTCGGGCTCCGCCCTCGGAATGAGGGGGGCCGCTCTCCTCATACCGACCCGAAGGCGAGTGTATCTTGAAGGATTCCAATAATGTCATCCTGCCCCGACCGAGACGTTCTAATAACGTCATTGTGAGAGCGACGAAGCGTTCTAAATTACGTCATGTTGAGCGTAGTCGAAACATCACCTTATTTATAATGCGGAGACCCTTCGACAAAGCTCAGGGTGACGAATTCAGAACGCCCGCCCCTCATACCGACCCTCTCGCTGTCCCCTCTGGGGAAAGTACCCGCGGAGCGGGGGAAAGGGGTTTGCAGACGAGCACAATATGAGCAAACCCCCTCACCGCCTACGGCGGAGCTCCCCCAAAAGGTGGAGCCGAGGGCTCTCGCTGTCCCCTCTGGGGAAAGTACCCGCGGAGCGGGGGAAAGGGGTTTGCAGACGAGCACAATATGAGCGAACCCCCTCACCGCCTACGGCGGAGCTCCCCCAAAAGGTGGAGCCAAGTTGATATGAGCGAACCCCCTCAGTCACTTCGTGACAGCTCCCCCAATCCACCCCGCAAAAATCCTGACAGCTTTTTGCGGGGACCCCGGGGTGGAGCCAAGAGGTGGACAAAACTTATGCAAAAAAGATCGCCCGGCCGAAGCCGGGCGATTTTTTCAGAACTTCATTCGGCAAAATGCCTTTGGGGGGAGATTATTCCGCAGCAGCAGCGGGCTTCACGCTTACGCAGTTGTGCCCGGGCCAACCCGCTTGTGCCTTCTTGAGCGAATAGACTTTGCCGTTGCACTCCACGGAAGCATCTTGCACCCAATCATAATGGAACTCCGTTCCGCCGCTCGTATTGTTGAGCTTATGCGGCCCAAAATATCCTGTGATAATCGCCATATCGCCATCATCTTCGAGATCGGTGATATCAACGACGACCGTCCAAGTGCCGTTCTCTTCTACCGTAGCCGTGCAGGTACCTTTCTGTCCCTTCGACGCACCCCAGAAGTAGATGATGGGCCAGCCTGCATAATCGCCATTCAGAATCGCTTCGACTTCGGCCTTGGTGATATTCGCATAGGTGCCCTTGATAGTAAGGAGAACCCGCGTTTCGTCCTCATTGAGGCCAATGGTTACGCTGGTCGCAATAACATCGACCGCTTTCCCAATCGAAAGCTGTACGTTCGCGCCATTATTGCCGAGATTATATCTCATGTCACCAAGCGTAGCTTCTGATGCTTTGTTAGCGCCCCAACCAAGGTCGCCATACCCATTGTTTTGAGAAGCAATGCCATAGGTGCCGGCAGGAATCGACGTGATGTCAAGTTTCGCGGTGAATCTGCCCTCGGAGGCCGTGATCGTTCTTTCGATCATATTCAAAGACTCGGGTCTGGGATCCGGATAAATCGGCTTCCAAGGATCCACATTCGGATACACGGAGATATTGACTACATTAACATTGGTATCATCGCAAAGCTTCAAGAAATCACTTGCCGTGTAGCCATCGTAGGTCCCGCTCACATAGAGGTAAACCTTCTCTGTCCCTTCTTCGTCTACGGTCTCTGTCTTAACATCGAACGTCCAAGTCGTGCAAGGTCTGCCCTTATCGGCACCATACGTTTTCGCACGAACTGTACCGGGCGTAAACTCAAGTTTCATACCTTCGGTCCAGTAAGAAATCAGATTATCGCCTTCTTTTTCGAGAACAAGCGTCCCCTGAAGCATTCCATCCATTTCCACAAGAGGAACGAGGTATTTGCCAACGTTGACGAAATCCGCGTCAGCGAGATAGCCTTCACCCAAATCGATTGCGCCATAATCGACGTCGATATAGATCATGCCATCGGCAGCTGTATACACGCCCGTCACGGAGATCGTTTCGTCACTACCAAACTCAGCCTTCTCCGTAAGGGAGATATTCTGACCGGCAACGAAATTCGCAAGAGTAAGCGTGCCGTCTACGAGTTCAAGCGTGACATTGTCCATACCATAAGCGCGGTCGGAAGCGGGGATATACAGTGCGGTGGAGACCAGCAGGGTATCCGAAGCAGTTGCTTTGATAACAAGGGTTGCGCTTTCATCGGTCGCAAGGATATCGATCTCGATATCGCATTCGTCTACGGGAGCGCCGACAGCGGCGCCGTTGACCTTACCCGTCCACTTGCCCATATAATCGGTTTTCGGCTGAGGCCACTTCTTCCACTGCGCGGTGACGGTGGTATCTGCCTTCATTTCAAGGCGTTCGCCGGGCTGCTTGATCGCTTCGCCAACTTTCCAACCGAGGAAATCGTAGCCGTCGCGTGCGGGAGCTTCTGCAAGGACGACGGAAGCGCTCTTCGCAACTTTCGTTGCGGCGGGGACTTCGAGGTCTACATCTTCCCCGAGGTCATAGGTGAGGGTGACGGGGGTGCCGACGTAGATCGTGTTGTGGCCATAGAGACCGGTTGCAATCAACGTGTAGTACTTCTCACCGATGTTGACGGTGCTATCGGCAATCGTCGTAAGGTGGAACTCGGTGCTGATCCCGGGGGAGGTGCCTTCACGGCCGTTGATCCCGTCGCCGGGGGTCGCGTTCTGAATCACGGTCCCTTCCGCAACAAGGTTGCCCTTGCCGTCTACGTTGGTGTAATTATCTTCCAACAAACCGGTGATGTCTACAACGATCGTCCACGTGTTTTCCGTCACCGTGATTTTGATATCATCGCTGGTTTGTGTGTTGTTGTCGGGGCCCCAGAAGTAGATGATGGGAAGCGAATTGTACTGCTGGGAAAGGAGCTCCTCCATGTGCGCCTGCGTGGTGCCCTCATAGGTACCGGTGATGGTGAGGAGAACCTTGTCGCTCGTCTCATTGAGCGCCATGGTGATATCCGTAGGCGTTGCGGTGACGCCCGTCCAGTCGGTGGAGGGATCGTAAGCCACGACATTGAGCACGACGTTCCCCACGTTGCCATTCAAGGTATAGATGGTCGTTCCGATTTTGAACTCGTAGTCCGCCGGATGGCCGGCCACGTACGCCAAGTCGCCGCTGCCGTTGTTCTGAGCCGCCACGCCATAGCCGACATCCTCGACGATCGGGAGATCGGTGACATCGAATTTCGCCGTGATCGTGCCTTCTTCGATCGTGAGTTCACGGTTGACGAACAGTCCTTCATTCGTCTTGGTATTGGGGTAGATCGACCAAGGCGCTTTCTTCAAGAACACGGAGATGTTGTAAGTGTCAATGTCGCCGTCCTCTTGGAGTGCGAGAAGGTCATTGGGCGTGAAGCCGGTGTATTCGCCGTTCACCGTCAAATAAATTCTGCTATCCTCTTCGGAAAGCACAAAGGTCGTGTAGCTGACGGCCTTCTCGCGCGCTTCGGCGGCGGTGAAGGTGAGGGCGGTTTCCTTGGAATAGGAGACGAGCGTTTCCGCGGCCTTTTCAAAGACGATCGCGGTCTCGTCGTCGACGTAAGCGACCACATAGTTGCCGATCGTGACGAATTCGGCGTCTACATAGTAACCGGTCTGAAGGTCGATGGCCTCGTAGTCGAAGTCCACGAAATAGGGATTCTCGCCCTCGGTGGTGTAAGCGCCGGTGAGCTCGAGCGTGGCGGCAAATTCGGTGCGGCCGGTGAGGTCCAACGTCTTATCGCCATCCGCTCCGAGGCCGCCGACGGTGATCTTGGAGCCATCTTCGCTGATCGTGAGGGTGTAATCCCCGGCAGCCCAACCATCTTCCGTCTCGCTGAGGACATACGCTGCCGTAAAGGCATTTCCTTCCTGCGTGCCGCGAAGCACGGCATAGACTTTCTTGCCGACCTTCTTCAAAGCGGCTTCCACGTCGATGGTGCCTTGGCCGCCGAAGAGGGCGTTGTCAGCGGCATTTGCCGTCCACGTCCCGTCCATCGGAGGGGTGTGCTTTTCCCACTGTGCGGTGACGGTGGTATTGGCGCTGACGGTGATCTTTTCGCCGGCCTGTTTGAGTTCGGTCTGACCCTCAACCTGCCAACCGGTGAAGTCGTAACCTTCCCATGCGGGAGCGGCGGGGAGGGTGACTTCGCCGCCCTTTTCCACCTCCTCTGCGGCGGGCGCGGTGCCCGTCGTATATTCCCCGAGGGAGTAGGTCACGGTGACTTTTTCTGCGGGGGCTTCGGCCTCCCACTTCGCCGTGAACGTTACGTTCTTCGCGGGCATGGTATAGGTTGCGCCTGCGGCGACGTCCGCTTGGCCATCGTTCCACGTTACGAAGGTGTGCCCCTCATACGTAAAGGTATTGGCCGCGACGGTGAACTTGTCGCCCTCGGCGTGTTTTTCCGATTTGGGAGCTGTGCCCGTGCCTTCGCCGGCGACGTAGGTGACGGTGTATTGCGTCGTGTTGCCCGTTTCATTGGGATCGGTACACGCAGCAAAAGCCGTCAGCCCGAGGCAGACGAGAAGCATCACAGCCATAGTCCGGAAAATGTGCTTTTTCATAGTGTTCCTCCTGGTCATATTTTATGCGGACGGCGGCATGCTATGCGCCCTACCGCGCCCGCATCGTAAACTCATTATAATACGCTATTTGGGTTTTGTCAAGACTTCTTGGGAAAAAATGAAAAAAATTTCCAAAAAAATTCGCGGGATTGTGTTTCCTTTTCCCAAAAATTAAAAAAAGTTCCTTTCATTAAGGGGGCGGAGGGGCGGGGCGAGGCGAGGCCCTTGGCTCCACCTCTCGGGGGAGCTGTCACGAAGTGACTGAGGGGGTTCGCTCATATCCTTCTCCGCTGCAAACCCCTTTCGGCCCTACGGGCCACTTTCCCCAAAGGGGACAGCGAGAGGGCCTTGGCTCCCCCTCTCGGGGGAGCTGTCACGAAGTGACTGAGGGGGTTCGCTCATATCCTTCTCCGCTGCAAACCCCTTTCCCCCTCGCTTTGCGAGGGTACTTTCCCCAGAGGGGACAGCAAGAGGCCTCGGCTCCACCTCTCGGGGGAGCTGTCACGGAGTGACTGAGGGGGTTCGCTCATGAGGGGACAGCGAGGGGACTTCCGCGTAAAAAAAATCGGAGAGCATACTCTCCGAAATAGAATAAAAGCGGCCGAAGCCGATTTTATCTTGGTAGCGATGAGTGGAGTCGAACCGCTGACCTATCGGGTATGAACCGATCGCTCTAACCAACTAAGCTACATC
>CANQBG010000004.1 GCA_947588985.1 uncultured Clostridia bacterium
GTTGTTGGAGACGGAGACGGTCTGCGCGCCGTGAGGGCCGACGAGGGGCTCGCAGCAGACGTAGTTCTCGGGGTTATCGACGACCGTCTTGCTCTCCCACCAATAGAATGCGCCGTATTTCTCGGTGCCCTTGCCGTTGGAAAGGAATTCGTTCTGCGACTGCTCGAGGGAGACCGCGTCGATGAGGCCCTTGGAGAGCCATCCGTGGATGAAGTTGGTCGCCTCCATGTAATTTTCGTCGAGCACGGTGTATGTCACCTGTCCGTCCTTGATGATGCGGTGCTCGAGGTTGTCGTTGATGCCGAACATGCCATAGAGATCGCACTGGTTGCCCTGCCAATTGTTGTAGACAAAGGAGAGCGGACGCTCGTCGCCTTTATTGTTGTTGCCGTTCATGTCGTTCTCTTTGAAGTAGGTGAGGATCTGCTCCATCTGCGCGGAGGTGAGCTTTAAGCCGTCCTTCACGTCCTCCTTGGTGAGCTCCGAGACGGCGCCGGCCTCGATGACCTTCTCCGTCCACGCCTTGTTGAGGAAGAGCAGGTTGGGATTCTGCAAAAGCCCCATCTCCTCGACGCGGGGAAGCGCATAGATGTTGCCGTCCGCATTGGTGATCGACTTCTTGATGTCGGGGCGGTCGTTTAAGATCTTGGAGAAGTTGGGCATGTATTGGAGATACTCGTTGATGGCGAGCAAGTCGTGCGAGCGGGTGCCGTAGGTGATGAGCTCGCTCGGCGTCATGCCGGCGTGGTAGATGGCGTCGATGCCGGTGTGGTCGCTCATCTTCAGGATCTTCTGCTGGCCGTAGACGGACTCGGAGACATTCTCCCATTCGACGTAGACGTTGGTCTGCTCGAAGAGCGTCTGCATGATGGCCATGTCGTTATATTCCATGGCGGAGGAATTCTTGGAAGAATAGATGTGGAAGTAGAGCTCTTTCGCGCCCTTCTCGTTGAGAATGGGCTTCGTGGGATCCGTCCATTGGAATCCGTATTCTTGTTGAAGGGCTTCGACGGAGTTGGAGGTGCGGTTGTCGCCGCCGCCGCAACCCGCGAGCGCCATCAGGGCGGCGCATCCGATCGCGCCGAGTGCAAGGAACTTCTTCATAATTTTAACTCCTTATAAAATTTCTTTGCTTGTGTTCTTGCGGGAAACGGCGAAGCGGCATCATGGGGGGAGGACACGCCCCGCCGTTCCCGTAAGAGGTATAGGGGAAGAGCTTCAGTCTTTGAGGGAGCCCACGAGGACGCCCTGTGCGAAGTACTTCTGCACGAAGGGATAGAGCAGGAACACGGGAAGGCTCGAGACGATGACCGCGACATAGCGAAGCTGGTTCGCGAGCTCGATCTGTTCGGTGATGCCTTCTCCGCCGCCGCCCACCGATTCCTCCGCCGCCATGAGGATCTCGTTCATGACGAGCTGCAGGGGGTACATCTTGCTGTTGGTCAAGAAGATCATGGCGTTGAAGTAGCTGTTCCACTGTCCGATCGCGTAGTAGAGGGTAAGCACGGCGATGATGGGCGCCGAGATGGGCAGGATGATGGAGATAAACATCCTCGCCCGGTTCGCGCCGTCGAGGCCGGCCGCCTCCACGATGCTATCGGGCACGCCCGTCTGGAAGAAGGTCTTGGCCATGAAGAGGTTCCATGCCGAGACGGTCCCCGGGAGAATGATCGAAAGCGGGTTGTTGAGCAAGCCGAGACTCTTTACGACGTTGTAGAAGGGAATGAGGCCGCCGCCGAAGAACATCGTGATGGTGAAGAACACCATGAAGAACTTGCGGAAGGGAAGCGTCTTTCTCGAGAGCGCCCATGCGGCCGTGAGGGTGAATCCCACGCTCAGCACGGTGTAGGTGAGCGTATACCAGATCGTGTTGCCGTAGCCGATCCAGATATCCGAGCGGGAGAAGCATTCCCGATAGCCCGCAAAGCTGATATCGACGGGCCACAGATACACTCTGCCGCCGATCACGGCGTCTGCGCTCGAGAAGGAGGCGATGACGACGAAATAGAGCGGGTATAAGACGATGAGCGCTAAAAGCGCAAGAACAATGTAGGTGATGATGTAGTAGACGCGGTCCCCCACCGATTCCTTGACCTTCGTCCGCTTATGCTTCTTGGGCGCTTTCGTGGCACTCATGTCCGGAACGGGGGCTTCGGGGACTTTGTTTTCCAAAATTTCTTCCATCTTCGTTCCTCCTTAAAACAGCGAGTTCTCGGAGAACCGCTTAGACGTCGTGTTGGCCACGATGAGCAGCACGAGGTTGATGACGGAGTTGAAGAGACCCACCGCCGTCGCGTAGCCGGCGCGGACGCCGCGAATACCTTGCTGGTAGACGTACGTCGCGATGATCTCGCTCACGTTGATGTTGCCGTCCGTCTGCATGAGGAGCACCTTTTCATAGCCGACGCCCATGAGCCCGCCGATGGACATGATGAGCATGACCGAAATGATGGGCATGATCGCGGGGAGATCGACATGGAGCACGCGCTGGAAGCGGGAGGCGCCGTCGATCTGGGCCGCCTCATGTTGCGCCACGTCGACGCCCGAGAGCGCCGCGAGGTAGATGATGGAGCTCCAACCGAAATCCTGCCAGTTGCTCGAGAGGATGTACATCGGGCGGAAGGCTCCCTCCGACAGGAAGAAGGAGAACCGTTTGCCGCCCACCCCCGCAATGACGTTGTTCACGAGCCCGTATTGCCCGAAGAAGAGATAGAGCATCCCGACGAGGACGACGAGCGAGATGAAGTGCGGCCCGTTGAACACCGTCTGCAAGAACTTCGCGAGTTTCTTGTTCTTCGTCGTGTGCAACATGAGTGCCACGATGATGGGGAGCGGGAAGCCGATGATGAATCCGAGAATACACAGAAGGAAGGTATTCTTGATGAGCGGCCAGAACATCGCGTCCCCGAAGAATTCCTTGAAGTTCTGGAAGCCGATCCAGACCGTGCTCGGCCCGATGATCTCTTTCCCGGGAATGTAGTCCTGAAAGGCGATCAACACGCCGTACATCGGGATGTAGGCAAAGATGAACGTTACGACGACCGCGGGAATCAGGAAGAGCAGGTAGCTCCAGTTCCGCTTGAAGTTCCGCGCAAAATAGCTCCCCTTGAACTTCTCCCAAAGCGACGGCTTCTCGCTTTGACTTTGCATCCCGGAGGCGCCCGTCTCGGCCGGACGGGCTTGATCCGCTTCGGCCGCTTCCGCGCTTTCCGTCTGCAAAAGCTGAGTTTCCATAAAATTTACCTCCTTGTCACAATTCCGAAAGAGTGCCCTTCGAACGATTCCTATTATAATTTCTCCCCTATTTCCGTCAAGAGGGCCGAAATATTTTGTCAGAAAATTGTGCATTTGCCCAAATTACCCCATTTTATTTGTGCAAAACCCGAAAAAATATTGGCGATTCCCTTGACTTTCTTTCAACTTGTGGTATAATAAAAACAAAAAAACCGTCCTCAGACGATTCGAACGAACATGAAAAGAGAGAGAATCACAATTCAGGATATTGCAGACTCACTCGGTCTCTCCCGCAACACCGTCTCCAAGGCCTTAAACGGACAATACGTCCCGCCGCGCACGCGCGAGCTGGTATTGTCCGCCGCCATCGACCTCGGCTATAAAAGTTATCATGCCGTTGCGGATCAGAGTACGGATAGCACCCCCCCCCGCATTGTCTTGATCGCCTCCAAGCTGCTCATGACGATGTCGTTTTTCGTGCACGTCGTGCGGGGGATCGAGGCCGCCCTCACCGAACAGGAGAATGTGGAACTTCTGCAATTCACCGTTGCCAAGACTTCCTATTTTAACCGGCTCGTGGAATTCCTCCACGAGAACAAGGTAGACGGCATCATCTGCATGGAGCTCTTCCATGCGGACTACGTCCCCAAGCTCATCGAGCTGGGCTACCCCACCGTCTTTTTCGACTTCCCCATCTACGTCTCCGCGACGGGCAATTACGACGTCGTGCTCGCGGAAAGTTTCTCGTCCGTCAAAAATTATTGTCTCTCGCTCATCGGCAATCAGGATTGCAGGAACTTCGGCTTCGTGGGGGATTACACCCACTGCACCTCCTTCTACGAGCGCTTCCTCGCTATGCGGGAGGCCATCTTCCTCGCGGGGCTCCCCTACGATCCGCGCTACTCCGTCATCGAAAAGGACTCCTTCCCCTATGGGAACGCGCGCGAGCTCGCCGCCCTCTTTGCCGCGATGCCCGCCCTGCCCGATTGCTTTGTGGCCGCCAACGACACGATCGCCATCGGCGTCATCGAGGCCTTGAAGCTCCTGCATAAAAAAGTCCCCCGCGACGTCTTGGTCGTCGGGTTCGACAACCTCGCGGAGGCCAAATCGCACGACCCGCAGATCACGACCTTCAACGTCGATAAAACGGGGATCGGCAGAAAACTTCTCGCCGTCCTCTTGGACCGCATCCGCAATCCGCGCCAAAAGACGCAGACCATCTATCTCCAATCCAAGCTCATCATCCGTCAGACGACGTAAAAGGCCGTAAATCTATTGGAAAAGGACATATAAAAAAGGGGGGAGCGCAGAGCTCTTCCCTTGTTTTATGCCGAATTTTTATGGTATTGGAGCGAAAACGGGGCACCCATGTCTGAAACGGAGGCCCGCGTAAGCCTTCCCGGTCATTCCGGATATGTAAAGCGCTTTTCCGTAAGTTCCGTGAGATATTTGCCGATATAATACTTCGCGAGCGGGAGATTCTGATCCAAGTAGTTGCCGCATTCCTCCGCCGTGGCGCCCGGGATCTCCCCCTCGTAGTCGAGGATGAAATCGCACATCTCCGAGACGAGCCCGCAGAGTTCGGAGGGGGTGAGCTGGCCGAACATCACGAGGTAGAAGCCCGTGCGGCAGCCCATCGGGCCGAAGTAGATGACGTCGCTCTTCTTCCGGGAGTTCCGCAAAAAGGTCGCGCCCAAATGCTCGATGGTGTGCACCGCCGCCATGTCCATCGGCGGTTCGCGGTTAGGGGCCGTCATGCGGAGGTCGAACGTCGTTACGACGGTGAGCAGCTTCCTGTCGTAGCGCGAGACGTAGAGGCCGGGCAGCAGGCGGGTGTGATCGATCTGAAAGCTCGCGATCTTATTCATCTCCCTTCTCCTTGAAGGCGGGGTTCTCCTCGCCCTTCTCCTGCGGCATCAAAAATTCCACCCCTTCCGACTTGAATCCGAGGCCGTGCACTTCGGAGACGACGGAGATCGTGATGAAGGCGTGCGGGTCGATCTTCTCCACCTCGCGCTTGAGCGAGACGAGCTGGCGGTGCGAGATGACGGTGAGGAGCATGTGGCAATTTTGCTTGAGATAGCCCGTCTGACCATATAGGATCGTGACGCCGCGGCTGATCTTGTGCAGGATCATGTCGCGGATCTCGAGATAGGATTCGCTGATGATCTTCACCTGCGTCCGCCGCATGCCGATGGGCGAGACTTTGGCGACGACGAGGGAGGTGATGAGGGTAAGCATGATGCCGTAAAAGATGTTGGCGAGCCCCACCGTCTGCATGAAGTTGGGCACCGTGAATTCGAGCGCGATGATGATCCCATCGAGGATCCACAGCGAGACGGAGACGGGGGTGCCGAAGTATTTTTGGAAGATGAGCGGCGGGATATCCGTGCCGCCCGTGGAGGCCCCCACCCGCACCACGATGCCGAGGCCGAGCCCGAAGATGAGCCCGCCCATCACGGCGCAAAGCATGGGATTTTGCAGCGATTGCCCGAGCGTCACGCCGCCGTTGGCCGACGCATAGAGGCCGTCGAGATAGGTATATAAGCTCATGAAGGCGGGGTAGAGGAGGGTGCCCGCGAGCGTCCCCGCGGCGAACTTCTTCCCGAGCGTGATAACCCCGATGATGAAGAGGATGATGTTGGCAACGTAGACGACGATATTCACGATCCAACGGCCCATCTCCGCGTCTACACTCGCGCCGAAGAGGTTTTTAACGTAGATCCCAAGGCCCGTAGAGCCCCCCATGGCGAAGCCGAGCGGCTCCACAAAGAAGGCCGTAGCCGCAGCCGCGATCGCGTTTCCGAAGAAGATGATCAGGCTGTTTAGGAGAAACCGCTGAACTTGCCGCTTGGTCGGCCGCTTCAGCGAATGTTTGTGAGGATGCGCTTTCATAAGTTACCTTCCTTTTCCCCGCTATTATACCATTCCGCCGCCGATTTGGCAACCACTTTCAAAAATTTTTTTTGCGCTCGCAACCAGCCCCTTCGCCCGCGCTCAAGGAAACGGAATCGGGGCGTCTTAATTTTATCCGTACTGTTAAGGTACTCGCATAATAACTTTTTCTGAAATCCCGGATGTGACATTCCTGGTCGCTGTTGGATCGTTCATCGTCTTGCTCCCAGCGATTGGCAGCCTGCTACCTTTCCCTTCGTCCTCGTAAATAATGCCATTTTTTATCATAATCGTTATGCAACGGGTAAAATGGCTTACATAGTTTCTTGATCTCAAAGCGCTTCTCCGCCTTTAGCTTCCCAAAGCCATGTTGGTTCGCTGATTTTTTTTGAGGCGCGGAATCACTCGGCTTAGGTATCGGTTTCTGCATATTTCCCCTAAGCTTACTTCCTCTTTGCCGCCAGAAACCTGGGCGGGGACTTCCCCATACGACAGGACAATTTCCATTCGCCTCCCGGTTTTTCACATTCCAAGCCTTCCCCCAGCAACTAGGCTCTTCGGGTGCTTCACAGTAAATCGTCAAACTGTTACAACCCCAGAACGCCTGTGTCCCTATCGAGGTCACGCTATCCGGAATGGTAATGGAGGTCAAATCGCTATAACCATAGAACGCATATTCGCCAATCGAGACTACGCTATCGGGAATCATACTATTCCTACAACCTAAAATCAAGGCTTTCGAACGCTTTTCAATTAAGCAATCGTTTTCACTTCGATAGACGGCATTCCCCTTCGCCACTTCAATATAATCGAGTCCATTGCACTCAAAAAACGCCCGCTTCCCAATCAAAGTCACGCTTTCCGGAATGACAATGCCCGTAAGCCCGCTGCAGCCCCTGAACGCATCGCCCCCGATCGAAGTGATGCCCTCGGGAATAACAATGCCCGCGAGCCCACTGCAACCCCTAAACGCATCCTGCCCAATCGTAGTCACGCCAAGGGGGATCACGCTGGTATTGCAACCCAAAATCAAGGTCTTAGAACGTCTTTTGATCAAGCAATTGTTTTCACTCCGATAGACGGCATTCCCCTTCGCCACTTCAATATACTCGAGTCCATTGCACCCAAAAAACGCCCGCTTCCCAATCGAATTCACACTGTCGGGAATGACGACTTGCTTGAGCCAACCGCAATCCAAAAAAGCCTTATCCCCAATTGAAGTCACGCCGAGAGGAATTTGAACCTTCGCCGCTTTCCCTATGTACCGTTTTAAGATAGTCCCTTCTATTTGGAATTCTGGCTTATCATCAAGAGTAGGCGTGATCTCTGGTGCGGGTTGCGGTGCGGGCTTTTGTTGCGGTTTGGGTTCAGGTGCGGACTGCGACACGGGTTGCCGCGTTTCGGAAAAAGTTCTTCCTCCGCACTCCATACAAACTTTTGCGTGTTTCGGATTCTCCTGCCCGCAAAAAAGACAAAACTTAGTGGACGCAAATTGCTCCTCTAAAATAGCAATCCTTTGCCGTAGCTTTTCTATTTCTCTTTTCTGTGCCTCATTCTTTTCTCGTTCAAGTTCAAGCGCATCTTTATCGCGATCGCTCTTTCTGTTTGCCCACTCCAATGCATCAACAAGCGTTGTCCCGGGAGCCGGACATTTTGCACTGTTGCAAAACATTGCGTCAAGCAAATACGATTTCCCGCATATGGGACAATATTTCAACCCGCTCTCTACGTATTCCCCGGCATTTTTGACCGCATTCGCCACGCCCTGCAAAATCTCTTTTACGGGTTCCGCTCGGTCCCATTCTTCATACTTTCCATCCAGATCGTCTTCTAATTCAATGACTGTATCCTTGTAAACGACAATGATACGATCAAATGGATTTTTCCCTCTCTTTTCGCAAAATTTACAAAACCGGTTGATTTCATTTTCGACCCAAGGCGTTTTACGATATTCCTCCTTGCTGCACACAAGGAGCATGATTTTCACCCTTGAAAGCGCATAATGGATGAGGGACTCATATTCGATTGTTCCCTGCTTCGCACGTTGCTCTTTGCAATCCACATCGGAGAAGAAGGGATTTACACCAAGTTTTTTCAGCCCTTCATATACTTGCTGTTCCTTGATCCACTCGTAATCATCGGTATAGGGCCCGTCTTTATACTCCGACACTTTCGTGCAGATGAAGCAATCATAAGAAAGACCCTTGTCACGGTACTCGCAGATATGCTTCCGGCTACTTTTAAGTTTTTTAACAAATCCTCTGAATACGCTTTTTTGTTCATCCGAGGCATTGTCAAGCGCTTCACGATAAGAACCGTGATTTTCAAATAAATCCATATTGTAATCAAACAATATGAACCGTTCGGCATTGGCTACATCATCCCAAATCAACTGGATCTTCCACTCCGCCAAGGCCATCCCAAAATAGGCGTCTGCCGACATGCCGCCCGTAGCGGCTTTCGTGGCTTCGTTGAAGCGCTCTTTGGCGAGTTCAAACTCTGCCGCTTGCAGTGCACGATATCCCAACAACAAGTTCCGTTCGCAATAGTCCTCTTCCCGTTGGTCCCTTTTGGCCTCGCGTTCGATGATCCGCCCTAAATCTCGCTGAACTTCATCCAATCTCCTATCCAAAGCGCTGTAGTACTGTTCCGCTAAATAGTTTGCCTTTTGCTGCAATGCCTGCATACTTTCCAGCAAACTCTTGTCTTCCGATAGCTTTTCGGTGAGTTGCGCGATAAAACTCTTGAATAGCACCGCTTGGCCGCTCTGCAGGTCCTCGAATCTCTTTTGGACGGCTGCCTCGATCCGCTCCTCGCTTTGGGATTGCGCATCTTTTATATTGCAAACATACTCGATAAATTTGCTCTCGACAAGTGCGCCGACTTGCTTTGCCACATCTTCGGTGACGGCATGCCTCTGCGCCCTTATTTCTCGCGTGAGCTGTTCGGTGAGTCGTTCGGTCTGTTTATCGAGATAATCCTCTACGGCCTTTTCGTCGAGACCTGTGGAAATTACAATATCCCTTGCTCTGATTTTGCCCGTATTGATTAAAGAGTTTTCGCCGGTATTACTTACGCTGCCTGCTTCTTTCCGCGCCATTTTCGCGTCTCCTGATATTTTTACTTATCGGTGGTTTTGAAGAGCTCTTCTATATTTATTGTAATATTTTTTGCTTGAATTTTTCCCGTATTGTTAAAAGATCCCTTGCCGGTATTATTGATATCACCAGAGCCTTCATAGTACTTCCTTATAACCTCCGTGTTTCCGGCGCTTATATTTGCTTCGTTGAGTTTATCATCGCAATATTCATAGATAAAGAAAATCAAGCCGAAGGAACAATCGCAAACGCCTATAACATTACACCATACCGCCGGAATATACTCAAGTGCACTTAAAATTCCCAAAGCAAGCACCGCCCCCGTTACGACGGCGAGAATAACGATTACCCAAACGGCCCTCTTTTTTTTGCTCGCCCGCATTGAACCGAGCGCTTCATCTTTGACTTGTTTCCGCACGTCTTCCAATTGCTTCTTCAGTTCAGCATGCAGACTCTCCAAATAGGAATCTGCATTTTCTATTCTTGATTCCCGATACAGATAATTATCTATGAGGCCAAACGCCTTTTCGGCCTTTTTTAACCTATTTTCAGGCAAACAATCGATAAGTTCGCAACTTTCATCAATCAAAAATTTACCTAATTCGTCCACTTTTGGCTTCAACTCGCCAAGTTTTTTCGTCATTTCTGTTTTTATCATGATGGCTTTCTCCTTTTTTATAAACCACGCGCGTTGGCATAGGATTCATGCTCATTCATGCTTCAAATAGTTGATCGCTTTTTCAGTAAGACTTCTGCCGCGGCCGGTGACGATAATAAATCCAATCCTAATAAGATACGGTTCGTATTCGGAGAGGTACTTCTTGGGGTCCAATCCAATACGGGCAGCAAGCGTATCGGCGCCGATCGCACCGCTCATATCCTCTGCGATTGCGTTCAGGATCTCCAAATCCTTCTTTTCAAGGCCGATCTCATTGATGCCCTTTTCTTCAAAATACCGCTTCACGACGTCGAGATCGATGCTCGTTGAAACGCGCTGGCCCTTATCGTCGTAGAGTGCCGTATCCAACCCGTCCACAAAAGAATTGACATAGCGAATAGACCCGCGGCTACGGGGAATACAAGCGTCTATTGCTTCGTCGGTAATGGTAAGGCCCTTCGATGCTACTTTGTTCTTATAAATGCGTTTCAGCTCATCGGGCGTATAGTCCACCATCTGGAACTTCAATCTGAGGCATCTGTCTTTTATGGTATTGAGGACCTTATCATCGTCGGTGGTTGCCGCGATAAAGGTGAAGTTGTCGATCGGAATGCGTTTCACCACGCCGTTTATGTCGGGCGGCGAGACATACACGCGACTGTTGAGCAACGTTAAAAGGCTCGATTGCAGCTCGTCCGTCAACATATGTATTTCGTCAAAGGCGATCACGACGGGTTCGTTCTCCCTTGCGACCTTCATCAAGAAATTCTGCAAGGCCTTCAGGGATTGCTGGCTGTTGCGATATTGCGAACAGTCCATCCACTCATACCGAACGCCGAGCGCCTTTGCGATAAGTTCCATGAGCGTGGATTTCCCAAGCCCGGGATTGCCGAAAAGCAGGATGTTATCGAGATACTTCCTTCCCTGCGCTTTGGCAATGGCGATTTCTTTTAACAAAGGTTTGACGATATGCTGCTGACCGATAAATCCCTCCAATGTATCCGGAGAGAACAACGGCTCATCTTTTCCTCCGCCGTCAACTTCTTCTCCCTCCGAAGCGGGCACAACGGGTGCGACGGGGGCATCAACTTTCGGCTCGTCGTCCTGCCCCTTTATGATCGGCTCCACGGGGATAAGCGGCTCCGCGGGTTCGGAAATAATGGGCGAAGGCTTGACGTCGGGCTCTTGCGGTCCTACAATGCCGTCTATATTCACGCCGCCGCTTGGAATCGACGGTCCTTGAGGGGGCAAAGCGCGTCCGCCCCCGCCCAAGATATCCCCGAAGGAAGGGATATCCGTGTCTGCAATCAGCCCGAAGAACTTTTGGACACGCCTGTCCTGCAGGCCGTTTTTGCGGATGATTTCTATGTAACTTCCGAAAACATCCTGCCAATGGGATAGCTTTGCCTTGATAACGATGGGATCGCCGTTGTTGAGCGAATATTGCCCGGCAAACAGCTTGTACAGCTCTAAGAGCCCTTGCAACGTGGCCTCTTGATCGTTTGCCCGCGCGGCATGCAATGCCGCTCTGTACTTCTCACGAAATAAATCTGCAAATGTCATAATTATTTACTCCTTTCGATTCTTTGTTAAGATTTTTCTTTATATCCCCAAACCACGGGCCGGCCCGAGTTCCAATCGTTGTCCCATCCCTTCGGCTGTTCTTTTGCTTCACAATAAATCGTCAAGTTGCTGCAACCATCGAACGCCCAACTCCCAATTGAAGTCACGCTGTCGGGAATGGTAATGGAAGTCAACCCGCTGCAACCATCGAACGCCCAACTCCCAATCGAGGTCACGCCGTCGGGAATGGTAATGGAAGTCAATCCACTACAACCGCTGAACGCATTCCAGCTAATCGAAGTCACGCTGTTAGGGATGGTAATGGAAGTCAATCCGCCACAACCATAGAGCGCATAACTTTCAATCGAGGTCACGCCGAGAGGAATCTTGATATTCTTACAACCCAAAATCAAGGCATTCGAATCCCTTTCAATGATACAATTTCCTTCACTACGATAGACAGCATTCCCCTCCGCTACTTCAATATGTTCGAGTCCAATACATCCGCGAAACGCATAATTCCCAATCGATGTCACGCCGTCGGGAATGGTAATGGAAGTCAATCCACTACAATCCTCGAACGCATAACTTCCAATCGATGTCACACTGTCCGGAATGGTAATGGAGGGCAACCCGCTGCAATCCTGGAACGCATCATTCCCAATCGATGTCACACTGTCCGGAATGGTAATTGAGGTCAAAGCACTACAATTATAGAACGCAGAATTCCCAATTGAGGTGCCTCCTGTGATGATGACTTCTTTCAGCGATGCCGGAACAAATCTATAGTTAGAGGAATTATACTCTGCGCCGAAAATGTAGCCGAAATGCGTATTTTCGGAACCCTCGTTCGAAGCGCCCACAAACGGAATCGTGATCCTCACAAGCGAACTACAATCCTCGAACACACCGCCTCCAATCGAGGTCACGCTATCGGGAATAAATACCGATTGTAGGCGTAATGAATCAACGTCTTTTCCCCGACCGACGGCTGTAACAGGCTCCCCGCGGTATTCAGAAGGAATCTCCAAGTATTCCGTCATTTTGTTGCAAATAACGTAAGTATATGTTCCGTCCGCATTTTCCGTGTAATAATCCAACTTTACGAAATTCGGGAAGGTGCTCACCCCCCCTGTCATGATTGCATAGACAAAAAATAAGCTACCCGAGCAAACAAGGAGAAAACGCGGTATGCATTTTCCTTTATGCTTTATAAGCCCCCATATTATGAGCCCTAAATACGCAACAAGTGCAATAACAAATCCTAAAATTATCCACCACTTCCAATCGCCCACCGCTTGATAGACAAAAATCCATTCTGATAAAAAAATTCCGACATCAACTGAGGCCGCGCCTTGCCAATCGACGCCAAACCCTTCGAAATTTGGGTTTTTACTAACAAAGGATAGCACTATCCACAATGCGGCTAACCCCAAAACAGCCAAGCAATTTAGCCCGTAAATGATCGTGAACAACCAACCCGTATAATCATCAAACGACTTAACAGGAAGATAAAAATCCAAAATCATAACCGCAATGGAGAGGGCAATCGGAAGAATCAGTACAGTATATATTCCGATTTGTTGTAAAACCGGAATGGCACGTTTAAGACGTTCACGGCGTTTTTCTTTCCTTTTTTGCCTATGTAGTTTTTTGTCATCGCTTTCCGCGACGGAAATTTCTATGGCTCTTAAGCGCTTTTCCTTCTCCTCGCTCAAATATTCGTCGTATTGAGTTTTATATTCTCTGTAATCATCATCTATTAGAGTACCGCTTTGTCCCCTGTATCTCTCAATCGCTTCAATATATTTTTTGATTTCTGACCCGCGAAATTTCGTGAAATTTTTTGAGGCAATTCGCAAAAGTCCGACATAACCGTTTGCATCCTTCGGGTTGGAATCAAGCGCCTTGTTGAAAATTTGCTTGGCCTTTCGCAAGGCGTTCTTTTTCCGAGGATGCGCCGGAGCGCCGCACAATCTTATTGCTTCTTTGATCTCTTTTTCGTATTCTTCTTCGGGAGTGATAAGACTTTTGGCTTCAGCAATGGAAATGCCGTAGGTACTATGAAATTTCTTCTTTTGTACCCAGTTGCAAATTCCGGCAACGGCGGCAACTACAAGAGTAACGATCTCCGCTCCACCTGTACAATAAAAGCCGATTCCATCGTAATCCATCCCAAAATACATCGCGACGGGACTAAGCAAAAGTATAAATATCGCGGATATGATTGCCGTCCACTTTGAAATGGTTTCTCCGTCGATTGCCTTTTGGGCGGCGTCTCCATTCCGCTTCAAACACTCCCTGATCTCCCGCAAATGCTCCATCTCGCGATCATGCCATGTTTGGACCTCGGCGCATATCGCGGCAAACCTGTTGTCTACTGTTCTTTCTTTGCCATCTTTGTTTTCTCCTCTCAGCGTATCGAATCTGAGAAACGACTCTAATTCGGTTTTATCCGTCAGACCTTCCAAACTGCTTAATCCTTCAAGCGTACAATCGTTAAATCCGCGAAGGAGCGCCTCTATACGATCGTAATATTTTTCGTATATTTGAGGATAGTCGGACTTCCACCTACTATCCTTAAGCATCTGCAAAAATTTTCCTGCCTTAATTGCGTTCTTCATTCACCACCACGCTCCTCTCCTCACAATTCGATATCATTGCTTTCGCACCACTTCTTGAGCAGTTCCTCAATCGCATCCATCGGCGTGGCGTTGGCATAGCCTTCGGCAGAAACGTTGTTCACGGCGACGGTCTTTGATTTGTTGATACCGATACACTCGCCCAGCCTGTTGAGGACGGGCCCGCCCGAATCGCCCGGATTGGACGGCGCGGTATAGACCAAATTCCCCTCGTCGTTTTGTGTGAAGCGAACAACGCCCGCAAAGGGAGCAAGGCCCATCCCGAAGGCATTGCCGATTACAAGGCAATCCGCGCCTTGCAACACCTGCGAATAATCGGGTACGCGCTTTATAACTGTAAATTCACCCACCTCGGCGGGATCAAAGCTGCAAAGCGCAACATCCGCTTTCTTGTCGGAGAACAAAATATTTATCTTATAGCTCTTTTTCTCCCCCAAAAAGGACATTTTTGCTTTCGGATAATAGCATTGCGTTTTCTCATTGAACACAACATGGTCGTTGGTAAGGAGATATCCGTTTTTAGAAATAATGAAGCCCGTCCCTGTCGCGCCGACGCGAGAATCGGAAACAGAGATTGCAACAACGGATCGCTTGCTTTTTTCAAACAGCTCGGCACACCAACCTTGCGTTTTGGCGGATTCGTCTATCAGTCCCGCGATATCAATTTCATCGCTCGGCGGGGAAGGTTGCGCAGGTTGATCGGCGCTCGACGGTTTTTTGGGTTCCTGCTCAGCAGGCTTTTTCACCACTTTCGGCAAATTTTGTTCTTGTTTTGTCGGAAGCCCGAAACATTTCAAAACAAAATCGGTGATGCCCTTTGTCCGAAGCTCTTTTGATACCGCGATCCATTTATCTAAAAAAGCCTGCGTCTTTGCTTTGATGAGAATGGTTTTCGCCTGATTATATGTTTCAACCGCATAATTCAAAATGGCGAGAACATATGCTCTCGCCGCTTTGGGGTTATTTTGTTTGATAAGCTCCCTTGCGTTCGAGTAGTAGGTAGCTATCTTATCCCGATCGTTCACTCATTTGCTCCTTTTAAGTCTCAAAAGTAACTCCTCGTAGGATATTCCCATATCATACGCCTTAAATCTCAACAACATCTCGTTCGTTACGCCGTTGATATAGTATTTAATTACCTTGTCGCAATCTGCAAGAGTTATCATCTCGCCTTGCTCGCGCCCCTTCTTCATAATGTTAAGAATTTCGCGCCTTAAAGGTTCATTCGCGATTTGCTTCATGATCGCCCTGATATCGGCACCCGCATATCCTTCTAACCTTTGCGCGAGATATTCGACAGTGACGTCCGGCGCATGGGGCAAGTGAGCGAGGTCAAGTGCAACAAATTTTTCTCGGGCATCCGCATCGGGAAGCGGAACGTAAATTTGCGTTTCGAACCTTCCGCCCCGTTTGAGTGCGGGATCGAGTTTCCACGGCAAATTCGTTGCCGCTACAATGATCCGAAGTTGATTGGGCTTTTGGGTTTTCATAAAGCCGTCCATGCAAGTCAACATGGTGGTCAGTATGGATTTTGTATGCCTCGAATCATCGCTGCTCCGATCTGAACAGATACTATCGATTTCGTCGAGAAAGATGATGCATCTGTCAAGCTCTGCCGCCTGCGCAAAGATGTCCCGCATATTCTTTTCGGCAACACCTACGACGCTTGCCAAAACTTCGCTTGTTTGGACAACGGCTATCTTGCAGTTCAATGCCCCTGCAAGACACTTTACGATGTGCGTCTTCCCTGTCCCGGGAGGCCCGTATAACAGGATTTGCGTTCCGAGTTGATTCCCTCTGAACTTATGATACACAGTCTGGAATTCGGGCCTCAAGGGAGCGACGACGTCCACCATAAAGGCATCCTTGACTTCTTGGACGCCGATGATGTTCGTAAAATTAAGTTTCGGCACTTCGTCCGAAAACCACTTCCTCTCGGAATAATAGGGGTCAACGCCACCTTCCCCGTCACTCGAACAAGCAACGGAGAGAGGCGGCTGCTTTGCGTAGCGAACAAGGTGACTGATTACGACGGAACATTGTTTGCGATAGGCATCTTTTGTCGTCGTGCTTACGTTTGGATTGGAACATTGCTCCATGGCCATATGAAGCATTTCGGCGCCAACCTCACAAATGGCATCTATGTCTCCTGCAGCCACTGCTTCATTAAAGGTGCCTATCTTACTATTGAAGACACTAATCATGCTCGCTTCTGCCATAATTGTATGTTACCTTAGTCCTTTTTTCCGTTCTCTTCGGCAACGATCCCCGCATAGTCGATGTCGCCGGTTGCGGTTGCGTCTGCGCCTTCAGGCTTAGAAACGGCTTCGGGAGTAATTTTCCCCTTCACGCGCTCTATCATGGCCGCATACTCAGCTTTGAATTGATCGGATTGCTCAATCTCATCCGCCGTAGTTCCATCCAAACGGCTCGAAATGCTCTCAACCGGCTTGGGATCGAGAATTTCATTCAGCTTTGCAAGTTCCGCTTCGGATTTGTTGATGTCTTTGAAAATTGCCGTGATGCTCTTCCCAAGTTTGGTAAAATCGGGCGATTCTGCCAACAGGCCTTTGCAACCCGCAATTGCCGCAGGGAGTTTCCCGAGTTCCGAAATCGCCAGTGCCGTGTATGCCCCGAGTTCAATGTTGCTCTTGAGCGTTTTGAGTTGTTCGATAAGCGCATATACGCGAATCTTCTGCTTGATCAGTTGTTTGGCTCTCGCATCGTCGCTACGCAATGCGGCTTCGTCGATATAGACATCATACTTTGCTCCAAACTTTTGAAGATTGCGAACGGACTTATCGAGTGCATCCAATGCCGCAATGATTTTTTGGTCATTTGTTTGTTTCTTAGCCATAATATTTATCTCCTTATTATTTTTTTACATATTTGAATCCAATCTGCCGGTCTACTTCCTGTCTGGAATTGCCGCTTCCGCGGCACGAATCAATTCTTCGATTGCCTCACTTTCCATCTCGTCGCAAAGCTCGCGCACCAGTTCGATCCCCATTTTTTTTAATTCGGGCAAATGCCGCATGTCCTTTGCCGCCATCATTAAAGCGCCTTCATGGATGGCTTTCCAAACCTTTTTATAATCGCCCGAACGGATAGCCATTTGTGCTGCACCGATTGCCGCATTGAAAATGTCGATTATGGCGGAAAATTTTTCGATGTTCTGCCGGGCCGTCATATCATCTGCTGCTTCTCTTGCGGCCTTTAGTCGGAGACTATACAAATTGACGATATCTTCCAAGAGATAAAATTCAACAAAAGCCTCCCTGTCGATGAGCGAAACCCGTATCTGCTGATATATCGGACTTTTTTTCAACATGCAATTTGCCTGTACAACACGTGCTCTATGCGAGCGAATTATGCTTTTCGCCATAAAATCCGTCTCGGTTTTAGGTATTCGGATCCATTCTGCTGGTCTTCTTCCTGTCGGGAATCGCCGCTTCCGCGGCACGGATCACTTCTTCGATTTCATCCATGGTAGGAGGAAGATCTTTTACCCTGCGCACGTTTTCCTCATGCGCATCCAAATCGTCCAAATCTTCATCCAATTCATGACTAATGTCTACCGCAGTCATCATGTCTTCGGACAGCTCACGCAACAGCTCTATTGCTAAGCTCTTTAATTCGGGCAAATTTTTGACACTACTCGCCGCCGCCATCAAAGCGCCTTCATGGATGGCTTTCCAAACCTTTTTATAATCGCCCGAATTGATAGCTGATCTCGCTGCCCCGATTGCCGCGTTGAAAATGTTGATGATGGCAGAAAATTTTTCGATATTCTGCTTCCTGCCTTTTTCATCGGCGCGGCCCTGAGGGACATATGCCTTTTCTTCTCCCAGGCGGATATTGTATAACTTAACAATATCCTCCAATAAGTAAAACTCGACAAAAGCCTCTCGGTCGATGATTGAAATACGCTCTCTACTAAATTTCGGATGTTTTTTCAGCGTTTCATTTGCCTGCTTCACCCGAGCCATGTGTGAACGGATTGTTTTTTCTCCCATAAATGTTTCCTCCGAATTATATGGATGTTATTTTTGTCGAAAACTATGAATGTACCAACAGCCAAAAGAGTCGGCCGAAGAATACTACATTTTACATAATTTTTCTGTTTATCATTATAAACCGTTTCCTTAATTATGTCAACTGTTATCCGCTATATTTCCCTCAAAAAGCCGAAAAAATCTTCTCTTTCGTCCATTTCCGCATCCCTCCTTGTTTGATGTCATTATAATCCATCCTGATTGCAAGTTATCAGTTCTTTTTCCGCCCTTCCAGCAAGTCGTAATATTCCTCGAATATATCGAGTGCCGCAAGCTCATCCGTTTCGATTTTGAGATATGGCGGCCCTTGGGGCGGTTCTCCCACATAAAAGACCATCGCCTCATCATCGGCAACCCCCTCCATCGGAGTAATGGGTTTCAAGACGCAATACAGTTTCTCGTCGTGTGGGATGACCGCCACCTGTTCAAAAAGAATTTCGTGGCCATGTTCATCCACAAGACGGATCGGATCACGGTGTCTGCATCAAGCAACACATCGATAATGGTTTCCATAGCGTAACCTCCTTATCCGTCAAGCGGTCCATATTTCTTGATGAACTGCTCTTTCGTTATGAGTATACGGCGTCCCTTCGACCTATCGAGCGGAGAGATGTATCCCATGCTTTCCATCCAGTCGATGATTTTCCCCGCATGGTTGTATCCAATACAGCATTTCCGCTGCACGAGGGAAATTGACGCCTCACCTTCTTGGATCACGATTGCCAGAGCCTTAATATAGAGCGGGCTTTCCGGGGACGCATCCGTGTCCTTGTCGGAAGCATTCGAGGCAGTTTTCTTGGTGGCACGCCGGATATATTGCTTGGCCCCCTCATTAAACTTTGCCTCATGCGTCTTCTTTGTTGCCGCAACGGCTGCGGCCAATGCCTCATACGGAAGATAGGCGCCCTGTATTCGTTCGCACAGCGAAGTGAATTCGCTCCACATGAGCAGATCGCCAAACCCAAGCAGTTTTTCTGCTCCGCTTTCATTGATGAGTATACGCGAATCGTTTTCCCGGATCACCCGAAACGCAATGCGCGTGGGGAAATTTGATTTCAACGCACCCGTAACGACATCTGGGGTCGGTCGTTGGGTAGCAAGAACGAGGTGGATTCCTGCCGCACGTGCTTTTTGCGCCAACCGTAGCACGCCCTCCCCAATGGCGCGATTTACTGCGACAAAATCCGCATATTCGTCGATGATGATGACGATGCGCGGAAGATTTTCCTCCCCTTCTTTACGCGCCGCATGATAATCTTCGATATTCCTTATCGGATCTCCCGCAGCAATCTTGCCTTGAAAGATTTGATACCGGCGTTCCATTTCATGGATTGCCCACGTCAGCATGCGAGCCATGGGCTCCGCGTCTGTGATGATATGCCCCGTGAGAAGGTGCGGCATCTCATCATAGTGCATAAACTCCGATTGTTTAGAGTCGCACAATATGAGCCGGACATCGTCGGGAGAGTATTTTGTTACCAAGTTGTAGATCATCGTATGGAGGAACGTGGATTTCCCGGAACCGATTGTGCCTCCGATCAAAATGTTTTTGAGGCGTACAATGTCTCCGTAAACGGAATTCCCGTCCACATCTTTACCGATGGCGAAGTAGAGCGACTCCGGCTTGCTCCACCGTTCGTTGGCATCGTGGATCAATTCCTCCGCCGGAACCGTCTCGCGCTCGGACCGAACGCGCGGCACCTCGATGCAGATCCGTCTGCTGCCCGCGGGATCGGTATAGACCCGCACCCCTTCCCTTTGCCCAAGGCGCATGGCAAGCTCGGTGGCTCTTTTGGTTACGGCGGATGGGGAAACCGCGCTCGGAATCACAAGTGCAAAGCGCATAACCGTCGCCCCCACGGAAACATTGGCGATCCCGGAATCAATGTGGAATCCCGCCAATGTCCCGGTGATGATGTCTGCGGTTCTCGTCACTTCATCGGACAAGATCCTCTTGTCGAAAAGTTCGTCATCTACGTCCTCCTCATCGAAGGCCTCTTTTTCTTCCTTTTCGACGCCTACGGCTTGCCCGGATTCTCTTGCGAGGAGGGTATCGCGGATTTTTGCATAATCCGCCTCCGTCATCTTGGCAAACTCCTTCACCGCCCTTGCGTAGACGACAATGTCGTCAATGTTTTCGCCGTCCTTCACTCTCTGATAGCGTTCCCGCATGCGCAGGATCAGCTGCCCGCGATCCATCTCCGGATCGGCGGTCAACAATTCCTTCGCGACGCCTAAAATGCTTTCATTCTCTTTGCCGGTATCCACGCACATGGCGACCTCATCCGCGTCGATCGCAACAATACGCTCTATTGCTGCAAATAGTTGTAACATATAGGTTACGGTATTCTCGGGAGAGGGAACTTCGATCCAAAGCTCGTCCTCGACAATGCTGATCTGATAGCGATCCGCAATCGAGTGGATTCGTTCTGAGATTCCCTCCGCGTCAAGCGGCGTGTGCATCTTGAGAAAGCGAAGCGCGATTGCATCGTCCGAAAGATAGACATCGTCATCCCGGATCACAATCTTGAACCGGATCGTCCTTCCGCGGATATTTAGCCCTTCGGGGGCGAGATAATGTTCGCCGTTTATTTGGATAATCGAAACGCCTTCGTCCAACTCATGGGTGATGGCATAAACTTCCGGCGGAGTATCGTCGCCCGATTCCTTGTCGTCCGATTCGTCGTCATCCGATTCCTCGTCGTCCTCCAAAGTTTCCTTCTCACATTCCTCACGCATTCTCCGAAGGATCTCCCGCCTGCGCGCCTCTAAAGACGCGCGTCTTGATCTCAGATCATACAACTCGTCGAATCTCCCGGCTTCCCTTTTTCTGTCTGTCTGTAAGACGAAATATTGAATGCCCGAATCCAAACGGAGCACCCCGTCCTCCACACATTTTTCGATTAGTTTGGAGATGCTACGATAATCGGCAGAAAATCTTTTCTGCAATTCCGGGATCGAAACCTTCTGCTGCGCCTTAATATAATTGAGTATTTCTTGATCGTTTGCCATATTTTTCTCCTTAATCGTCAAAGAAACTTCGTCTGCCGCTTTGCATGGAATCTTTCATATCTAACCGGAAGGTGTATTTTGCGTCGAACGGGTTGGCCTTGCCGACATACTGTTTCTCGTCAGAAAGCGACATATCCGTGAATTCTTTGCAGAGATAGTACCGCTCCAGCTTGGAGAAAAGCACATACCCGCAATTCGCTTCCGTAACAATGCACTCTCCGGGCGAGAAATGCGCAAGCATACTTTTGGGAATCAGCGGGATCGTCTCAAATTGATAGTTATCCATTTCCGGCTCCTTCCCGTTCAAAGCCGACGCGGGCGCAAGTCGTGTATATTGACCGCACTCCTTCGAGAATTCCTCAAGCGTTTGAGGATTATTTGAGCCGAAAAAGATGTGCATATTGAGGTTATCCCGGATAATGGCGGCGACGGCGTCTCCATACACACTGTTGAGCTGCGCATACGACTGCACGATGAGGATGAAGAAGATATTGCGCCCCGCACAGGCGGAGATCGTCGTTTCGAAGTCTTTCATGGGCGGGAAATTGCCGAACTCATCGAGGATGAAATAGAAGGGAACTTTGCGCTTCCCGTCCGGCTCGCTGTTGGCATGTTCGATGAGAAGCCGATAGGCGTCCTGAATAAACAGACTGATAACCTTAAAATGGACTTTGAGCTCATCGCGGTAGTCGATAAAGAGCGCAACGGGCTTTTTCCCCGTGAGAACGCCCATATCGAAGGAGTTGCAACTCGTGACAAGGCGCATCGCGCTCTCGCGGAAGATGGACATCTGCGTACTAAATACGCTCGTGATACATTGCCGCGTTGTTCGAGCTTCTTCCGGAATGGTCGCTTTTTCGATTTGATAGGCGCGAGAAGTCTTGGGGCGGTTAGTAAAGTATCCCCCGTCAAAATCATGATCAGACTTGTTCAAAAGCCCCATGAGCGTGATGATCGTCGCGAAGGAGTAGGTCTCTTCCGTGATCTGTGTCCTCCCAGAATCGCCCAAAAGCTCAGGGCGGCTGTCCTCTAACATCGCCCACAGAAAGGCTTTGAGAAGTTCGCGGCCGCTGTCCTCCCAATACGGATCGTTTGCTTTACTCGTGGGCGCGATCATAATCGCGAGACTATCGATATCGTTCCCAACTTCCTCCATCATGAGGTTTTCCCATCGTCTGAGTTCTTCATCCAATTCGGCTTGGCTCTCATAGATCTTTCCGTGCAGACGGTTACGGGGACCATTTTCCGTATCTACGACCTCGATCTCATTGTAGATATTGAAAATCGAATGATATTTCCGGTAGATGGGCGTCAGCGGATTCCAACACTCGGAATGCTTGTAGTCGCGGAAGTTGAGAAAGAGGAGCTCATAGCCCTCCGCACGGAGCGTCGAGGCGGTGTGGCGGTAGATCTCCCCCTTGGGATCGGAGATGATCATGCTCTTCTTATTCTTCGCCCGTGCAAAAGACAGCACCGTCGGGACGACATAGGATGTCGTCTTGCCGAGCCGCGTCGCTGCGATGACGCCGACATGATTCTCCTTCTCCGAATAGGTTTGCAGAAGCCGTCCGTTTACATAGCGGCATGCCTTCAAGACGCCCGTCACTTCATGTTCGGGAAGTTCGTCATACCAAAAGCTGTTGGAAAACGATTCTCCGAGTTCGTCATAGTGGTAATATTTGGTGTTTTCGTACCCATTCAAAAGTTCATTCGTGGTCGTCATGAATACTCCCTCCAAAGCCAAATGCTTTCTTCCGCGCGCCGACGCTGCCGATATAAGGACGCACCAACGATTCTGTAAGAAGAAGCTTCTCCAGACGATGTTCGCGCACGGCGGCATCGATCGCTCTATCGATCTCATCGATGCTATATCCGGAAAGTTTCTCGGCAAGCCCTTCCTGCATCGCAAGCTCTTGCACCCCATAGGCGATCCCCTTCTCGCGTACCACACGTTCCGTAAATTGCCGCTTTTCCTCCATGGTCAGCTCCGAAATGCGCACCATATCGCAATAGGGCTTTAATTTCTTGGCATTCTCTCTGTCGCAGAAGCAGATCGGAAGCACGGACGAAAGATCAAGCGACACGCTCGGATGATTCAGACGGTATTTCCCGCGCTTATCGCTCTGTAGGAAGTTCTTCGCCATATCAAACGCCCTTTCGGAGATTTCCCCGCGAAACGTGAGCAGATACAGGTTGAATGCGTCCTCATCGCAACCGCGCACGAAGATGTTGTTTTTCGTGGGTTCGAAGTCGTATTCTACAAGGTCGCCTATCTCGACCCGCTCCATATGAGACGCCTCGAAACACCGCATGAGCAATCCGGCATAGTAGTCGAGCATATATTTACTGTCCGAAACAAAGCAGAGCGGGCGATAGGTAGCCATCGTTCTCAAGTCGATATTTTCGAGCGCGCAAAGGATCTTTTCGCCCTCTTCGGGATGGTCGGGGCGAACCCCGTCAAGCGCCTTTGCATGGAATTCCGCCGTACCATGTCCGAGTTTGAGGGGCAACGAACTCGCTTCGGCAAAGAGTTCCGCATTCGGCGTGAGAAGAAGCGTTTCCTTGTCGCGCTCGCTGAGGATCTCCGAATAGACGAGCCGCGCATAGGACTTATTGTAGACGTCCCGCTTGATGATCCCCTGCCGAAACGCCTTTTCAAGAAGTCGATACTCCCCATGCCGCCCCTTTACATACGAGCCATACTTCTCCCGCACCCGTTCGAACACTTCGGCATGTCCGATGCGGACAAGGCAATCTTGCAGACATTCGAGATACTTTTCCCGATTGTCAGGGTCATAATACAGAGCCGCAAGCAGACCTTCCTCGCTGTTCCATTCCGCCGCACAGAGAATTTTCTTGCGTCCGCTTCCCTCGTCCTTGTGAAAAACAATGCCCTCCGACTGCAAGATACCAAGCGCGTTGAGCGCAATCACAAGTCCGTTTTCTACGGCAAGCGTCAGATTTTCACAAGCGACGGAGCGCACATCCTTCCCATCGCACGCGAGATGAAAGTTTTGCGCCAACGTAAACGCTGTCCCCTTCAAATCGATGATCTCTTCGCACTCGGGATCTCTGCCGTGCAAACGGTCATTCATGGAAAGATACTGCTTTATGCGGAGATGTTGGTTATATTTGAATACGCTCTGAATTTGCACGACTTCTTGCGTTTGCGACAACGCAAAGATGTGTTCCGCCTCCTCCTGCGGCAAGAGAAAGATATTGGCATAGGCGAAGAAAAGCGGCCGCTTGTCCGCACAGAAACGCCCAACGGTGTTCTCCGCAATATAATAATTTTTCAACATGGTTTCCGTTAGATGGTCAAACATGGTGACTTCCTCCTTTCGCTTTGTTTGCGCCCGGGATCACATGGTCGATGAGGCCGTATTCCTTCGCGGCGGCAGCACTCATGATGGTGTCGCGGTCGGTGTCCTTTTGAATCTTCCGGACGGGTTGATTCGTATTCTCGGCCATGATTTTGTTGAGCCTTGCGCGGATACGCTCGATATGATTGGCCGCAATGATGATATCCGACGCCTGCCCGCTCGCCCCGCCGAGGGGCTGGTGGATGAGGATCTCACAGTTCTCCGTAGCCCTGCGCATCCCGCGCGTCCCCGATGAAAGCAGGAACGCCGCCATACTTGCGCACATCCCCAGCCCTACCGTCGCGATCTTTGCGTCGATGTAGTTCATTGTATCATAGATGGCCAGCCCGTCCGAGACGCTTCCTCCGGGGCTGTCGATCTGAATGGTGATGATGCGCTCCTCCATCGGTACTTCATCCGTGCGGAATTTGTCGTCGAGATATTGGAGCTGGCTGATAACGCGCTCCGCCGTCTCCGCCGTGATCGGTTCAAAAATATTGATGGTATTCCGCTTCAGACTGTATTGCCATGAAAATTCTTCCTTTTGGTCTATCATGTTTTTCTCCTTACGAATTAGTTTCGGTTGAAAATCTACAACTCGGTGCGGCTTGGGATCCATCGTTCCCATATAATCCAATGTTCTTTGATATAATTATACACGATTTCGTCAATCGTGTCATAACTGCATCTCGCTGAAATTTACAAGTATTCCATCCGTTTTGAATAGATTGTTGCAAAAAATACAAGATTTCCGCTTTATATGGCAAAAAAGAATCTTGTATTCGCTACAAGATTCTACAAAACCGATTTTTATTGATTGAGCAATATCAATTATGAACTACTACGATATCGTCTAATTTCACATGGGCAATTTGACAATAAAAAAGTAAGTTCTCAATGCTAATGTGTGAACGCGCCTTTTCCCAGTTGTTGATTACATTTGAGGACACGCCGAAAACCTCTGCAAGCTCCGGACAACTAATACTGTTGTCCATGTCCCTGAAAGTACAGGTTTCGCAATCTCCGGTTATATTTGTACATTTTATGGTATCCTTTCGAAGCATGCTACAGACATATCGCCTGAGATATTCATTGTTGCGCCGCAAATTGAATAATTTATTTCCGGTAGCTTCCCAATCTACAAATTGCCGAACGATCCTCATGTATGCCATTATATCATCATTTGCATGAATGCACAACTGTTTTTGAATAAAATGAAAATCTTTTTTGTGCACGATCCTTCTCTTCCAAACTCCACAGAGTTTGTTGGGACCAAACTGCTACGCTTCGTCGGACAATCCCTTATATAATAAGCGATTTGACTAACCGCCAAACCGCTTAATTCTGTATCTCTATGGAAATCACCCGTGAGGGGGAGGGGATATGGAACGCTCAGGAGTTGCAGGGGCAGGTGGCCGTTTGGCTGAAGGGGCCGAGCGCGTATTGTTGGGCGTAGTACGCGTCGTAACAACGGTTGCAGCAGCCAGTGTAGCCGGAGAGATCGCCGGTCCCGCCGCAACCGCAGCCGCAGCTTCCGTTGTTATTTCCGCAACCGCAGCCGGTGCCGTTGGTGTTGCCGATGGTGCTGACGCCGTTATTGCCGCAGCCGCAACCCGTGTTACCGTTATTGCCGCAGCCGCAGCCGGTGTTGCCGTTATTGCCGGTGTTGCCGAGGGCATAGATTTGGTTGGCCGCGTTTACGCCGTCTACGAAGCCGTTTGTGAAGGCGACGGGGTTGTTGCGTTGGCAGCTGCTGCAGTAAGGCGCGGGGGAGAAGAGATTATTGATTGCATTTGCAAAACTATTCATGAGGCAACAGCCGGGATTGTTGCTTTGGCCGTTGCACGAATTGCAGGAATTGCTCATATTGACCTCCGTATGTCGTCGGCTCATGCCGACATTCCATTCTATGCGCCCGCGCCGAAAGGTGTTCCTCTCCCCCATTTTGGCGATTAAGAGCGAAAAGCCCCATACCATGTCCGCGATGGAGGGTGCGCGCGCGGTTTTTCGGCAAAAGAAAGCGCGGGCGGGGCGCATAAAAGGAGCGCGAGCGGGGCATACTTCTCCCATCAACCTTGCGAGGTGCGCCATGGCAAAACAGAAGGTCAAAAAGCTGACGGAGGCGGAGTATGAAGCCTACCTCCGCAAACTGCTTGGAAAATGAAAAATCGGAGCGAAAGCTCCGATTTTTCGTATGTTCGTTATGCGCGATCTTACTCGGTGCGGAGGGCGATGACGGGGTCCTTCTTGGCGGCCGCCTGCGCGGGGATGAGGCCGGAGATGAGGGTGAGGACGACGCTGACGCACACCATGATGAAGGCGGTGAGCGGCGGGAGCGACGCGATGCCCGCGATGCCCGAGAGCGAGAAGATGATGAGCGAGATGATCCACGAGAGGAGGTAGGTCACGGCGATGCCGATGAGGCCGGCCGCGAGGCCGATGATGAAGGTCTCCGCGTTGAAGAGGTTGCGGATGTCCTTCTTGCGTGCGCCGAGGCTTCGAAGCACGCCGATCTCCTTGACGCGCTCGACGACGGAGACATAGGTGATGATGCCGATCATCACGGAGGAGACGACGAGCGAGATGGCCGTGAACGCCACGAGGACGTAGGTGATGACGTTGAGCATCGTCTGGACCATGCCCATGAGCAGACCCACGCGGTCGGTATAGGTGATCTTATCCTCTTCGGCGCGCCCCTCCATGTCGTTCCACGCATCGAGATAGGTGAGGATGTGTTCCTTGGCGTCGAAATCGGAGGCGTAGATGAGGATGTCGTTGGGGGCGGGATTGCCGCCGAGGACGCGCACGACGGCTTCGGGGGCCATCGTGATATAGATGATGCCCTTGAGGGAGAGGCCCTGCTGTTCCATCGCGTTCTCGAAGAACGCCGTACAGCCGGCGTTTGCGGCGAGCGGTTTTCCGAGCGCATTGGCAAGCGCCGTGCCCTCCACCTTGCCCTCCTCATCCGCCGTGAGGGCGGCGACGTTTTGCTTGATGGCGTCCACAATTTCCGTGGCTGCCGACATCCCGCCTGTTGCGATGAACGCGAGCGTTCCCGTGAGCCGCTGTCCGTTGCGTTCGAAATAGTTCTCGATCCCCTCCTTGGTGTCGGGCATGGGGTCGTTGGGGAAGAGGGTCCCTTCCAATAGATTCAAAAATCCCATACCCATGAACGGCTCTTTGAACTCCGCGAGGCTGAGGGCGGTATAGTTGGCGTTGAGCTGTTCCGCGGGGGAGCGGTAGGCCTGCATGCCGCCGACGTTGAGCGGGAATTGCCCCTCGTCGCCCGTCATCCATTGGATGAGTTTGGAGTGCTCGGCGTTGTAAGCGACGTACTGCTCGACGGTAGCCTCGGTGAGGTTGAGCCCTTCCTGAAGGCACCCATAGGTGAAGTTCTCCTTGAGGCGGAGGATGCCCGAGATCTTGAACGAGATGCCCTGCTCCTCCGTTGCGTCCATCTCCTCGCGCGTGCCGTGATACTCGAAGGGATACTCGGTGAGCCCCGTCTTGCCCGTCTCGCGGTAGAGCTCATCGGCGTAGTAGAGCACGTAGTCCTGTTCGAAGATGCGGTCGAAGGGCAGAAGATTGACGTCCTCCTCCGCCGCCGCGGGGTCATCCGTGAGCGCCATGGGCACGGCGGGGACTTCCCCTTCCTCCGCATTCTGCAGGCCGGCGTTGAAGAGCTCCAAGAAGCGCTCCTCCGTCAAGAACCCGAGCTGCACGAGCGTGAGGTCGATGATGGCGTTGTTTTCCCCGACGACGAGCACGGCTTCCTTCTCGTTTTCGGGGAAGCGGCCGGCGATGAGATCGTATTGCGACTGCACATATTTGCCGTAATCTTCGCTCTCAAAGTCCGAGGTCCCCGGCATCTTATTGATGACGTTGGTGAAGAAATCGACGAAGCGGAGGAGGCTCGTGTATTGCGGCGCCTCGTTGATGAGTTCCTGAATGAGGAAATTCTTGAGGTCGGTGACGGAGTTGTAGCGCAGGGAGACCTCGTCGCCCGTGGCGCCGCCGCCCACCGTCATCGAGGTGAAGAGCGCATCGGCAATGTTGAGCCCATAGGCATATTGCACGGCGGAGAACCACTCGGGATGCTCCTCTTTGCCCTGTTCGACGTAGTCGATGTATTCCGCGCTGACGTTATTTTGCACGGCGACGCCCTGCGCGAGGCCGGTGAGGAAGGAGTTGATATAGACCTTATCCTCGATCTGCTCGGGCGAAGGGAGCTCCTGCGGCGATTGGATGCCCTCCATGACGGACATGACGTCGAGCGCCGTCTCGGAAATCTCCAAGGGATAGTAGGAGAGCATATCCTCCTCGGTGTGGCGGATGTAGGCGTTGAACCCGCTCGAGAGGGCGAGGACGAGGCAGACGCTGATGATGCCGATGCTCCCCGCGACGGAGGTGACGATCGTGCGCCCCTTCTTGGTGAGAAGATTGCGGAAGGAGAGCGCGAGCGACGTGAAGAACCCCATCTTCGCGCGCGGTTGCTTGGTCTTTTTCTTGGCCTTGACCTCTTTGGAGGGTACCATGTCCCCGATGTAGGGGTTGGAATCGCCTTCGACGAGGCCGTCTCTGAGGCGGACGATGCGGGTCGCATATTCCTCGGCAAGGTCGGCATTGTGCGTGACCATGATGACGAGGCGCTCGTGCGCAATCTCCTTGATGAGCTCCATGACCTCGACGCTCGTCTTGGAATCGAGGGCGCCCGTGGGCTCATCGGCAAGCAAAATGTCGGGGTCGTTGACGAGGGCGCGGGCGATGGCGACGCGTTGCATCTGCCCGCCCGAGAGCTGGTTGGGCTTCTTCTTGAGCTCCGAGCCGAGGCCGACGCGCTCCAAGGCCCGCGTGGCCCGCCGTTTCCGCTCCGCCTTCCCCACGCCCGCGATGGTGAGCGCGAGCTCGACGTTTTCGAGCACCGTCTGGTGCGGGATGAGGTTATACGTCTGGAAGATGAAGCCGATGCGGTGGTTGCGGTAGACGTCCCAATCGCGGTCGCGGTACTTCTTGGTGGACTTGCCCTGAATGACGAGGTCGCCCGAGGTGTAGTGGTCGAGGCCGCCGATGATGTTGAGGAGGGTCGTCTTGCCGCAGCCGCTCTGGCCGAGGATGCAGACGAACTCGCTCTTACGGAACTCGAGGCTGATCCCCTTGAGAGCGGGGACCGCGCCGGAAGCCACCTTGTAATCCTTCTTGATGTCGGTGAGCTTGAGCATGGCGGGCGCGCCGTGTTCGGGGGTCCCGTTCAAGACATGGTGCCCACGGACGCCGTGCCCCCCCTGCGGATAGGGCATGGGCGCGGGCTGCCCCGGCTGTGGCATGGGTTGCCCCGGCTGCGGCATGGGATAGGCTCCCATCGGCATGGGAGGATTCCCCGGCTGCGCGGGTTGGGCGGGGTAGAGGGGCGCGTTCGTGTAGAGATAGACTCCCGCGATGGGCTGCGGAGAATATTCCACCGGAAGATAGCGCACGGGCACCCCGGGGACTCCTACGAGCGGATAGCGGCAGACGGGGCAGAACCGAAGGCCGCTCTTGCATTTCCTCCCGCAATGTTGACATTTTTTCATACTAACTCCTTTCGCCGTCCGGCGAGATCGGGGATTTTTTAAGCGTGAGGGTACGACGCGCGGACCTTCCGGAAGGTAGCCGCAAATTCATCGTATGCCGTCATGAGACCTTGCAGTTTCTCCGCGCCGAGTTCTTTTTCGACGCCCTCCATGATCTCGTTGGCCTGCCGGCATTGCTCGTTGAACACGGCAAGCGAATGCTCGGAGAGGCAGACATATGCGATTTTTTTATCGGTGGGAGAGGCCTTTCGCGTGACGATGCCCTGCTTTTCGAGCTTGGTGACGACCTGCGAGACGGCCGACCGCGTGATGCCGATGCGGCGCGCGAGCTCGGAGGAGATGATGTTTTTCCCCTTCTCCCCCTCCATGATGATCTCCTGCAACATCCGGAATTCCGTCTTGGAGAGCTTGGCGGCGTCGGCAAAGAGATTGAGCTCCTCCATGTCTTTAATCGTCTGAAATAATTTCAGAAGATATACATTGATCTCCATATTTTTTCCCTTTCCTCGTTGTCATATGCTAAACAAAAATATTATACTCCGCGCGCGCGCGGTTGTCAAACGCTTGGTCTCGACTTTTGGAAAGATTCACAATTTGTTCACATTCTACACGGGTTGAAAACAGGGAACATGCGCCGATTGGCGATTTTTGCGGCGACGGCGCGGCGGCATGAAAAAACGCACCCGCCCAAGCGGCGGATGCGGGTCTGCTCCCCGAAAGATGTTTGTTGGCAAAAGTTCCCTCCCCCTTTGCGGGGAAGCGGCCTCAGGCGCGGGGCTTTTTGCCGAAATAGACGAGGAGGGAGCATTTGAGGTCGGCATTGTAGAGGAGGCGGCGCTTATCGGGCCGCCCGAGGAGGCGTTCACAATCCTCATAGCCCGAGAGGAGGTAGGCGCTCCAATCGGGGAGGGCGCGGAACATGCTCCGAAGGTCGCGATAGAGGAGGGCGAGGTCCTCCCCCTTCATGCGCTCGCCGTAGGGCGGGTTGGAGACGAGGACGCCGCAACGCTCGGGGGCCGTGAAGGCGCGCATATCCTGCTCCGCGAGGAGGAGATCGGAAAGAACGCCCGCGCGCCGCGCATGTTCCCGGGTGATGGCCACCGCCCGCGGGGAGAGGTCGGAGGCGTATACGGGCGCGATGGGACCGCGGTATTCGCCGGCCTCGGCCTCGGCACGGGCCGCCTGAAGGACGCCTTGGGGGACGCATTTGAAGCGGCAGAAATCGAACTCGCGCGACTTCCCCGGGGCGATGTTGCGGGCGTATAGCGCGGCCTCGATGGGAATGGTCCCGCTGCCGCAGAAGGGATCGCAGAAGGCCTTGTCGCGGCGGTAGAAGGAGTCCTCCACGATGGCGGCCGCCGTCGTCTCGCGAAGAGGGGCGTCGTAAGTGAGCACGCGGTATCCCCGCCTGTGCAGGCCCTCCCCCGTCGTATCGAGGGTGACGGTGGCGACGTCCTCATAGAGGGAGACCCCCACCACGGCGCGCTCCCCCGCTTCGTCGAGCGTGCGCACATGCAGCCGCTCTCTGAGCCGCTCCACGATGGCCTTCTGCGCCACGCCCCCCGCCGCTTTGATGGCGGCGAGCTTGCTCTTCACACTCTTGCCGTCGATGCGGACGCGGGCATGCGCCGAGAGGTACTCCTCCCACGGGATAGAGAACACGCCCGCAAAGAGCTCGTCGAACGAGGTGGCGGGAAACTCCTTGAGCACGATGAGGACGCGCTCTCCCGCACGCAGAAAGACATTCAAACGGGCGACCGTATTCCAGTCGCCCTCGAGGGTGACACGACCGCGAATGGCGGGGGCATGTCCGAGACCCATATGTTCGATTTCACGTTTGACGGCGGCTTCGATGCCCGTCGCCGCCGGAATTTGCAGCACCATAATTTGCTATTCTTCCGTTTCGTCCACCGTCTCCGCTTCGGCGGGTTCGGGTTCGGGGATGTAGGGATGGAGGGGCTCGGTATCGGGCGTCATGTCGTATTTATCGTCGATATCCTCCCCGAGGAGTTCCTCGATCATGTCCTCGCGGGTGATGAGGCCGAGCGCATTGCCCTCCGAGCCGACGATGACCATGTGTTCGCGCATCGCCTGCATGTGTTTCATGAGGTCGGAGACCTTTTCGTCGGTAGACGTGTAGGAGATGGGCCGGATGATGTTGCCGAAATCCCGCCGCCCCGCCAATAAGTTCTCATAGAAATCGGCGCGATACAGAATGCCGATGATGTTTTGCTTGGTCCCCTTATAGATGGGGAGACGCGAGAAGTTGGTCTCGCGGAAGATCTTATAGACGACGCGGGAGCTATCCCTCACTTCCGCCAAGATCACCCGGTCGAGGGGGATCATGCACGAGCCGACGTGGAGGTCGTCGTAGCGGAGGGTACGGGTGATGAGATCGTGCTCGGTGGCGTTTAAGACGCCCTCCTCCCGCACGTCCGTCACGAGCATGCGGAATTCCTCCTCCGTGATCTTCTTTTTCTTTTTATCGAGGCCGAAGAGAAAGAAAATAAACTTCTTCCACCAGCCGAACACGTAGCTCAGCGGCCAGAAGAGGATGGAGCAGACGATGAGCGGATAGGCCATGAAGCAGGCGAAGTGCTCGGGCTCCTCCTTGGCGAGCGACTTCGGTGTGATCTCCCCGAAGATGAGCACGACGACGGTGAGGATGATCGTGGAGAGCGTGGGGCCGAGTTCCGCGCCCATGAGATTTGTAAACAAAACGGTGGCGATCGTCGCCGCCGCAATGTTGACGATGTTGTTGCCGATGAGAAGCGTCGTGAGGACCTTATTGTAGTCCTCACTGAGCTTAAGCGCCGCCTTTGCCGCCCTGTTCTTTTGGGCAAACCGACGCATTCTCACTGTGGAAAAACTCGTGTACGCCGTCTCCGTGGCGGAAAAACAGCCCGAGAGAAAGACGAGCACGATGAGTGCGACTAAGAGTCCTATGTCGCTACCGTCCATGAAAAAAAATACCTCCGCGCGGCACGTTCGCCGCTCTTGCGCGATCGGTCCGATCGATCGATTGAGTGTTATTGGGCAAAAACGAGGCGGACAAAGCGTTCGAGGCCCTCGTTCCATACGCCGAAATCGTGGACGCCGCCCTTCACCGTCTCAAAGACAAAGTTCTCGACGGCCTTCCCCGCGTGCGCTATGAGGGAATGCTCAAGCCCGCGGTGGATGGGATAGCAGAGCGGATCGGCGTCTCCGCAGTTGAGATACAAGACCTTCACCTTTTCGCCGCTCTCCCGGATGGCGTCCCCGAGGCGGGCGCCCGGCTTGGTCGTGGGGCCGCAGGAGAAACTGCCGAGAGAGGAGAAGAGATCGAGGTTTTCCGTGCCGATGTTGAGCGTCTGGATGCCGCCCATGGAGAGACCGGCGAGCGCACGGCCCGCACGGGAGCTTTCCGCGGAATATTCCCGTTCGACGGCGGGGATGAGGTCGCGGCGGAGCTCCTCCCCGAAGGCATAGAAGCCCTTGACCGCAGGCGTCATGACGACGGCGCCATCGATGACCTCGCCCTTAAGGTCGGTAAACTCCCTGCACGTCCGCCCGTTGGGAAAGACGACGAGAAAGGGCCGCACCGTGCCGGAGGCGATGAGGCGGTCGAAGATGTGCACGCATTCCCCCCTCCCCACTTCCTCGATGGGAGAGAGCCACTCGCGCTCGTCCTTGCAGATGCCGTGCAGAAGATAGAGTACGGGGTATTGCCGCGCGGGACAATAACCGCCCGGAACATAGACGAAGGCGTGCTTTTGCGGCGCGCCCTCGATACTTGTTGCCGTGTAATAGAGATCGCAGACCGCGCCCTTAGTCATGCGCAGGCTCCGAGGGCTCCTCGCCTTCGGCCTTCTCCGTCTCTTCCGTGCCTTCCGTCTCTTCGACGACTTCGACGGGCTCCGTCTCAACGAGCTCGGTTTCCGCCGGCTCTTCGACAGCTTCCGTCTCCTCGACGACCTCGGCCTCTTCAACGACCTCGGCCTCGGCCTCTTCGACGGGTTCCGTTTCAACGGGTTCTGTTTCGACTTCCTCGACCGGCTCTTCGACGGCTTCCGCCTCTGCCGGCTCATCGACGGCTTCCGTCTCCTCGACGGGCTCGGCTTCGACGGCTTCCGCCTCTGCCGGCTCTTCGACGGCTTCCGTCTCCTCGACGACCTCGGCCGTTTCGACGACTTCCGCCTCGCCTTCTTCTACAGGCTCCGCTTCGACGGGCTGCTCGAAATCGACGGGCTCGACAGCCTCGACTTCCTCGACGCCCTCCAACTCGACGGGTGCGACGGGTTCGGTCTCTTCCGCGGGCTCGAGATCGACGGGCTCGACGGGTTCGGCTTCTTCTTCCGTCCACTGCGCCTTTGCGGTGTGCTTGAAATGAAAGAGCGGGTAGAGTTTGCCGCCCGTGGGAGCGCTTCTTTCGATGAACGACGGGCGCTCGGAAGGCTCTCCATCGGACATGGGTGCCCCGTTTTTCGTCTGCCCTGCGGAAACCTGCGTTTGATGCAGGAGACGAAGGGTGGTGGCCGTGATGTCCTCAGCTTTGGTTTCTCCGTGTTTCAGTTGCTCTTCCATACGATCCTCCGATTGTATCATTCCGTGTATAATCCTATTATACTATGAATTTTCGGATTTTACAAGGGATATTCAAAAAAAATTCCGAAATTTTACTAATTTTTCGAGTTTTTCAGGAAATTTTTCGCGGAATGGGCCGCAACGCACCCCTCTCCGGCGGCTTTGGCGTATTGATACGGCCTTCCCGTGACGTCTCCGGCGGCAAACAGACCCTCTAAATTGGTGGAGAGCGACCGATCGACGGCGATGTGGCCGTCTTTTTTCGTCTTGACCCCGAAGGCGATGGCCTCGGGTGGCGCGGAGTCCCGTAAGAAAAATACGCCGCTCACCGCAAGCGTGTTCTCGCGGAGCACGAGCCGCTCCACGCGGCCCTCCCCCTCGACGGCGAGGGGAACGCCCTCCACGCATTGGATGTTTTCCCCCGCGGGCGCGAAGGCCCGATCTCGGCAGACGCAGTATACCTTCGCGGCGAACTGCGCGAGGTAGCGCACTTCCTCCGCAAACTTGGGGGAGGAGAGCACGGCGGCGATCGTCTTTCCGCGGTAGAGCGCCCCATCGCACACGGCGCAATAACTCACGCCGCGGCCAAGTAGCTCCCGCTCCCCTCGGACGCTTCCGCGCGCCTCCACGCCGATGGCGAGAATGACGGTCCGCGCCAAAAACTGTTCCCTGCCGCAGGTGACGGTGAAGCGGTCGCCCGTCTTGTAAACGCCGTCCGCCCGCATGCGGGTAAGCGCGACATGCTCCCCCTCCATCTGCCGGGTGAGGGCTGCGGCGAAGTCTTTCCCGCTCCCCATGCAGGAGGGGAAATTCGTCACCCGCTCCGCACGGCAGAGCTTTTCGCCAAAGGCCGTATCGCCCAGCCAAAGGTAATCCATGAGGAGATTGCCCGCGGTGAGGGCGGCCGTGTAGCCTGCGATCCCGCCGCCGACGATCGCGACGTCATAGAGATGTTCCATATCCACAGGATCCCCCTTTCGCGCCCCTCTCATTCCCCCACCCGCGGCGGGGCGAGGGCGCCGTCAGTTCTGACGGATGAGTTCCACGATGCGCGTGACGGCGCTCTGCACGTCGTCTCCGACGTTGACCTCCACGTCGCAGACCTCGCTGTTGCGGTATTCGAAGTCGAGCGAGAGGATGCGGCGCGTCTTGTCGTCGATGTCGATCTCGCGGCCGATGATGCTCTTGATGGCGTCGGCCCGCTCCCTGCGCGTAAAGACGAGCATGGCGCGCTCGCGGTAGAGATTTTTGAGCGTGATCGCGCCGCAGATGTCGATGGGGATGACGGCGACATGGCCGCGCTCCACGATGGGCGCGATGTCCTTTTGCGACGTGCCGAAGTGGTAGCCGCTATAGACCGTCGTCTCGATGTAGCTTCCCGCGTTCTTTTCCTCAATGAAGCGCGCCTCGTCGATGAAGCGGTAGGAGCCGGCCCCCTCCGTCTTGCGGCGGGGACGCGTTGTGGAAGTCAGCGGCTTTTCAAAGCCTTCGAGGCGCGTGAGCTCGTTGGCGATCTCCGTCTTGGAGGAGCCGGAGGGCCCCACGAGGCACAAAACGCCCCCCTCCGAGAGATGGGGAAATCTCTCCGAAAAGGAGCTCAAGACCATCTCGCAGAAGTGCAGGAAGTCGTCGTAGCTGTTCACGGAGAGCAGACCGGAGAGATCGGCGTTCCACGGTTTGCGGAAGAGCACGGGATAGGCCGCGCGGGAGGAGGAGATGTTGTGCGCGCCGTCGTCGAGCATGATGTCGAGAGAGATGACGTCTTTGCGCGTCCCCATCATGATGTTCTGGGCGGGGATCTCGGGGAAGTCCGCGATGAGCCGTTCGGCGCGCGCGCTCATACAGCATGCGGGGACGGCTGTAATAAAGAATACGTCTGCGATCTCCGAGAGTTTTTTCACGAATTCCTGCGCGCCCGGAGAGATGGGCTGCGTGCGGACGAAATCGGGATCGGAATAGAAGGCGATCCGCTCGTCTGCATGGCGGCCGCTGTTGCCCCAGCTATTGATCTCCTCGATGCGCATGGGTTCTTCGTCGGGATGGCGGCTGTTGATGATGGAGACGGCGTAGGAATTGCATTCATAGAGCGTGTCGTCCACGTCCAAGCCGACGCGGATCCTATATTTTCTCATACTCGACCTCTCAAACTGCTTTCTTCTTTTTTATTATAACGATTTCCGTGCCGTTTGTCAAGCCGCAACAGGTTGACAAGCGGATGAAAATATGGTATAATATTTTTCTCACAACCAAAGGCCGCCCATGCGGCCCTACCAAGACCCGCCGCCCCGCGCGGAGACCGAAATTTTCAGGGAGAAAACCTATGTTTCAACAAGCACTCGCGCTCATTCAACAATTCGACCGGATCATCATCCACCGCCATGCGCACCCCGACGGCGACGCCTTGGGCAGCCAGATGGGCCTTGCGCAACTCATCAAGGATAACTTCCCCCAAAAGGAGGTCTACATGGTGGGCGACGTTGCGACGCGCTTCCCCTTCGTGGACGTGACCTTCGACGACATCCCCGACGAGGCCTACCGCGGCGCCCTCGCCGTCATCCTCGACTGCGGCTCCTCGCACCTCATCTGCGACGACCGCTACAAGCTCGCAACAAAGACGTTGCGCTTCGACCATCACATCTACTGCGAGCACATTGCCGATCTCGACGTTGTGGACAGCTCCTATGAGAGCGCGTGCGGGCTCGTTGCAATGTTCGCCAAAGAGACGGGCCTCCGCCTCTCCAAGGCCTCCGCGACCTCCCTCTACATGGGCATGGTGACGGACAGCGGCAGGTTTGTGTTCGATTCCGTCACTGCGCGGACCTTCGAACTCGCGGCCTTCCTCCTCTCCCAGCCCATCGACCTCGCGTCGCTCTACTACGACCTCTATGCGGAGGAGTTCTCCGTGATCATCGAGCGGGCCGACAACATGCACAAGATCCAATTTACCGAGCACAGCGTGGCCTATATCTACACCGCGCGCGAGGACCTTCCCGAAAACAGCGACGCCGCGCCCGTGGTCTCCTCGGGGCTCGTCAGCCTCATGCACGACATCAAAGGCGTGTTCGTGTGGGTCAACTTCACGGAGGGAGAGGACGGCGTACACGTGGAGATCCGCTCCAACCGGTATAACATCAATCCCATCGCCGTAAAATACGGCGGAGGCGGGCACAAGAAGGCGAGCGGCTGTACCGTGCCCGACCGCGAGACGGCCATGGCGCTCCTTGCCGATCTCGACGCGCTCGCCGCTTCGGAGGGGGTGTAATATGGACAACCGCGCGATCAAACTTGCCGTTCTCGAGACCATCGAGCGCTTCGATACCATCGTCATCTCCCGCCATATCCGCCCGGACGGGGACGCCGTCGGCTCCACCATGGGGCTTGCGCGCGTCTTGCGGGATACCTATCCGAGCAAGAAGATCTACCTCACGGACGAGGATTTTTCCGATTATCTCGCCTTCTGCGGCGGCGAGGACGAGGTGCCCGAGGAGGTCTATCGGGACGCCCTTCTCATCGTCATCGACACGGGCACGCGCAATCGCATCTCCAACAGCCGCTATGCCCTCGCGAAGTATTGCGTCAAGATCGACCATCACATCGAGGCCGACCCCTATGGCGACCTCAATTGGGTGGAGGATTTCCGCTCCTCGGCCTGCGAGATGATCGCGGATTTCTGCGTGGGATTTCGCGATCGGCTCAAAATCTCCAAGGAGGCCGCGACCTTCATCTATATGGGCATGGTGACGGACAGCGGCAGGTTCCGCTTCGAGGGCGTCACGGGCGAGACGATGCGGCTCGCGGGCGCGATGCTCGACTATGGGGTGGACTGCGAGACCCTCTTCGCCAACCTCTATTCGGAGGAGTTTGCGAGCTTCAAGCTCAAATCGTACGTCTACGACCACATCCGGATCACCAAGAACGGCGTGGCGTATCTCTACATGGACGCGGAGGCGCAGGAGCGCTTTCAACTCACGCTCGAGGCGGCTTCGAGCTTCGTCTCCGAGCTCTCGGATATCCGCGGCAGCCTCATTTGGATCGCCTTTATCGACAACCTCGAAAAGCAGAATATCCGCGTACGGTTGCGCTCGCGCTTCCTCGGCATCAACGATCTCGCCATCCGGCATCACGGCGGAGGGCACAACATGGCGGCCGGGGCCACCGTCTTTTCCAAACAGGAGATGGAAGAATTGATCGCGGAGGCCGACGCCCTGCTCGGGGAATATAAGGCCACGCACGAGGGGTGGTTATGAAGATCTTACTGACAAACGACGACGGCATCGAGGCCGAGGGGCTCTCCTATCTCGTGGAATGGGCCAAGACGCTCGGAGAGGTGTGCGTCGTCGCGCCGAAATTCCAACAGAGCGCCAAGAGCCACTCCATTGAGATCCAAAACGGCTATGAGGTGAAAAGGCGCGATTGCTTCGGGGATGTGGAGGCGTATAGCGTCGATTCCACCCCCGCCGACTGCGTGCGCGTGGCCATTCTCGGCATGAAACGGGAGTTTGACCTCGTCATCTCGGGGATCAACAACGGGCCCAACCTCGGGGCCGATATCCACTATTCGGGGACGGTGGCGGCGTGCTTCGAGGCCGCACTGCTCGGCGTGAAGGGACTCGCCGTCTCGGCCGCCTTCCACTCCTTCTCCAATGCCGTGAAAAACCTCGGGCGCGCCTACGACGCGATCTTGCAGCGGCGCATGTTCGACTTTGCGGAGATCGTCAACGTGAACTTTCCCGAAGCAGGCGAGGAGATCCTCGTCACCAAGATGGGCCCCGCCATCTATAGCGACAGCTTCGACTTTTTGCCGGACGGCACGGTGGTGCCCCGCCTCGTGTGTCTCTATAAGGACACGCACGACCTCTCGCTCGACACCGACGCCGTGATGTCCGGGTACATTTCTCTGACCCCTCTAAGGAGCGATCTCACCGATTTTTCCGCCCTCTCCGCCGCCACCAAAAAGGTGGGTTGAGGGAAATTCTAATCACGTCATTCCGAGCGCAGTCGAGGAATCCGCCTCACGTCATTCCGAGCGCAGTCGAGGAATCCGCCTCGCGTCATTCCGAGCGCAGCCGAGGAATCCGCCTCACGTCATTCCGAGCGCAGCCGAGGAATCCGCCTCACGTCATTCCGAGCGCAGCCGAGGAATCTGCATTATTTTAAGGAGATGCTTCGACTTCGCTCAGCATGACGAATTGGGAACATCAGCATGACGGATTGGGAGCCCTCACGTCATTCCGAGCGCAGCCGAGGAATCCGCATTATTTAAGGAGATGCTTCGACTTCGCTCAGCATGACGGATTGGGAGCATCGGCATGACGAATTGGGAACTTCGGCACGACGAATTGGAAGCACAAAAAGGAGAACCCTATGCCCTACGTTTACATGTTGACGAACGAAGAAAACACTGTGCTTTACACGGGCGTAACGAACAATTTGGAACGTCGTATGCGGGAACACCGAAGCGGCGAATTCGACGGCTTCACAAAAAAATATCATTTGCACAAACTCGTCTATTGCGAGCAGTGGAATAACATGAATGACGCCATCCATCGTGAAAAGCAACTCAAAGGTTGGAGACGGTCGAAAAAAGATGCCCTCATTGCGGAATTAAATCCCAAGTGGGAAGAATTGATGCCCTATCGATAATAAGGAGATGCTTCGACTTCGCTCAGCATGACAAATTGGGAACATCGGCATGACGGATTGGGAGCCCTCACGTCATTCCGAGCGCAGCCGAGGAATCCGCATTATTTAAGGAGATGCTTCGACTTCGCTCAGCATGACAAATTGGGAGCATCGGCATGACAAATTGGAAACTTCGGCACGACGAATTATTTGCACACAAAAAGACAGCCTTTCCGAAGAAAGGCTGTCTTTTTTGTTCTTACGTTCAGAACTGCTTGCCGGGAAGGACCGCAACTTCTGCGGGTGCGCTTACCGTAGCGGAAGCGGGAGTACCGTAGAACTCCAACTTATCAATACTGACATACTTGTTGCCCGACGCGCTGACAGTCAAGTTGAAAACGATCTGGTAGAAGCAGTCCGTCCAATCGTCTGTACCCGCCGTAATATCGACGGCAACGCCCTTCTGATAGGTGATTTCCTTCGTAGAAATCGGCGTAGCACCTTCAGCCGTGGGATCCGTTTTATAGACTTTAAGCGTCACACTATTGACCGTAATGCTCCCGCCGTCCGTCAACTGAAGCGTGATCTTTTCGACCTTTCCGGGAATCGCCGTCTTTCCTGTAAGGGCACGGTCTTTATCGGTGCAGTTCGAGTTCTTGCCGCCGAAACGCCAAGGCTTTTGCGTGTTTGCATCCACCGCTGCATTTCCTTCCACAGCCCAAGTGACATTTTCATACTCCACATCGCCACTCTTGTCATAGGCGTTGTTTTTCCCTATGGGCTGTTCGTCGCTATTCAGGGAATAAAGCAACTCTGCAACCGCTTCGCTCTCGCCTGCGGTCTCTACCTCAATGGTAGCGTCACCATTGACCGTAAACTTATAGGTATTTTCGTCCGTTGCTGTGAGCGTTTCGCCGTAAACCTTCACGGAAACGATCTTCTTGCCCTGCTCCGGAACGACTTTGAACGTCACTTCTGCGCCATTCGTCGCTTTGTTGTTCTGAGGAAGTTCGCTGACCGTGGCACCTTCGTGTTCACCGATTGTAATCGTCGATTCGCCACGCGTATTCTTCACGAGATACACATATGTGCCGCTGTTGGAGGCGAATTCAATGGTGGTGCCCTCGTGATTCTTGATATAGCCGCAGATCACGACGATATCATGCTGAACAGGAGCCGCAACGCCATCGCTGAGATTGATCGTGTACACGAGAATCTCTTTTGTGGAATCGGTCAAATCCACCAAAGTGAGGTTTTGATAGTAGTTCCCCTTGTCGGTGGGATTGGCTTTGACAATACCCGTCATATAGACGACTTGCTGCGTAAAGCTACCACTTCCCGTGCATTCCTCTTCTGCAAGGGCGAGGGCCTCTTCAACGGTAAGGGGCTCGGTTTCAGAACCGTATTTCTCGTCATCGTGCTCGGGCTCTTCTTCGCCGCCGGGGCCGGGAGCGGGCTCTTCGCCGCCGCCTACCTTCGTCCAAGTCGTGAAGGTGGGATAATTCGTGCCGTCTTTATCGACTTCGATCGTGCCTTGGAAATTCTTCACAAAGCCGTAGCAGACAACATAGTCGCCAACCGTAAGCGGGCTATCCGCGGGGATGGGATTGGGGGCCGGCATAGCGTCGCCCCAATTGATCGTGTAGAGTTTGAGCTGCGTCGTGCCGCCCTTCTCGTCCGCGATCATAACGGAGCTGAGGCCGTAGGTTTTGAAAATGGTACCGACATTGGTGACATAGCCCTTGACATAGACTTTGGCATTTGCACCATTGACTTGATAATAGCTGCCGTCCGCAAGGTCCTGCGCGAGCTCGAGGATCTCGGCAACGGTGTAAGGATTGCTCTCGGTGCCCTTTTCGCCGCTCGGCGTTGTGCTGCCGGTGCCGCTCATGTTGCCGAAGTGGCCGACGAAGTTGGAGGAGCCGGACAAGTAGCTTACCGGGCTTGCGGAGATGGTGTTGAAATCGTTATAGGTGCCGAGGTAGTAGGTAACGTTGTTGACGTCGAAGGTGAATACCTTGTTCGTGGTATCCCACTTCCAAGTCTGCGTGGAGGCATCGACGAACTCCATCCGATGGCTCGAGTTGAGTTCGAGATATTTGCCGTCGCTCTTGAGCTGGATCGTCCAACCATCGCCGGAGGCGGTGAGGGTATACTGAGCCGCTTCTTCATAGTTCTCGGTGGTGAAGCCGAAGTTGCTTTCGTTGACGGTTCCCGCGGAATACAGCCACTTTTCAAGATTGCCTTGATAGAGCGCGAAGATGTAATCGCCGGCAACGGGGGCTTCGAGCGCCTGGAAGGTGGCGGCGGGCTTGGCCGCGACGTTGAGGGTGATCGTGGCCGTCGTGGTCTCGGTGCCCAAGGTGAGGGTCGCGGTGAGGGTGAGGGCGGTAGCCTTGGCGGGGAGCTCGGTGATCGTGACGGTGTTGCCCGAAACGGACGCCCAAGCGGGAGCATCCGCGATCGCCCAAGAAATTTCCGCGCCCAAGAGGTCTACATCCGCGGGAAGGATGGTGACGTTGCCGGCCACCTTGGTTTCAAGCGGGCCGACAGCCTCCACGTTCGCCTTGGCGTCTGCGAGGAGTTCGGTGGCGCTCGCCTTATAGTTGCGGACGGTGAAGAAGCCATAGGCGGTGTAGTCCCCGATCGTGTAGGTGACTTCGACCTCGGTGTTCTTATTGGTCGCGACGGGATTGACGGTGAGCGTGCCGTTCTCGTAGGAGACGGTGGCGCCGTCTTTCTTGCCCATGACGGTGTAGGTGATGGTGACGCCCTGTTCGGAAGTGGGCATCGGGAAGGACTGATCCGACGTGATGAGGCCCGAGAAGTTCGTCTTGACCTTGGCATTGACGGCGTCTACGGCGGCCTTGACCTTGGCGCCATCGGTATTGGTGCCCTCTGCGTTCACCTTGGTGATGTCGCTTGCGAGGACGGGCTGGATCTGGTAGCCATTGTAGTTGCCGAGGAGACCCGTGATATCGACGTAGGTATCGACCTCGATGGATTTCCACATAGCGAGGAGATCGGCGCGCTCCGCGTCGGTACGGCCAACATATTTGGAGAAACGGACGGGGATGGAGACATCGCCGCGCTCCACGGTGAACATGTAGGTGTTGGTCTGATCATCGACAGCATCGGGAGCCGTCTCGACGGATTTTACTTTCCAACCGGAGAGGCTGACGAGCGTGGACTCGTGCCAAATCATGGAAGGAACGCCGGAGAGGAGATCGGTATCGAACGCATAGATCTTTTCTCTCGGGTTGATGGGCTCTTGGTCGTCCACGGTAGCCGTGCCGCCGCCGTTGTTTTCCCAAAGGCCATTGAAATTCTTGGCGGTATCATTGGAGACGGTGATGTGCGCGCCTTCAACGTATTTATCGATGTTGTCCTTATCGATCTTGATCCGATACAGATAGTAGCCGCTGCAGAAGTCGTCGTCGATCATGAAGAGGGTCGCATTGCCGTAGCTTGCGGACGTCTCCAAAACGTTGACGATGTAGCCGCTGAGGGTGAGCGGGTAGCCGTCGATGGAATACATCTTATTGACGGACTGCCTGTGCGAGAGCGCGGGCACGACGTTGAAGGGATAGCTCATGGAAGCTTCTTCTTCGCCATAGGTGAAGGTAGCCTTGATCTTGACGGCCGTAAGCTCATCGCCGGGCGTGACGACGACTTTGGTCCCATCGAGCGCGATGAAATCGGCGTAATCGGGATCGACGCTCCAAGCGATCGTAGCCGTCTTGCCCTGCACCGTGACGGAAGTATCGAGGTCGAAATCCTCGGAGACGGCGGTGTTCCTCTGCGGGAACGAATACCGCTGCATGAAGGTGTAGACATCGAGCTTGCCGACGCGGACGATGAAGTCTTTGGAGGCGCTGCCGGAGGAAATGGTGAGCGTGACTTCGGTGACTTCATCCTGAAGGGTGACTTTGGCAGTGTACTGCTCGCCGCCGTCCTCAATGGCGATCGCGTTCGTGTTGCTCGATTTCCACTTGACAGAAACAGAGTTGTTTTCCCCGATCCGCTTGGGCAAGCTGAAGTCCTCGCTCACAAGCGTCTCGGCCTGAGGGAAGATATACGCTTTGATCGCGTCTCCCGCAGATCCGCCACCGCATGCGACGATGCCGAAGATCATGCAGATCGCACACAGGATCGTTGACGCAATAAGCGCCAGTTTCTTGCTTCTCATACCTTATCTCCTTTTTTATTTGATCTTGATGTTGGAATAGCTCGGGACGGTGACTTGCCCGGAGCCCGCCTCGAATTGGTAACAGCCCTTGATGGTGAGGACCGACCCCACTTGGATCGCGCCGGAATAGCCTTCCGGCACTTCCACCGTGAAGGTGAAGGAGGGCGTGGAGCCGTCTACTTCCGTAGCGGTCCCCTCGAAGGTGAGCTTGGTCCCCTCGAGGTTGACGGACGTGACGGTGAGGTCGCTATAGAAATTGGAAGTGATCTTTTGGGTGTAGTACGTTTGCGTCTCGTCGAAGCAGAGATAGTAAGCGACTTGCGATCTCCACGTCTTATTCGGGTCGCCCTTGGAATTGTAGTCGCTGAGCTGTACGCCCGTGAGCTGCCAACCCCCATCGTGCTTTTGCAGGACCCCGATGATGTGATAGAGGTCCCCCACCCGCATGCTCGCCAAGGAGGCGATGTGGCCGGCATAGAGCGTGAGGCTATATACCTTGCCCGTCTCCTCGTCGTATTGCCCGAGCGTGAACGTGAGCGCGCCCGAGCTCGCCGTGTACATCTCCGAGGCGTAGGCCACAAGGCGGACCTTGGTGTATTCCGCGTATGTATTGGGCGACGTGACGATATCTTTCACCGTGGCGTCGATGGCCTCGATATCGTAGATGGGATCCTTGAGCTTGGAGAAGAGGTGGGCCTGTACGCTACGGGCGAACTCCTCGGCCTTCTGGAAATACTTATAGTAGCTGCTCGTGGCGTCCTCATTGTTATAGGAGAAACCGTTTTCGACGAGCTCGAGGTTGAGCAGTTTGAATTTTTCCTTGGCCGTCTTGCGGTACCACACATAGCACATGGGCCGGCCGCCCGAGGAATCGCCCTTGGGCACGTCGCCCGTGCCCGATTCGAGGACGACCTCGGCGCCCTGCAGACATTCGTTGGTGAAGTTACTCGCGGCCTTGCCCCAACGTTCCCAGCCTGCGGTGCTCTCGGGCGTATCCACGCCCAAGTAGCGCACGGCAATGGTGCCCCCCTCTTCGAGCGCGAAGTTGGAGGTGTCGCCATCGGTGGTGTCTCCGACAAGGGTGGCCTTGCCGATCCCGCCGCCGCCTTTCTTCATCAGCGTCTTGCCCTCGTAGCTCTTGGAGAGCTTGAGCGTCTTGGTGATCTTATCGAAGTGCTCGGTGTTGTCCGTGATCTTGGGCTTTCCGCCGCCGCACGCGCCGAGGATACTCCCCATCGCGATCGCCGCGACGGTGGCCAATATCAAAAATAATTTTTTCGTTTTCATTCCTGTTTCCGATTATTTCCCGCCGCATGCGTAGTAGGCATCTTCGAGCGCTTTGTGCGGCGCCTTTTGGCCGAGCATCGCATACTGCACGACGGTCGTCATCTGCGCACGGGCCGTGGAGGAACCGACGAATGCGGGAGAGGTGAAGAAGCGCTCGGTGAGAAGCTGCGCCGCGGCAGCCGCCTTGGAAGTGACGAGATCCTTCTTGACGGTGATATCCTTCCCTGTCTCGGGGTCTTTCTGCGCGAGGAAGGCAGCGTAGCCCTCTTCCTCATAGACCTCGGTGCGCATGGGGTTGTAGCCGCTCTCTTTTGCAAACTTGGCCTGGAATTTGATATCGAGCAGTTCTTTGATGAACTGGAAGGTCATGATCTGCTTCTCGGTGGGGTTGGCCGCCTTGTGGCCGCCCGCAAGCATGACAAGGGAAGGCCCCTGGCTGATGCACTCCGCGTGGAGCTCGCCATCGCGCATGGTGCCGGGGATGGGCGCGACTTCCGTCGTGAAATCGTTGCCGGCCTGGTTGCTTGCGCCGCCCGAGGAACCGATGCAGAATACGAGGCCGCCGTTCTCCGGCCCTTTGATGAAGAGGCCGCTCGTGTAGCTATTGTACTCCTGCTGCGTGGTGAAGTATCCGAGATCGTGGTATTCTGCGATCTCGCCAAGCCATTCTTCGGCGCCGCTGTTCACAAAGAGGAAGTGGTTGGCGGGATCGGGGTCCGTGTAGCCGAAGTTCCGCTGCGCCGCCATGGTGATGAACCAGTTGGCCTCGCTGTCGTAGCCGAGAGGGGTGCAGGTCGGCCACATCTGCCGCGCTTCCTTGCACATCTTCCAGAGATCGTCCCACGTTTCGGGAGCCTCACTATAGCCGAGCTTTTTGAGCGCATCGGGGTTGTAATAAAGAAGCTCGGTGGACTTGACGAAGGGAAGGGTGAGGAGCGCCGTCTCGGTGAGGCCCGCATCGGCGTAGCCCGTGAAGTTCTTCGCGCGGCCCTCTTCGAGGTAGCCGGGGATGAAGTTTTCCACTTCCTCTTCGGTGAAGCCGATGCGATCCACGGTGTAGTCCACTTCATCTACGGTGTAGGTGTAGCTCTCGCCGTTTGTGAGGTATTGGTCCATATCCACCACTTTGCCGCTCTCGATGTACTGGGCGACGTGGTCGGCATAGCAATAGGCGAGATCGGGCTGGAGGCCTGCGGTAAGGTCCTGACGGACTTTATCCAAAACCTCGTCGTATCCGCCGGGTTTGGTGTGCTCCACCGTCCAGCCGGGATACTTTTCCTCAAACGCCGCGATCGCCTCCTCCGTTACGGTAGCAAGCGCGTCGCCCTGCGAAGAGTAGAACAAAATCGTGTGATTATAGTCCGCTCCGCCGCCGCACGCCGCGATCGTAACGCAGCCCGTGATGGCCATACAGCTCGCCAGCGCAATTGTGATAAGCTTCTTCATGTTGTTCTCCTTTTTTTAATTTTATCTCTGCCCTGCCCGAAGGGCCCGGGAGAAATCCGATGAGTTCGCGGCCGCAACCGCCAAATATCAACCCTTCGTGCCGCTCTTGGAAACGCCGCGCATGATGTATTTCCGGCAGAAGATGAAGAGGATGAGAAGAGGAAGGCTGACCATGCAGACGGCCGCCATCTTGAGGGTGTCGAGCGTCTCGGAGGTGCCGTAGAGACCGCCGTAGATCGTCCAATTCTCGCCCCAAGGGCTCGTCGGCTGGACGCGGTCTACAAATCCGCCCGTGACCCAGTTGGTGATGAGCTGCCACTGCTGGGCGTTGACGAGGCGGGGCCAGATGTAGCTATTCCATGTGCCGATGAATTTGAGCAGCGTGATGGAGATGAGCGTGGGCGCGGTGAGCGGGATCATGACTTTGAGCAGGTACCCGAGATCGCTGAGACCATCGACTTTCGCCGCTTGATAGAGCGAGTTGGGGATCTGCATGAAGTTGTTCCGAAGCAGGTAGATATAGTAGACGCTGACGAGGAAGGGCAAGATGAGCACCGTGTAGGAGTTGGTCATGCCCGCCTTGGCTACCGTGATGTAGTTGGAGACGGTGAAGAGTTCGCCGGGGATCATCATCGTGGCGAGCATGACGGCGAAGAGGATGTTCTTCCCCTTGAAGTCCATGCGCGCGAGGGCGTAGGCCGTTACCACAATGACGACGAGCCCCAAAAAGGTGGAGAGCAGCCCGACGACAATGGTGTTGATGAGGATCTGCCCGAAGGAGGCGCCTCCGCGCGTGCCCGTCACCTGATGGAATACCATCCAATAGTTCTTCCACTGGAAGCTGTGCGGGAAGAAGGTGGGCACCGATTCGCGGAACTCCATCTCCGTCTTGACGGAGGACATGAGCATCCAATAGAAGGGCAGGAAGGCAAGGACTGCGCAGACCGTCAAAAACAGATAGACAAAGACATTTTTGACGATGTGCAGGATCTTGGCCCGCTTTTGGGCCTTCTCGGCGTCGAACCCCTCGTCGCCGGCGGAGAGATCCCATTGCCCGACAACTACGGGCGCTTTCTGATTCTTAGATGATTTCGCCATGCCATTCTCTCCTTATCAATACGTCGTCCGTTTTTTCGTGATCAAGTTGTTGATCCATGTGATGATCATGATGATCACGAAGAGGATCAGCGATCCGGCATAGGCATAGCCCGTCTGCCCGAGGCCGATGTAATTATAGAGATAGCCGACCATGGTACCCATGTCGTAGTTCATGCCCATCGTCTCCCCGAAGAGACCGACGATGGCGGAGTATTGCTTCATGCCGCCCATGATGCCCGTCACCAAGAGGTAACTGATCTGCGGCATGATCATCGGCGCGGTGATGTGCCAAAGGACGGTCCAGCGGCTCGCGCCGTCTACCTTGGCGGCGTCGTAATACTGCTTGTTGATGGACTGCATCGCGCTGAAGAGGATGAGGATCTTGAAGGGAAGGCCCGACCAAACCTCATAGATGATCGTGACGATGTATTTCGCCCAAGGAATATTGAGCTTCCCGAGTTGCCAATGGGGCGATTGGAGGCCCACCCAGTCGATGGGCTTGATGCCGAACCAGCCGAGGACGATATTGACGATGCCCACCGTGTCCGTGTTGTTCGGCGTGCCGATGATCTTGAAGAAGGTCGCGAACACGGCGCCCATGGCGAGCGCGTTGGTGAGGTAGGGAAGGAAAAATACCGTCTGGTAGAGCTTCTGCACCCGCTTAATGGAGTTGAGCGCCACACTGATGAGAAGGGCGAGTAATGTAGAAAGGGGCACGGAAACAAAGGTCAGAAGCAACGTGTTCACTAAACATTGAACAAAGTTGGCTCCGCCGGTTCCCGTGTCGCCTTTCAAAACACGAATGAAATTGTCGAACCCCCACCCGTTGAAGGTGCCCGTCATCCCGTTGTATTGCTGTTGGAAAGATCCGACAAACGCCGCGATGATGGGATAGAAGGTGAAAACGGCCATCAAAATGAGCGCCGGCGTGACGAAGAGCCAGCCGCTCTGCGACCGGAGACCGCGGCGGAATCTCTCCCCGCGGCTGAGCGTGGGGCCTTCGGGAGTGAGGCCATCCCCTCCCGCAGGCGCCTTTTCGCGCTTGAAGCGTGCACCGAGGCCGGGCTTGTTGCGCTCCTTGGGCGTCTCGGCAAGCGTTGCAACGGTTTCTTTCTCTTCCATCATCTCAACCTCTCTTCCGTCTCGGCGTCAAACAGGAACAGCTTGTAGGGTTTGATATTGAATCGGAGCGTCTCGGCGTCCGGCGGCAACATTACGTCGCTGTCGATGATGGAGCGCACGGTCGGCTTGGTGGAGCACTCGTGCACGGAGACGACCGATTTATCCCGCCCCATGACCTCGATGTGGTCCACGCGGAGCGTGAAGGCGCCCTCGGCGTCGTAGATGAAGCCCTCGGGGCGGATGCCGACGTAGACTTCCCGGTTCTCGTACCCGCACGACGCGGGCGCTTCGGCCACGGCCTCCCCGCCGATATACACCTTGCCGCCCTCCGTGTATCCCTTGAAGATGTTGATGGGGGGCGTGCCGAGGAAGTTGGCGACAAAGAGGTTGTTGGGATCGTCGTAAATGTCCTGCGGGGCGCCGATCTGCTGGACGACGCCGAGCTTCATGACGACCATGGTATCGCAGATGCTCATCGCCTCTTCCTGATCGTGCGTGACGAACACCGTGGTGATCCCCGTCGTGCGCTGGATGCGCTTGATCTCCTCCCGCGTCTGCAATCTGAGGCGAGCGTCGAGGTTGGAGAGCGGCTCATCGAGAAGGAGCACGTTGGGCATCTTGACGAGCGCGCGGGCGATGGCGACGCGCTGCTGCTGGCCGCCCGAGAGCTCGTTGGGCTTGCGGGACATGAGGTCCTCGATCTGCACAAGCCGCGCCGCGTCGAGCGCACGGGCGTTGCCCTCTTCCTTCTTGATGCGCATGTTGTCGAGGGGGAAGCGGATATTTTGCTCCACCGTCATGTGAGGATAGAGCGCGTAGTTCTGGAACACCAAGCCGATGCCCCGTTTTTCGGCGGCAAGGGTGGTGACATCCTGGTCGTCGAAGAGGATCTTGCCCGAAGTCGGGCTCTCCAACCCGCTCAACATGAAGAGCGTGGTCGATTTCCCGCAACCGGAGGGACCGAGCAGACCCACGAGCTGGCCGGAGGGGATCTCGATGTTCATGTCCTCCACGGCATGCACCGCTTCGCCGCCCTTCGTGCGGGAGGGAAAGATCTTGGTTAAGTGCTGAATGGATATCCTCATAAGCGTTACACCTCGCGCTTTACTATTTTGATTGTTTTCTCCATCCGGTACCCCTCGACTTCGAGGTTCTCGGGCAGATCCAAGGGAGCGTAAGTTCTGTCGATATCAATGAACGGATTGACGTAGACGCCCGCTTTGAGGCGCTGCGTCGCGGTGTAGCCATCGGATTTGAGGAGGGAAAAGACGACTTCCTCGCCGCCAAAGGTGTACTTTATCTGCACGCTACCGTTGAACTCCGGCACCTCCGCCACGTCGAGCGTGAGCGTGACCGTGCTGAAGTAGTCGTGCCCGAACACCTCCCCTTTCGCGGGCGACTTTTGGCCCTTGCGGGGGATCTTGCACACCTTGAACAAAAACCATTGGAAAAAGCGGATGATGAAGTGCGTCCCCAAGAGGAAGTCTGCAATGATGTAGATCGCGACGAAATAGAGGATGATGAAGGGGATCGCCTTCTGATTGGCGCGCCGGCCGATCTCCTTGGCCGCGGCCGCGTATTCGGCGGAGGCGGCTGTCACCTCGCAGCCCGGCGCGGCGCCGAGCGCTTCCTTCACCTCTTTGACGTAAGCATTGCGCGCTTCGGCCGTATCCTCCCCTCTCGCGCTGCGGGCGACGAGCTCGTTGTAGGCACCCATGTCCGCAAAGCAATCGTAAAATTCGCTCTCGAAGGTGAGGTCCTCCTCGGGGGAGGCGGTGAAGGCGATCTCGCCCGTGCGGTCGGTAAACGCCAAGGACCGGATGGAGGAAACGTCCTCTTTGCGGATCTCGAGTAGGATGAATCCGCTCTGCAGGAAGTTGGAGATGCCGTCGTTGGAGCCATCCCCGTTTTGGTCGTAATCGAGGAGCGGGAGCGTGATTTCCCGCCCGTTCGCCTGCGTCACCTTGAGCGACGTGCCGTTCTTCTGCGTGGAGAACACATCGTAGCGCCCCTTCATGCCATAGACGAACCCGGTATAACAGGAATAGAGCATCCCGTGGGTGAGCTTGTCCGCGGTCTCATCGGGATCGACGGCGTCGCGGTCGAACACCTCCATCACCGCTTCGTATAAGATCACACCGCCGCCGCCCTCAAAACTCGCCTTTAGCGCGGGCTCGCGGGCAAAGCCGACGGGCTCCGTGAGGACGAGCCCCGTGACGAAATCGCCGCGCCCCAAGGCCTCTGCCACCACGTCCGCGGGGACGGTGAAGGAGGCGAAATAGCCGGGCAACGTGAGCGAAAACACCACGCCGATGCCGAAGGTAAAGATAAAATAGATGACGGCCGGGAAGATCCTGTTCTTCTTCATTTCTCGTCGGCGCCGCCCGATTGTTCCGTGGGATCCTGCGCCTCGGCTGCAGGTTCATCGGAAAATTCTTCGGGTAAACCGGCAACGACCGACGGGGATCCGTCGGTTCGTTTCACATTGGACTGAAACGCGGCCTCCCTCTTTTTGAGGTTGTCCCGCATTTCCTGATATTGTTTTTTGTTGATCACGGGGATCAGAAAATAGGCGACGATACAGAGCACAACGAGTACTCCGAGCACAACGAAGAAGATGATATCCGTTGAACTGAGCGGATTGAGCGCAAGTAATGAGCGAAGCATATAATCTCTCTTCCTCCCAAGAGTGAATTCCGATTCAAACCGATCCGGACGAAAAGCGCGTCCCTTGTTCCGCTATGTATCCCAACAATTAAAATTATAGCATTCTGCGGCGGAGATGTCAATCTGAATTCAATTTATTGTTTCCCCAAAAACCGACAAATTTCCGAAAACTCCGCATTTTCCCAAACAAGGGAGGGGAAACGCCTCTCCCTCGCGAAACTATTGCTTGCGCCGACGCACGAGCGCAGCCGCAACGGCCGCAGGAAAAGCCGCCGCCGCGAACATTCCCGCGCCTGCGCCGATGGTGCCGTTGCACCCTTTCTTGTTCGAGGAGCCCTCGGAAGGCGTGCTTCCGCCGGGATTCTCTTCGCCGGGGTTATCGTCGCCGCCGGGGTTATCTTCGCCGCCGGGGTTGACGTCGCCGCCGGGGTTGACGTCGCCGCCGGGATTCACGTCGCCGCCGGGGTTATCGTCGCCGCCGGGCGTTTCCGCGGGGGCATACTCTATCAGAATGCTATCGAGATACGCCGCGCCCGAACTCTTTTCTAATTCATAGGTCAGCGCAAAATAGGTATCCTCGCAATCGAGCACCCATGTGACGCCGCCCTCCGTGACCGTCTTGGTGCCGTGGTCGGTGCCGTTCGTGGGCTTTTTCGCGACTTCGCCATAGGGCGTGTCCGAGGTGAGGAGCTTCCAAGGGCTGTCCGTCGTCCCCCGATAGCTCTTTACGGTGATCGATCGAATGGGGCGCGACGCAGCCACATTGCTCGCAAAGTAATAGCTATCTCGATTTTTGTTGAACTGCATCCCCTTGTTCGCGGGATAAGAGCCGCTCCCGCCATAGATGAAGGCGACGCCGCCGATGCCGCCCTCGGACCATCTCTTGAATCCGTAGCCATCCGTGAGGGCAAAACTCTCGAGCGTGATCGTGATCGTATCCGCCTCGGGGTCCACCGGCCCTACCACGTCGCCCACGGGGTCCTTGGGGCCGACGGCGCCTTCCGACCATACCATGTCCGCGTACTCGGGGTGATCGACGAAGGGATTGCGGTTGCCCTGAATGTCCGCCGCCGCCTCGTTGCGCGCTATTTCGAGCGCGTCCACGGGGTCGTCATTGTGCCACTTTAAGAGCAGTTCCACCGCCTCATCCTCCGAGGCGGCCGAGATGACGTTGGTGAATTTCAGCGTGCCGAAGTAGCTCGCGTTCCCGCTTCCGTTGGTCGTGCCGCCGACGTTGGCATAGGTATTGTAGTGCGTGTACACATACATGACGATGCGCGCGACGTCGCCCTTCACCGCGTCGATGGGTTCGAATACCGCCCCCTGCTCATACCCGGCAACGGCGATCTGCGTATCGCTCTTGTCGCGGTACCAAATCGTCGTACCGCTTGTGGTTTCCCCGTATTTATCGTTGTCGCGCGCGGAGTTGACCCGGCTCTCGGTGGGACGGATGTGCAGTAGGTCGCTTCCGCCGCCGCCCTGCCCCCAAAGGCCGTTCGAGAGGCTCTGACACCAGACATGCTCCCTGTTCCACGTGCCCGAGTGGCCCGATTCCCACGTTGCGGAGAGCTTGGCTTGCGCATAGAATTCCATGAGCTCGCCGTCGGGGCCGGGGTCCGTCCGCTGGACATAGGTGGGGTTCTTGCAGTCCTCGTAGCTCGTGTAGCGCGTATGCGTCTTTGTGATGAGGTCGTGGATCTGCCCGAGGAGAGGCAAGCCTTCCGTCTCGGTGACGGAGGCATAATAATCCCCTTCCGTGGCGGCCGACGCCGCCGTCCAACCGCCCCAGCCCGCGAACATGAGGGTAAGCCCCATGGCCGCCGCGGCCAAACCGAACACTGCCTTCTTTGCGTGGATCATTGTATGTTTCCTCCTGCCTGTTGTTCGCGCATTCTGAGCCAGCACTTCCTGCACATCGCCACATAGCGGTCGTTGCCGCCGAGCAAAACTTGCGAGCCCTCCGTGACGATCATGCCCCGATCGTCGACGCGCGCGTTGACCGTTGCCTTGGCGCCGCATGTGCAGACCGATTTAATTTCGCTGATGGATTCCGCGATCTCAAACAGCCGCTTGCTGCCCGGGAACAGATGCGTGGTGAAATCCGTCGCGAGGCCGAAGCACAGCACGGGGATGTCTTTCTCCATCACGATGTCGGAGAGCTCGTCTACCTGCTCGGGCGTGAGAAATTGACATTCATCGACGATGACGACGTCGCGATCGGCATACGACTCCTCATAGAGCCGGAAAAGATCGACGTCCGCCGCCACGGAGACGGCCTCCTGCCAAAGGCCGATGCGGGACTTCACGACGGTGGCCCCGTCGCGCGTGTCGATGGCGGGCTTGAGGAGGAGCACCTTCATGTTGCGCTCCTCGTAGTTGAACTTGGTGATGAGGGCCTGCGCCGTCTTGGAACAACCCATCGTCCCGAATTTGAAATAGAGTTTGGCCATAGGAATTTAAGCCCCGCAAACGCGCGGGATCATGCGATGATATCGTAAATGAGAGGCTCATCCTCGGGCATGGTGGGCCCGAACGTCGTCGCGGAGAGCAAGATCTGCGCGGCGTTTTCGAAGCGGGAGGGATCGTTTGAGAAGAGATAGGCAACAGGCTCGCCCTTTTCGACGAAGTCCCCCGTCTTTTTCTTCAAGAGGATGCCCGCGCTGTAATCGATCGCGTCCTCCACCTTGTTGCGGCCCGCGCCGAGCGCGAGGCTGGAAAGGCCGTATTGTTCGGCGTCCGCCCGCAAAATGTAGCCGCTCACAGGGCAGAGCACGGGATACGAATATTGCGCCTTGGCGAATTTCTCCGTGTCTGCGATGCAACTTGCGTCTCCGCCCTGCGCCGCCACCGTCTCCATGAATTTTCGGAGCGCGCTGCCGTTTTCGATGGCCTTCCGTGCGAGCGCCTTGGCCTCTTCGGGGGTACCCATGTCCGCGAGGGAGAGCATGTAAGCCGCCAGCGTAAGGCACACTTCGGTGAAATCCTCCGGGCCGCGGCCCTTCAGCGTCTCCACCGCCTCGATGACCTCGAGGGAGTTGCCGATGGCATAGCCGAGCGGCCGATCCATGTTGGTGATGAGGGCCACCGTCTTTTTGCCCGCGCCCTTGCCGATATCCACCATGAGGCGGGCGAGCGCCTTGCTCTCCTCCGTGCTCTTCATGAAGGAGCCGCTACCCGTCTTGACGTCGAGCACGATGCAGTCGTCGTCGGCGGCGAGCTTTTTGCCCATGATGCTCGAGGCGATGAGGGGCATGCTGTCTACCGTCGCCGTCACGTCGCGCAGGGCGTAGAGCTTTTTATCGGCGGGGGCGAACTGCCGCGACTGCCCCACGATGGCGAGGCCGATCTCGTTGACCTGCCGCACAAACGCCTCGTCGGAGAGGGTGGTCGCAAAGCCAGGAATGGCCTCGAGCTTATCCACCGTGCCGCCCGTATGGCCGAGGCCGCGGCCGCTCATCTTGGCGACTTTCACGCCGTAGGAGGCGACGATGGGCGCGACGACGAGGCTCGTCTTATCCCCCACGCCGCCCGTGGAATGCTTGTCTACGCGGATCCCGCGGATGGCGGAGAAATTGAGCTTCTCCCCCGAATCGCGCACGGCATAGGTGAGGTCGCAGGTCTCCCGCACCGTCATGCCCTGAAAATAGATGGCCATGCACAGCGCGGAGATCTGGTAATCGGGGATGCTGCCGTCGGTGACGCCGCGGATGAAGAAGCCGATCTCCTCCGTGGTGAGTTCGCCGCCGTCGCGTTTCTTCTTGATGATATCGTACATGCGCATCGGAAATTCCTCCTGAAGGAAGCGGCTCTTGCCGCCCTCCTCTCTCAATGTTATGCCCGCTTGCCCGCGGCGATGTATTCCGCGAGAAGATCGCGCGCGTAGAATTCCTCCTGCAGGCGGGCGATCTCCGTGATGTTGTTCGATGAATATGTGGATGTGTAGCTGTCCACGATGATGTAATACGTCGCGTTGTCGGAGACGGCGGAGGTGGAAATCGTGGAGTAGCAGTGATAGTTGTCCCGATCGGACAGGAACCTCTTCCGAAGGTCGCTGCCCTTGATGGAGCCGAGCACGAGTTGATTATCGAAGGGGAGGATGGAAAAGACGTCGGCATAGGTGACGTTTCCCTTCGCGAGCGAATAGGGGCTGCGCGTCTTGAGATACCCGCCGCCGAGCACGATGGAATATTCCTCCCCCCACACTTCCGTGCCCTTCTCATAGTAGAGCCGGGCCACCTGCTCCGCGATCGCATTGGAGCTCCACGAGGAGGAATTCTTGCCGAGCACCGTCTTATAGGGGTCGCTGTCGGGGAAGTACTTGCTATAGATCTCCTCCACGGAGGCGTCGGACCAATAGTTCTCCGAATAATCGGAGGCGGAAACGATCCGCGGCGTCACTTCGTATTGCTTCGTATCGAAGTGGTAGACGACGTCCGCACAGCTCACGCCGCTGTTTTCCCCGCCGCCCTGCAAGTGGTAGACGCCGTATTCATCCTGCAAAATGTAGGCCTTGTGGGAATGCGCCTCAAACACGAGATCGACGGCGCCGTCGGAGAGGGCCGTGTCGTAGTAAGGGATATCCGCGTTGCTCACTTGTGTGACCTTGGAGGAAGAATAGCTGTCGCCGCCCTCATGGATGGAGTAGACGATGAACCCGCACCCCTCTTCGCTCCTCAGGCGCGCGGACTCCGCCTCGACGAGCGCGGTGAGTTCGTCGCCCGTCGCAAAGCGCAGACCCTTCTTAAAGTCGCCCGAGATGGAGCCGAGGCAGTCCCCGATGGCGCCGATGATGCCGATCTTGAGGCCGTCCCGCTCCACCACCGTGGAGGGCTGACAATAGCTGACGGGCTGCCCGTCTTGCGTGACGTTGATGGCGAGGAAGGGAAACTCCGCAAGCTCGCTGTTGGGCCCGAGCACGTCTGCGCCCCAATCGTATTCGTGGTTGCCGAGCGTCATGGAGACGAACCCGACTTCGTTCATCCACTCCGTCATGAGCTTGCCCTTGGTCGTGGACGACTCCACCGTGCCCTGCCACATGTCTCCCGACGAGAGCAGAACTTCCTCGCGCGAGGGGTCGTCGTAGAGCCGCTTCATATACGCCGTAAACTCATCCACGCCGGGCTGCCCCGCCGTGTCGATGAATTTGCCGTGCAAGTCGTTGACGGCATAGAAGGTGAGCCGCGCGCTCCCTGCGGGATCGGGCGGGACGGGGTTGGGGGTTTGGGGCTTTTGGCAGGCGCAGAGGGCCGCAAGGCCAAAGGTCGCCGCAAGAAGCGCCGCAACTACTCTATGCAAATGTTTTTTCATACAAATTGAAAGTTTTTCGGGCGAAACTCAAAAGCCGAAAGGGCTTTGAAATTCAGGAAAGATCCTTCTCGGTGAAGGAAAACGGCAGGAGCATGTCTAAGGGGTAGGCTTCGAAATGCGCCGAATTGCCGAGGAGGACCCGGAAATCTTTTCCGCAAAATTCCGCCATAACCTGCCTGCAAACGCCGCAGGGGGCGCAGAAGGGAGCCGTCTCCCCCTCCTTGCCGCCGACGATGGCGATGGCCGAAAATTCCCGCTCGCCCTCGCTCACGGCCTTGAAGATCGCCGTGCGTTCGGCACAGACGGTGGCGGGATAGGCCGCGTTTTCGATGTTGCAGCCCGTGTAGAGTTTTCCGCTCTTTGTGAGGAGCGCCGCCCCCACGCGAAAGTGGGAATAGGGCGAATACGACTGTTCCCGCGCGCCTTCCGCGGCGGCCATCAACTGTGCGTCTGTCATTGCAAAACTTCCTTCAAAAAGCTCTCGCCGCTCGTATCTTTCTGCGGCACGCCGAAATAGTCGAGGACGGTCGCGCCGATATCCGAAAAGCTCGCGCGCGTGCCCAAATTCACCCCGCCCTTGATCTTGTTGCCATAGATGAGCATGGGCGTGTATTCGCGGGAATGGTCGGTGGAAGGCGTGGAGGGATCGCAGCCGTGGTCGGCCGTGATGAGGAGCACGTCGTCCTCCCGCATCCCCGTGAGAAAGCCCGTGAGGAATTCATCGAACTCGGTGGCCGCGGCGGCATAGCCCGCGACGTCGTTGCGGTGGCCGTATTTCATGTCGAAATCCACGAGGTTGACAAAGCAGAGCCCGTTGAAATCGCGCGATTGCAGCTCCTGCGTCACCTGCATGCCGTGGGTGTTGGACGTCGTCCGATGGCTCTCGGTGATGCCGCAGCCCGCAAAGATATCGAAGATCTTGCCGACGGAGACGGTATCATAGCCCGCCGCTTTCAAGAGGTCGAGCACGGTATCCGCGGGGGGCGTGAGGGAGAAATCGTGGCGATTGGCCGTGCGCGTGAAGGGGTAGTCCCCCGTGAAGGGACGCGCGATGACCCGGCCCACGTTGTGCGGTGCGGTGAGCATCTCGCGCGCGATCTCGCAGTCGCGGTAGAGCTCATCGAGGGGTACCATGTCCTCATGTGCGGCGATCTGAAAGACGCTGTCCGCCGACGTGTAGACGATGAGCGCGCCCGTTTCGAGGTGCTCGCGGCCGTAATCCTTGATGACTTCCGTGCCCGAATAGGGCAGGTTGCAGATGACTTTTCTCCCCGTGCGCTTCTCGAATTCCGCAAGAAGATCGGCAGGGAATCCATGGGGGTAGGTCGGGAGCGGGTCGGGCGAGACGATGCCGGCGATCTCCCAATGGCCGATCGTGGTATCCTTCCCCGCGGAACGCTCCGTCATGCGCGCGTAGCTCGCGATGGGCGACGCAACGCCGCCGCCCACACCCTCGATGTTGAAGAGCCCCATCCGGGTGAGATTGGGACAGGAAAAATTGGGATGATTGCGGATGGCGCCCAAGGTGTTGCTGCCTTCGTCGTGCCAGCGGCCGGCGTCGGGAAGTTCCCCCACGCCGAAACTATCGAGTACGATCAGAAAAAATCTCTTTGCCACGGTTGCCTCCCGGATTGCTTTACGCAAGCTCCAATGCGATCTTCATCATGGCCGTGAAGGAATTCTGGCGCTCCTCGGCCGTCGTGTTTTCCTCGGGATGGAGGAAGCTATCGCTCACGGTGCAGATGCAGAGCGCATGCTTGCCCGCGCGGGCGGCGTTGGCGTAGAGCGCCGCGCTCTCCATTTCCACCCCCAAAACGCCCATCTTGGCCCACTGCATGCCGCTCTGTGCGTCGTCGTAGAACATGTCCGAAGAGAAGATGTTGCCCACCTTGAAGCGGAGGCCCGCCTCTTCGCAGAGTTCCGCCGCACGGCGAAGGAGGCCGAAGTCGGCAATGGGACAGAAGGTGCCGGGCAGCCCATATTGCTGCATGTAGTTGCCGTTGGTGCACGCGCCTTGCGCCAAGATGAGGTCGCGCACGTGCAGGTCCTCATCGAAACTTCCGCACGAGCCGACGCGGATGATGTTCTCCACGCCATAGAAATTAAAGAGCTCGTAGGAGTAGATGCCGATGGAGGGCTGCCCCATGCCCGAGGCCATGACGGAGACGCGCTTGCCCTTATACGTTCCCGTGTAGCCGTTGACGCCGCGCACGTTGTTGACGAGGACGGGCGAGGAGAGGAAGTTCTCCGCGATGAATTTGGCGCGAAGGGGATCGCCGGGCATCAAAACGGTCTCGGCAAAGTCGCCGTAGGCGGCCGAGATGTGCGGCGTGGGGATATTCTTGTGTTCGCTCATAACAGGTGTTCCTCCTTGACGATCTTCACGATCCGGGAAGTGCCCAAGCGGTCGGCGCCGAGCGCGACGAAGTCCTCTGCGTCCTTCACGGAGGAGATGCCCCCCGCCGCCTTGATCTTCACGTCCTTCCCGACGTATTGTTTGAACAGTGCGACGTCCTCCCGCGTGGCGCCCGCCTTGGAGAAGCCCGTCGACGTCTTGATGAAGTCGGCCTTCGCCGCGGTGACGATCTCGCACATCTTGATCTTCTCTTCCTCCGTGAGAAGGCAGGTCTCGATGATGACCTTCAGGATCTTGCCCCCGCACGCCGCCTTGACGGCGACGATCTCATCGAGGATCTTTTCATAGTTCCTGGCCTTGAGGTCTCCGAGATTGATGACCATGTCGATCTCGTCGGCCCCCGCCGCGACGGCGTCCTTCGTCTCGAATACCTTCACGGCCGTGGAGCTATAGCCGTTGGGGAAGCCGATGACGGTGCAGATGGCGACGTTCCCCGCCGCATACTGCTTGGCCTGTCCCACAAAGCAGGGCGGAATGCAGACGGAAGCCGTGCCGTAGCGGACGCCGTCGTCGATCAAGGCGCGGATGTCCTCCCACGTCGCCGTGACGGCGAGCTGCGTGTGATCGCATCTCTTCAAAATTTCCCGAATATCCATATTTCCCTCCTGAAGGGGGGAAGTCCCCCTCTCTATGATGTTCTTGCTTGTAGTTTCATTATAAACGAAAATCCGTCCGTTGTCAATGGAAATCTTCTTTTTTTTGCGGCCGCCCGCGGTTTTTGGAGAAAATTTTCACCGCGCAGCATGATGGCCGCCCGGAAGTTTATCGGCCCTCGCTCACCTTTTGCAACTTCGTCCCGCAGATGGTGCAGAAGTACTCCCGGCGCGGAGCGCCGAGTCCGCTATCGAATTTCGTCTCCTTGCAGACGGGGCAATAGAGCTTGACGCGGTAGGGCGGCCCATAGAGGAGCATGCTGGTGTAATCCAAATCGACGGCTTCCAACTCCTTCCATTCGAGCGCGCGCCCGCAGTATCCGCAGTAGTTATCTTTCTGGCCGAAATATTCCCGGCAGGACGGGCAAAACTTTTGCTTCAATAAATCTTCCATCTGTTTCAAACGCTCCTCTATTTCTTGCAATTTCTTCAATTCTTCCAATTCATCCGATTGGTCCGGTTTCATAAGATTCCTCCTGATTTTTTTTATTTTTTACGTTTCTGCGGTTTCTCCGGTCTCGCCCCAACATTTCATGCAGTAGAGCGGCCGATTGGCGTCGAAATCCCATGTGTGGGCGGAATCGCCCGCGCACGCGACGCGGGATTCACAGGCCAAGCACTGCGCGCACAAGTCGCTGCGGTCATGCCGGAAGGGCGCAAAGCGGGTGTTCCACGCCTCGGCAAAGTCGTCGCGCTTGACGTTGCCCTGCACGAGATCGGGGCGGCGCCGGATATCGAGACAGGCGTAGTAATCGCCGTTGGATAGCACGCTCGCGACCGTGATCCCCGCCCCGCACAGGAAATTTCCGTCGCGGACGTCGCGATCGTGTGCGGCAAGGAAATGCGAACAGCCGTATGTGATCTGCATGCGCCCCTCCTCCGCCTTCTTGCGCACGATGTAGTCGAAGAGCGCCTCGAGTTCCTCCTTTTTTAAGAGCATGTCGGAATCCCGCGCGCGGCCGATGGGCTCCACGTTGGTGATCCGCCAAAAATCCACCCCGAGCGCCGAGACGATCTCATAGACGCGGTCGAGCCGATCCAGATTGCCCCGGTGAACGACCGTCGTTACCATCGTGGCGGCGTCGGGGCAGAATTTCACCAAATTTTTGATGCCCGCGATGCACCGATCAAAGGCATGGGTGGCCCCGCGCATGTCGTTGTGCGCCTCGGCGTCGCCGTCGAGACTGACGGCGATCGACGTAAGACGGCACTCTTGGAGGGCCTTTGCGGCCTCTTCGTCGATCAAAGTCCCGTTGGTGGTGATCCCCCAATCAAACTCCATCTCCTTGAGCCGCCGGGCGATCGCGAAAAATTCGGGGTGCAGGAAGGGTTCCCCGCCGCTCAGGCAGATGAGGGGGCGCGGCGAGAAATTTTCCACGCTCCGAAGGACTTTGAACACGTCCTCCTTGCAAAGGACCTCGCTCTCCGCGGGGGAACAGTTGCTCCCGCAGTGTTTGCAGGCAAGATTGCATCGCGATGTGAGCTCGAAAAAGAGCATTTTGAGCCGCGGACTGCGATGCAGGGCATGCCTGTATTGCGCCCGCCGCGCGTCGAGCGCGCTCGGATCGTACTTCATAGGCTCCTCCTTATCTTCATACGGTCATAAGACGCGCAAGACGCACGCCGAAAAGGGCGCAAGGGCGATCTCCCCGAGCGCGATTCTCTTTCCCGAGAGCAGGTCCTCCCCCATCCCCTCCCCGGCGCGCACGACGCATGCGTGCTCCGCGATGTTGAGGGCGATGAGAAGTTTCTCCTCCCCGCATTCGCGGAAGAAGGAAAAATCGGTGCTTGCAAGCGTCGCTTTTTTGTAGCTTCCGTAGGCGAGCGCCTTGGAATTTTTTCGGATCGCCGCGAGCTTTCGGATGTGAGCGGGAAGCGTTTCGCAGGTACCATGTCCGAGGTCATCCACGCACGGACGCAATTTGTAGTCCAAATCCGACTTATCTCCGAGCACCCCTTTCTCCGAGCCGTAGTAGACGCAGGGGATGCCCGGCATGGTGAAGAGGAGAGTGTAGAGATTGTGGAGATTTTTGGGCTCCTTGAGGGCGGTGGCAGCGCGCTCGACATCGTGATTATCCACAAAGGAGAAGAGATTTTTACGGGGACAGAGCGCCCACGGGAGGTCGGCAAAGAGGCGGTTGATCGAGTATTCGATCTCGAAGAGGTTGCGGCTGTTGAAGGCCGAGAGCATGCTGCGGAAACCCTCGTAGTTGGTGATGCTGTTGAGGCGGTCGGGACGGACGTTTTGCACGAAATTCTGCAGGTGAATGACCTCGCCCATGAGGAAGAATTCCGGCTTCTCCGCATCGACGGTTTTGCGAAGCAGTTCCAAAAACCACGGGGGAAGAAGATAGGAGACGTCGAGGCGGAGGCCGTCGATATCGAACTCGCGGATCCAAAAGCGCACGGCGTCTAAAAGATAAGTTTGGAGACTTGCGTCCTCGAGACGGAGCTTCACAAGCTCGTCATGCCCCTCCCAATCGGCGTAGGAGAGGCCGTCGCCGTAGCGGTCGTTATCGTAAAAATTGACATAAAACCAGAAGCGGCGGTCCGTCTTTTCGCGCTCCTTTAAGACCTCTTGGAAGGGCCCGAACTTGCGGCCCGTGTGATTGAACACGCCGTCGAGCACGACGCGGATCCCCGCCGCGTGCAGCTTTTGCACGAGCCGCTTGAAGTCGGCGTTGTCCCCGAGACGGCGGTCGATCGTGTAAAAATCGACGGTATCGTAGCCGTGCCGCTCGCTCTCGAAGAGGGGGTTGAAGAAGACGGCGCCGATCCCGAGCTCCTTCAGCTCTCCGATGTGCTCCTCGATCTTATTGAGGCGGTGGCGGCAGGCGCCGAAGTCGTTTTCCCGCTCCGCGCCGCAATAGCCGAGGGGATAGATCTGATAGAATACGCATTCGTCAAACCACATGCGCGTCCTCCGTAAAAAATCCTTCGAGCGAGGCGAGCGTGCGGACGATCTCGACGGCATTGCGCTGCAATTCCCCAAGCGTGAGCCCCTCCCGCTTTCCGAGTTCATGGAGGGGGCTCCCGTGCTGCATGCCCTTCCCCACATAGTTGCCGCCCGGCATGAGGACGTTGACCCCGGCACGGATGCGGTAAGAATTATTTTTGATGCGTTTGAAGTGCGGGCTCTTCCCCTTCTGCATCCACCAATCGGTGACGACGCAGCCCGCGAATCCCCATTCTTCGCGTAGGACGCCGCGCACGAGCGGGAAGTGGTAGTGCGCATAGACGCCGTTGACGAGGTTATAGGAGGTCATGAGGAACTTGGGTTTCCCCTCCTTGACGGCGATCTCGAAGGCGCGCAGATAGAGCTCGCGCAAGGGCTGTTCCGCGACGCGGGAATCATTCCGATTGCGGTTGAACTCCTGATTGTTGCACGCAAAATGCTTGGGGCATGCCGCGGCCCCCATGCTCTGGACGCCGCGGATAGCCGCCGCCGCGATCTTGCCGGCAAGGAGCGGGTCCTCGGAGAAATATTCGAAGTTGCGCCCGCAGAGCGGATCCCGATGGAGGTTGAGCGCGGGGGCGAGGAGGACATGGGAGCCGAGGCGGCGCAGTTCCCCTCCGAGCAGGGCATAGACCTCTGCGACGAGGGCGGGATCGAAGGTGGCGGCAAGAAGCGTCGCACAGGGGATGAGGGCCGTGACGGCTTTGAGGCGCACGCCCGAGGGGCCGTCCGTCATCGTCACCGGGGGCACGCCCGCCGCCCGCAACGCCTCGCTGACGCCCCCCAGCACGCCCGCATTGCCCGCGGGGCCGAGCGGGGAATCCATCTTGAAGGCGCCGCGCGAGAGATCGCACAGGGCCTCCTCGGAGAGCGTGGCGACGAACTGCTCCGCCGTACACCGCCCCGCCCGCACATCGGCAAAGGTATAATTTTCGGTCTTTTCCAGAGGCGCGGGAAGCTGCGCGAGGATCTTGCTCTTGAGATCGGCGCGGAAAATATCGGAAAATTCTTCGACGATTTTTTCTTCCGAGACATCAAACGAGGCTACCATGTCTGAAGAGCGCACGTCGAAACCCGCAAAAATCACATATTGGCCCGCCTCGAGGAGGAAGGCGTTTTTCTCGGGGCAGCACACCGAAAAGGCGCGCGCGGGAAGATCGATCTCCCCCGTCTCCGCCTCGCCGGGAGCGAGGAGCGCCGTCTTTTGAAATCCGATGAGTTCGCGGGAAGGCGCGCCGCGCGGCTTCCCGACATAGACCTGCACCACCGTCTTTCCCGCGACTTCGCCCGTGTTTTGCACGCGGTAAAAGAGTTTCCCCTCCGCAAAGTTTGCCGAGAGCGCAAACGTCGTGTAGGAGAGGCCGAAGCCGAAGGGATAGAGGACGGCTTGGGGCGCGCGCGTCTCGAAATGGCAATAGCCCACAAAGAGCCCCTCGGCGTAGTCGTTGAACTTGGCTCCGCCGAAATGGGCGGAAGTGGGATAGGAGGCGTAATCCCGCGCGGCGGTATCGGGCAGTTTGCCGCAGGGAGAGACCTTTCCGAGCAAGACGTCCGCACAGGCGTTGCCCGCTTCCATGCCGCCCTGATAGAGGAGGAGCACGGCGCCGATCGCGGGGTCCTCCGTCCACGAAAGATCGGGGATCCCTCCCGTATTGAGCACCGCGACGACGTGCGGAAAGTGCCGTTTTACGGCCGCGAGCAGCGCTTCCTCCGCCTCGGTGAGAAGATAACTTCCCCGCGCGGGCGCCATGTCGCAGTCCTCGCCCGCCGCCCTGCCGAGCACGACGACGGCCGTCTCCTCCCGCTCTGCCGCCTCGCGAAAGAGCGCTTCCGGAGGGAGAGGTTCGGGGTTGGAATGGGGCCACGCGCCCCACCCGCCGGGCTCGGCAGGATGGGCCTTGCAAAACTCCTCATAGAAAGCGGCGACCTTCGCGTCGTAAGGCGCGCTTGCGGCCTTCAGACCCTCTAAGATGCAGACATGGTATGCCTTTCTCACGTCTCCGCCCGAGCCGTACCCCGTATAGAAGGTATCGAGCTGGGTCCGCCCGAAGAGGGCGAAGGGGGCGCGAAGAGGCAGCGAGCCGTCGTTTTTGAGGAGGATCGCTCCCTCCCCCGCCGCCCGGCGAAGGGGGGTGGGATCGAAGGAAACTCCTCCGCCCTCGGCGCCGGCCGCGAGTTCCTCCTGCTTCAAACTGCTCTCCGTGAGATTGATATAGAGCGTCGCAACGAAATTTTTCAACTTCTGTTTGAGCGAATTGGCCATAATGCCTCCTTATCCGCATTATACCACACACGGCCGCGATTGTCAATCGGGAATTTCCGCAAGAAGAGTTGCATTTGCGCGCGAAAGCGTGTATAATAGAAGAAAAAAATCGGAAGTGTTTCTATGGATCTCTACAAATTTTTATCGACTTCTTACACCGCCTACCACGCCGTGGAAAACGCCCAAGCCATGCTCGCGGAAGCGGGGTTTTCTGAGCTCTGCGAACGGGACGGCTGGCAGCTCCGCGAGGGCGGGAAGTACTTCGTGAAGCGGGGCGGGAGCATCGTGGCCTTCCGCTACGGGGAGGGGCCCCTTCGCATCGTGGCCTCGCACACCGATTCCCCCTGCTTCAAGCTCAAGGAAAACGCCCTCCTTTCGGACGACAACTTCACGCGGCTCAATGCCGAGCCCTACGGCGGGGGGATCTGGCACACCTTCATGGACAGGCCCCTTCGCATTGCGGGGCGGATCGTCTTAGAGGAGGAAGGCAGGCTGTGCACAAAGACCTATGTGAGCCCCTATCCCATCGTTCTCCCCTCCCTCGCCATCCACCAAAACCGGGAGGTCAACGAGAAGTTCTCCTTCAACGCGCAGACGGAGCTCGCCCTCTTGGGCCTCGGCAAACAGCAGCTCGGCCTCGGGGAGCATGTCCGCGCCTACGACCTCTTCCTCGTCCCCGACGCGGCGCCCTTCGAGAGCGGGGCAGACCTCGGCCTGCTCTCCTCCCCCCGGCTCGACAACCTCACGAGCGTCTTTACGTCGCTCTCCGCCCTCATCGAGGCGGCGCCCGCCCATGGGACGACGGTGGCGGCCTGCCTCGAAGCCGAGGAGATCGGGAGCCGGACGTATGCGGGCGCGGGGAGCGACTTCATGCGCACCGTCCTCACCCGTATGACGCAAAAAACCGAGGAGGAGCGCGCGCGCCTCTTCGCGCAGTCCTTCCTCATCTCCCTCGACAATGCGCACGGCCTGCACCCCGACCACCCCGAGGCGTGCGACCCCTCCAACCGCACGAAACTTGGGGGCGGCGTCGTCATCAAGGGGCATGCGGGGGGCGCGTATACGACGGACAGCCTGACCTCCGCCGTCATCAAGACGCTCTTCGACCGCGCGGGAGTGCAGTATCAGACCTTCTACAACCGCTCGGACGCAAGGAGCGGCTCGACGCTCGGCGCCATCCTCTTTGCGGAAGTCGGCATCCCCTCCGTCGATCTCGGGCTCGCCCAGCTCGCCATGCACTCCGCCGTGGAGACGATGGCAAAGGCCGATCTTCCCGTGCTGCAAAAAGGCCTTACGGCCTTCTACCAAAGCGCCATCACGCTCGAAGGAAGTTCCGCCGTCGTTGAATAATTTTCCAAAATATGCAACATCCCCGCAGACCATGTCTGCGGGGATGCTTTGTTATACGGAAATTATTCGAGTTCGAAGGCGCCCGTGTAGAGCTGGTAATACTTGCCTTTGAGGTCGATGAGCTGTTCGTGCGTGCCGCGCTCGATGATGCGGCCGTGCTCCAAGACCATGATGACATTGGAGTTCTTGACCGTGGAGAGACGGTGGGCGATGACAAAGACCGTCCTTCCCTCCATGAGCTTATCCATGCCCCGCTGGACGATGGCCTCGGTACGGGTATCGATGGAGGAAGTCGCTTCGTCGAGGATCATCACGGGCGGGTCGGCAACGGCCGCGCGCGCGATGGAGAGGAGCTGCCTTTGGCCCTGCGAGAGGTTGGCGCCGTTTTGGTGCAGCATGGTATTATAGCCCTCGGGGAGGCGGGTGATGAAGTCGTCCGCGCCCGCGAGCTTTGCCGCCGCGATACACTCCTCGTCGGTCGCCTCGAGCCTTCCGTAGCGGATGTTGTCCATGACGGTCCCCGTGAAGAGGTTGGTATCCTGCAGGACCATGCCGATGGCCCTTCGAAGCTCCCCTTTCTTGATCTTGGTGACGTTGATGCCGTCGTAGCGGATGCGGCCGTCCTGAATGTCGTAGAAGCGGGTGAGGAGGTTGGTGATCGTCGTCTTGCCCGCGCCCGTTGCGCCGACAAAGGCGACTTTCTGCCCGGGCTTGGCGTAGAGCGAGATGTCGTGGAGGACGATCTTCTCGGGGTCGTAGCCGAAATCGACGTCGAACATGCGGATATCGCCGCACAGCTTGACGTAGGACACCGTCCCGTCCTCCTTATGCGGGTGCCTCCACGCCCACACGCCCGTGCGCTCGGCGCATTCGGTGAGGGTGCCGTCGGGGTTCTCCCGCGCATTGACGAGGGTGACGTAGCCCTCGTCCTCTTCGGGCTTCTCGTCGATGAGGGCGAAGATGCGCGCCGCGCCCGCGAGGGACATGATGACGGGGTTGACCTGATTGGAGACTTGGTTGACGTTGTTGGAGAACTGCCGCGTCGCCTGCAGGAAGGAGACGACGAGCGCGACGCCGAGCGCACCCGAGAAGGTGGCGAGCTCGGGATCGAAGCAGGCCCCGATGGAGAAGTTGGGCGTGCTGTTCAAGATGAACACGCTGCCCACGAGCGCGACGATGACATAGAGGACGTGCCCGATGTTGCCGAGGATGGGCATGAGCATGTTGGCATAGGAATTGGCCTTGGTGGACTGCTCGCAGAGGTAGTCGTTGACCTTGTCGAAGTCGGCCTTGGCGGCCTCTTCGTGGCAGAACACCTTGACGACCTTCTGGCCGTTCATCATCTCCTCGATGAAGCCCTCCGTGCGGGCTACCGCGCGCTGGACCTCGAGGAAGTATTTTCCCGCGCCGCCGCCCACGACCTTCGTCACAAAGAGGATGGCAAAGATACAGCCGAGCACGATGAGGGTAAGCCACACGCTGTACCAGATCATGATGAAGAACAGCGTGAGGACCATGATGCCGCTCGTGAGGAGCTGCGGCAGAGACTGCGAGATGAGCTGACGGAGGGTGTCGATATCGTTGGTGTAGTAGCTCATGATATCGCCGTGGTGGTGGGTATCGAAGTATTTGACGGGCAGATCCTGCATGCCGTTGAACATGTAGCCGCGCATGTGCTTGAGATACCCCTGCGTGATGATGGCCATGAGCTGCTTATCCACCGCGCCCGAGACGAGGGAGACGACGTAGAGCGAGATGAGCACGAGCATGATGCGGGTGATGTCGCCGCCCACGTCGCTCCAGCCGAGCGCGACGCCGGGATGGGCCGCCGATTGGAGGTCTAAGGCGTCTCCGATGATGGAGAAGATGCGCTGCATGAAGATGGTGGGAAGCGCCGAGATGATGGCGTTGACGACGATGAGGATGAGCGTGAGCGTCATCATCTTGGGATAGAATTTGAAAACCGACTTTACGATGCGTTTGAAGGTCCCCTTGGGGGCGCGGACGGCGGGACCGCCTCCGCCTCTTTTGCCGCGGGCGGGCATTCTCATGTTAGGCATTTTCTTCCCCTCCTTCGATCTCGCCCATTTCGGAGAGCGAGGAGATGGCCTTGCCGCCCTTGTTCTGCGTGCGGTAGACCTCGGTGTAGATGGGATCGACGTCCAGGAGCTCCTCATGGGTGCCCACGGCCTCGATCTTGCCGCTGTCCATGATGACGATGCGGTCGGCGTCCTCCACGGAGGAGGTGCGCTGCGCGATGATGATCTTGGTCGTTGCGGGGATGTACTCGCGGAAGGCCTTCCGGATGAGGGCGTCCGTGTGGGTATCGACGGCGGACGTGGAGTCGTCGAGGATGAGGATCTTGGGCTTCTTCAAAAGGGCGCGGGCGATACAGAGCCGCTGCTTCTGGCCGCCCGAGACGTTGGTTCCTCCCTGTTCGATGTATGTATCGTATTTTTGCGGGAAGGTCTGAATGAACTCGTCGGCCTGCGCGAGTTTGCACGCTTCGAGGAGCTCCTCGTCGGTGGCCTCGGGGTTGCCCCAGCGGAGGTTTTCCTTGATGGTCCCCGAGAAGAGGACGTTCTTCTGGAGGACGACGGCGACCTGGTTGCGGAGGGCGGTGAGGTCGTAGTCGCGCACGTCTCTCCCCCCCACCTTCACCGAGCCTTCGGTGACGTCGTAGAGGCGGGAGATGAGGTTGACGAGCGACGTCTTGGAGGAACCCGTGCCGCCGATGATGCCGATGGTCTCGCCCGACTTGATGTGGAGGTCGATGTCCTCGAGGACGTTTTTCTCGGCCGAGGAGGAGTATTTGAAGGAGACGTCGTCGAAGTCGATGGAGCCGTCCGCGACCTCAAAGACGGGATCTGCGGGGTCGTGCAAGGTGGACTGCTCGCTTAAGACCTCGCAGATACGCCTCGCGCTCTCGATGGACATGGTGATCATGGCGAAGATCATGGAGAACATCATGAGCGACATCAAGATCTGCATGCCATAGACGATGAGCTGGGAGATGGTCCACACCGTCATCCCCGTCGTTTGGAAGATGAGGTAGGAGCCCAAGAAGAGCACGGTGGAGAGCACGCCATAGAAGCAGAACTGCATAGCGGGGTTGTTCCACGCGAGGATGCGCTCGGCCTTGGTGAAGTCCATCTGCACGTCGGTGGCGGCGCGGTCGAACTT
>CANQBG010000005.1 GCA_947588985.1 uncultured Clostridia bacterium
CAAGAAGAAGCAGCTCGCAAGGCACAGGAAGAGGCGGAGAGGAAAGCACGAGAAGAAGCCGAAAAGAAAGCGACGCCGCTTTCAAGTTTTGAAATCGAAAACGGCGTCTTGAAAAAGTTTATCGGAGAAGAAACGGAAATTGTTCTCCCGAACAGCGTGACTTCCATCGAAGATTGGGCATTCTATGGTTGCACCGGACTTACAAGCATTACGATCCCGAACAGCGTAACTTCCATCGGGGAGTACGCATTCAATGGTTGCACCGGACTTACAAGCATTACGATCCCGAACAGCGTAACTTCCATCGGGGAAGGCGCATTCTACCGTTGCTTCGGACTTACAAGCATTACGATCCCTAACAAAGTGACTTTTATCGGGGATGGCGCATTCAGTGGTTGCACCGGGCTTACGCGTATTCTCGTTGAGACGGGGAACTCCTTCTATCACAGCGACGGCAACTGCCTGATCGAAACGGCGTCGAAAACTTTGGTCGCGGGTTGTGCCGCGAGCACAATCCCCGAAGACGGAAGCGTGACGTCCATCTGTGATTGGGCATTCGATGATTGCACCGGACTTACAAGCATTACGATCCCGAACAGCGTAACTTCCATCGGGGAGTACGCATTCAATGGTTGCACCGGACTTACAAGCATTACGATCCCAAACAGCGTGACTTCCATCGGAGATTGTGCATTCTATGGTTGCACCGGACTTACAAGCATTACGATCCCGAACAGCGTGACTTCCATCGAAAGTTGGGCATTCTGTGGTTGCACCGGGCTTACAAGCATTACGATCCCGAAGGGCGTGACTTCCATCGGGATGAGCGCATTCAGCGGTTGCAAAAATCTCAAAACGGTTTATTTTAATGGAACCCGCGAAGAATGGGATAGAATTCTGAAATGGCCAACGGCTTTCCCCTCCGATCCGAAAATCGTGTTCCAAAAATAAGATCTTATCGGAAGAATGGGATAAAATGCGGGATATCGCGCAAGGGTGCAGGGAGGCATGAAAACGATTTTTGAACGGCTGTATGCGGACATGGGTGGGGCGTTTGCGGTCAGAGGCCGATTTTAACGGCGTCGATACACGGGTCCGATCCCCGCGCCGCCAAGCCGTCCACAGTGCCGCCAAGTCGCCTGCCGCATTACCTCCATAATCCCCCGCCCAATTTTCCGCCAAATCACACGTTTTCATTTTCTATTTTGACCGTCGCAACGCATGCGGCGGTCTTTGCATGTCCCGCGAAGGGGGGCATTTTCGGAAGAGCGGAGGCAGAGCGGGGGAGGGAAGAGGGAGAAAAGAGGCGGAGCGGCGGGGGAGAGCGGCGTAAATTTTGCATAAATACAAAATCTCACGAAAAAATATACATGCTATAATTTATAATTATAATAACTATTCAATAATATTATGGCAAAATATGCAAATTCATGCCCGAAACGTTTGACATGCGGGGGGGGGTGTATGCTATCATAGTATTAGGCCGATTTTACGTCGGCGCATTGTTGTATCGGTAAATTGATCTGCTACCCGGCCAAGTACCACGTTTCTCGGCAGGAATCGGAAAGAGGCGGGGGCGGATGAATAAATACCAAAAAGGAGTTGTATTATGGCGAAATCTGCGAAACGGTTATTCATCGTACTGTTTTCGGCCGTGCTGATGCTCGTCGGGTTTGCGCTTGCCGCGTGCGGCGGCGACGAACAGGAAGAGCCGAAGCCGAGCGCCGAACAGGGTGAGTATTACTACGATGCCGGTTCCGGAGAATACTCGCTCGAGCTCAGTCTCGGCAATCTCTTCACCATGAATATGGGGCAGGGAGACGTCACCGGGAAATACACGCTCGACGGCGAGCTTCTTACGCTGCTTGCGGAGGGTGGAGAGACCTATTCCGCTACTTATCACAGCGATATCGTCACGCTGACCGTTGGCGATGAATCTTATCGGTTCCTGCGCAAAATCGAATTTACCGTGACCTTCGACACGGCGGGCGGATCCACAGTCCCTGCGGCGAAGGTGATCAACGGCAAAACGGTGGAAAAACCCACAGACCCGCAAAACGGGGAGAGGGTCTTTGTCGGCTGGTATACGGACAATCAGACGTTCAAGAATGAATTCTCCTTCACGCAGCCGATCACGGCCGATCTCACGCTCTACGCGCGCTTTGTCGACCGGCTCGACCCCGAGTTCCCCGTCGAACTCAATGTCAACTATCCGGAGGGGGAGAACCTTCCCACGCAGACGACGGTCGGGCACAAGCTTTTTGGTTTGCCCACGCCCGCGCGCGATGGCTTTACCTTTGTCGGCTGGTGGATGAGCGACTACGATTCCGCCGAAAAGCTCACGGCGCAATACGAAGAGCAGCTCATCGAGGAGCCCAAAACGCTCTTTGCCGTGTGGCAGAGCGACGCGCCCGCCGTATCCGTATCCGAGAGCGGCGTGGTGTGGCAGGGCCGTGCGGGCAACAATAGCTACACCGTCACCATCACCGGCCCCGACGGGCAGGCCTTGGTAGAAAATCGCACGGTGGCCGTGGCGAACTTCCCTTACGACTTCACGTCCGCCGCAGAGGGCGACTACATCGTCTCCGTCACCATGAACGGGCAGACGACGACGGCGTATTATCAAAACCGCGGCCTCGCGCGCGTTTCCTCTTTTAAGGTGGAGGGCTCTACGCTGCTCTTCAACGCCGTTTCGCACGCGACGAATTACCTTCTCACCGTCGATTGCGGGTCCCCCGATCACGACCACGGGACCATCGACCTCGGCACGGAGACGAAGTTCGACTTCAGCGAATGCGACATGAAGGAGAACGGCATCGCCTTCACCGTGAAGGCGACGGCGGAGCACTATATCGAATCGTCTGCCGAGTTCGTGTTCAAGCGGACGCTCGACGCCGTCACCGGCCTCACCGTAGACGGCAATACCGACGTCGTCTCCTGGAACGAAGTGGAGCACGCGCTCTCCTACTTTGTCACGGTGCTCGTGGACGGCGAATCCGCATACAGCGGCAACATCGGCGGGGAGCACACCTTCGATCTCCAATACTATCAGAAGGGTGAGATCACATTCTCCGTGACGCCCGTCGCCTTCGGCTGGACCTCTCCCGGGGCCGTCACCCAAACTTACGCCAAGACGCGCCTCGCGACGCCTTCCAACCTGCGTCTCATCGCCTCCAGCGTGGAGTGGGACGCCGTAGACGGGGCGCAGGGCTATTCCGTCACGCTCGACGGGCAGACGTATTCCGCTTCGGACAACAGCTTTGAGCTCACCGAGGACCGCTACGACGACAGCAAGCCCACCCATGCCCTGACGGTGCGTGCCTTGGGCGCGACGGAGGCGGAGAATTCCTTCGAATCCCCGAGCTTTCCTATCCGCAGCGGCGAGATGGGCGAGTTCACGTACAGCGCGGGCAAAGTGACGTGGGACGCCGTGTTTGGCGTCAAGTCCTACCTCGTGAAACTCAACGAGGGCGAGCCTCAGCAAGTGACCGGGGCCACCGAGTTTGCCGTCACCTTCACGCAGAAGGGCGAGAACACCATCTATGTCTGCGTCTTCGATCCGAGCGTCACCGCGCCCGCTCCCGAATGGAAGAGCGTGACCGTCACCGTCTATGAGATCGATTTCGACGCGCAAAACGGCGTGGAGATCCCTCCCGTCTACCGCGCCAAGGGCGACCCGCTCGACCTCCCCGATACGACGAGGACGGGCTACAAGTTCAGCGGTTGGTACACCGAAGTGGGCGAAAACGGCCGTCCCTTCGAGGGCAACTTCAACGACGAATACGACCGCACGGCCTATGCCCGTTGGACGGCCAACGAATACACGGTGACGTTCGACGTCGGCCAATACGGCGAAGGCACGCTCGAGGCGAAAACCGTCACCTTCGGCAGCCCCTTCGAGCTTCCCGTGCCCGAGACCTCGGAAGTCACCTATGCCTTCCGCGGCTGGTACGATTCCACAGGCATTGCGTATACCAACCACCTCGGCAAGAGCGTGGGCGACTTCCTCAATGCCGGCGACATCAAACTCACGGCCAGCTGGGTGCCCATCTTCGAATTCGAGAAGGACGCCAACGGCGCATGGTCCGTCTCCAAGGGGCAGGGCATCGGCTATGTGACGGAGATCACCATCCCCGTCATGTATCGCAACGGCCTCGTGAAGCAGGTCCTCGACTTCTCGAACTGCAGCCTCATCAAGACGGTCAACATCCCCGATACCATCGATAACATCGTATTCGGCTCGACCGACGCGGCCTTCATCGGCTGCGACGCGCTCGAGAATATCAACATCTATTCGACGGAGATGACAGCGGAACCGAAGTATTACTCGGTAGACGGCGTCCTCTTCTACTACAACGCCGCGGCGGACGGCGGCCGCATGGAGCTCAAGTGCTATCCTTCCGGCCGTCAGGCTCTCGAATACACCATCCCCGGCGTCATCGAGGCCAAGGGCGGAGAGGAGTATTACTACGTTTCCACGATCCCGCAGGGCGCCTTCCGCGCGGACGATTACAGCGATTGCCCGCTCAAGACGCTCAACATTCCCTCCACGGTCTCCCTCATCGAGGAGCTGGCATTCTTCAAGTTCTACAATCTGAGCACCGTCAACTTCCTGCCGGTGGCGGCGAATGAAAAGGAGGCGAGCGGCCTCGTGATCCGTCAGAACGCGTTCGGGGATCCCGGCACCTCGCTCTCCGTCTCGAAGATCACCTTCATCCACTTCCCCAAGCGGCTCTCCGAGAACCCGCGCGATGCGCTCTCCGGCCTCTCTTACCTCGGCTACCTCGAGGTGGAAGAGGGCGGCACGTTCAGCGCGATCGACGGCCTCCTCGTGCAAAACAGCCAATACGGCAAAGAACTCGTGTTCTATCCCGTCAACCGCTCGGCGGATGAAAACGGCGACATCATCAAGGATCCCGAAGCGCTCGGCAAGACCACGACGAACCGCGTGAAGGAATTCACGATCCCCGAAGATATCTATGCCATCGGGGATAATGCGGTCAAGAATAACGGCACGATCAAGAAGGTGACGATCCCGGGCACCGTCGTCCACATCGGCGTGAGCGCCTTCCAGGGGCTCACGAGCCTCGAGAATATCGAATTCCTCGGGGAGAAGGACGATAACGACCTCGTCATCGAGGAGAGCGCCTTCCTTGGCGAACATTGGCAGGCGAATTCTTCCACGCCTACCTTCTCCAACAAGGTCTCTACGCTCACCCTTCCCGCCAACCTCACCAAGCTCGGGCAGTACGCCTTCGGCGCGCTCGGCGGCTACGGCGTCAATTCGGCCAATGCGCTCCACGAAGTCACCGTCAACGTCGCGCGCGAAAAGGTCGATTTCGCGGCCGACGCCTTCAGCGGCACCCGTCCGGGCAACGGTTGGTCGGTATCGTACGTCACCACCCTGAACCTCGGCGCAGAAGTGCCTTGCTTCGAACTCCTCAACGTGTTCGGCCCCAACATCAAGACGATCAACGTCGATCCCGCGAATCCCAACTATTGGGAGGATGAATACGGCGTGCTCTATGAAGGTGATAAGCAGTCGCTCATATTCTATCCCTTCGATAAAGAGGGCCCTTACGTCATTCCCGAAACAGTCACGAAGATCCAAAAAGGTATGTTCCAGGACCGCATCGGGCTCACCGAGATCACCATCCACGCCGGCGTCATCGAAATCGCGGAAAGCGCCTTCGAGGGCTGCACCGCGCTCACGACCGTCAAATTCGATTTGGGGGAAGGCGAGCCGCTCACCATCGGCCTCAAGGCCTTCAACGGCTGCAAGCTCCTTCAATCGGTAACGCTTCCCGACCGTTTGACGTTCATCGGGACTGCCGCCTTCGGGGACTGCGATTCGCTCATCTCCATCACGATCCCCAAGAACGTCAACTCCCTGCAGATGGACTCCACCTATGGCAACCTCACCGTGTTCGATCAGTGCGACAACCTCAAGGAGATCAACGTTGCGCCGGAGAACATCTACTATCGGTTTGTCGATGGCGTGCTCTACAGCCTCCGCGAAGTCAAGCTCACGGCAGACGCGACCGACACGACCTACGTTCCCGATACGGCCATCTATGTCCCGAGCGGGGCAGAGGGCGAGATCAAGGTCTCGGGCTATATCCACAGCGTCGGCCCGCTCGCCTTCTCGCGGCAGAGCCAGACGGATTCCAAGGATCTTAAGTTTACCAAAGTCACCTTCGCAGACGCCATCGAGACCTTCGATCCCGTCACGGGCGAATCGCAGGGCACGGAGATCAACTTCGATACTTACGGTTCCTCTTCCTCAAAGACTCCGTTCAGCTATCTCTCTGCGCTCACCGAGATCCACTTCCCGAAGGGCATGCGCACGATGCCGGCGTATCTCGTCAACGGCTGCACCAAAATGGATAAGCTCAACGTGCCTTGCACCGTGACCTCCATCGCGCCGACCTCCTTCTATTCGTGCTACAACCTCACCCAGCTCATCTTTGATGAGGGCGGCGAAGAGGGCCTCCGCATCGAGGACGCCGTGGAAACCCCGGGACACGATGGCCCTACGACCTATATCAGCCTCTTCGGTCAGTTGAAGAATCTCACCACGATCAACTTCCCCGCGCGCCTCTCCTATTTGGGCTCCTATGCCTTCTATTATGTGGGTGGGGAACACGGCTCGACGCAGACGTCCTACGTTCAGAACATCACCTTTGCGGAGAAGCAGACGCAGACGCTCACGATCGCGAAGAACGCATTCGCCAACACCAAGAGCCTCGTCTCCATCAAACTTCCCCAAGAAGGGCTCGAAGAGATCCCCGAACGGGCCTTCTATTATAGCAATCTCGCGACGATCGATCTTCCCGATTGCGTGAAGGTCATCGGAAAGCAGGCATTCTACTATTCCAAACTTGCCGAGATCACCTTCAAGCAGGGCATCACGGAGATCGGGGAGAGCGCATTTGCTTCCACCAAGCTCACGTCGCTCGTGCTTCCCGAAGGGCTGCAAACGATCGGGAATTCTGCCTTCAACACCGGCACGCTCGAGGGCGAGCTCATCATCCCCGCCTCCGTCACGACGATCGGAAACAGCGCCTTCCAGGCGGCGAAGTTCACGCAGGTTTCCACGCTCGAAAACAACCTTCTCGCCTCCATCGGCAGCAGCGCGTTCAGCTCCAACACCGCGCTCACGAAGTTCGTGTTCGGCAAGACGAATACGCCGCTCACCTTCGGGGCGAATGTGTTTGCGGGTTGCTCCGCCCTCACTTCCTTCGAGTTCCCCGCGAACGTGAAGGAGATCGGCTCTTCCATCTTCGCAAACCTCACCAATCTCTCCGCGATCACCTTCGCAGCGGGCACGAGCCAGCTCGAAAAAGTGGGGGATACCGCCTTCTCCAAGACGAGCATCTCCACGATCAGCTTCCCCGAGTCCTCCGCAACGGGCGGGATCTCGCTCGGCGCCAACCTCTTCAAGTCGTGCACGTTGTTCACGTCGATGAACCTCTCGGCGTCCATCGCCTCCATCGACGGCGTGCTCGGCGGCTGTGCCTCCATCAAGACGATCACCATCGACCCGAACAACAAGTACCTCGAAGCCGACCCCACGCTTCCCATCATCTATGCAAAGACGGACGATGGCCAACGGGGAGCGATCAAGATGGTCTATGGCGAACTCAGCGGCGAGAACAGCACCTTTAAGATCGCCGGCGGCTCGGAGATCGGCGCGGGCGCATTCGCCAACCAGACCGAGCTCGAAGTGGTCTATATCCCCGCTTCCGTGCGTATCATCGGAAACTATGCCTTCCAGAACTGCGTCAACCTCAAGCAGGTCATCCTTGCGGACGACAGCTTGCTCGAGTCTATCGGCACGGGCGCCTTCCAGAACTGCTGGAAGCTCGAGTCCATCAACCTCGAGAAGGCGACGCACTTGCGCGAATTCGGAGACGGCAACTACGGCTCCTCCGTGAGCGCTTCCTACAACGGCGTGTTCATGTACGCGGGCATTCAGAGCGAACAACCGCTCAAGATCACCTTCCCCGCATCCGTCACGAAAGTCGGCAAATACATGTTCACGAACAGCGGCGCCGTCGAGATCGATATGTCCGCCGCGACGCAGCTCAAAGAGATCCCCGCGGGCAGCTACTCCACCTCTTCCGGAGGGGCCTACTACGGGTTCTTCTCGGGCAGCAAGAAGCTCACCTCCGTCAAGCTCCCCGCAAGCATCACCTTTATCGGAGCCTCGGCATTTGGAGACTGCACGGCGCTCGGGAGCCTCGATTTCTCCAACCTCACCTCCCTCAAGTACTTAGGGACCACCGTGGATAAGGCGCCCTCGAGCTCGAGCTATAACATGTATGTCTTTGCGCGCTGCACGAGCCTTACGAGCATTACCTTCCCCGATACCGTGGAATCCGTGGGCGGCAGGATGTTCGTCGGGTGCGAGAATCTCGCCACCATCAAGGGCCTCGAGAATGCGCAGTTCCCCGCAGGGTACGCCTACACCGGTTCGGGCCTCACGAACGCGACGGTCGGCTCCAAGCCGTGCAAGTACATGTTCTCGGATTGCTTGAAGCTCACGAGCGTGACCTTCACGGATCCCACCGTCAGCACGTTGGTCGAATATATGTTCCAGAACTGCACGGCGCTCCAAAAGGTCGATCTGAGCTCTCTCACCTCGCTCACCGCGCTCCCGAACTATATGTTCCAGAACTGCTCCGCGCTCGAGGAAGTCACGCTTCCCGCCGGCACGGCGCTCAAACATCTCGGAACGTATACCTTCCAGAACTGCGTCGCCCTCAAGAAGATCAACTCCACCGAGGAGGGCACCGTGGATCTCTCCGGGCTCACCGGTCTCGATAGGATCAGCACGAGCGCGACGGCGAGTGTCGGGAGCAGCACGAACGCCTACACCTTCGACGGCTGCGAGAGCATCCAAAAGGTCGTATTCCCCGAAAAATTCACGCTGATCGGCGGCTACGCCTTCCGCAACTGCACGAATCTCACGACGATCGACTTCAGCAAGATCACGATCATCGGCCAATACGCGTTCGCCGGATCCGGTCTTACCGCCGTCACCATTTCGGCAAGCGTCACAAACATCTATGCAGGTGCGTTTACCGATTGCCTCTCCCTTAAGGATGTCACCTTTGCAGAGGGCACCGGTACAGTAACGTTGGCAGCCGGTACGTCCACCAAGCCCGGCGTATTCGGAGGAAGCGCGGTGGAGAACGTCACGTTCAGCGGCCGTCTCACCAATCTCAATACGTCGACCTTCATGAACTGCCCGTCGCTCCAAAAGATCGTGCTCCCCGAGACGATCACGTCGCTCGGCGGTTATCAGTTCAGCGGTTGTACCGCACTGCAGAGCGTAGATCTCTCCGCTCTCACCATAAAAGCGTTCCCGAGCAATCTCTTCGATGGTTGCATCAACTTGAATGAGGTGAAGCTCGGAAGTGCGCTCAACTATCTCGGGACCTACACCTTCCGCAACTGCTCCGCCCTCGAGACGATCGATATCTCGATGACGAAGGTAGACCGCTTCTCCACAAGCGCCACGGCGGCCGTTTCGACTACCACGTCCGTCTACCTCTTCGCCGGCTGCACGAGCCTCCGCGAAGTCAAGACGAACCCCGGCCAGATCAAGCAGATCGGCGCCTATACGTTCCAGGATTGCGAAAGCCTCACGAGCTTCGATCTCACGGGCGTAGAGCGTCTCTCCGCCTATGCGTTCTACAACGCAGGCCTCACGGGCACCGTCACGCTTCCCTCCACGCTTTCGTACTTCTATATGTCCGGCGCCATCTCCCCGTTCCGCGGCTGCGGCAAGGTTGTGGCATACGCCATCGACGGCGGTACCTCGCTCAGCGTGCACACGGCATCCAGCACCGTACAGCAACTGATGGTGGAAGAAGGCGCGCTCATCCTTGTGGATGCGAATGAGGTCCCCACCTTGGTTGCGACGCCCGGCGGCGCAACGTTCGAAAACGATACGGCTGACCTCAGCGAGCAGGAGGGCCTCAAGCTTTCGGCTTACGCCTTCGAGAACGTTACCAACATCAAGAAAGTCATTCTTCCGGATGACCTCACCGAGCTCCCGACCTATCTCTTCTCTAACAGCTCGGTGGAGGAAGTCGTCCTTCCCAAGAACCTCACGGCGATCCCGAACTATGCGTTTGCAAACAGCGCACTCAAAACGATCGTCATCCCCGCAAGCGTCACGAGCATCGGAGAAAACGCCTTCGCGGGCACGAAGCAGCTTACCTCCGTTACGTTCCTCGATCCCGAGGAGGGGACGGAGCCGCAAGCCCTCACGTTTGCCGCCGGCGGAACGGGTGTGAATGCCGAAAAGGGCGTGTTCTATGCCTCCGGCATCGCGACCATCGTCCTGCCCGACCGTTTGACGGATGTGCCTACCGGGACATTCATGAATACGCCCAATCTCAAGTCCGTCACCTTCCCGAGCGGTATGACCAAGATCAATAACTACATGTTCTGCAGGAGCGGGATCGACAGTCTGCAACTCAACGACAACATCACCGAGATCGGAAACGACGTCTATGCCTACACCGTCAACCTGCCCGCAGAGCTCAAACCCGAGGACTTCAAGAACGTCACGACAATCGGAAGCTACGCTTTTGAATACGCCACGGGCATCAAGAATGTCACCTTTGCAGACAGCGTCGTCTCGACGGGGATGTACTTGTTCAAGGCGAGCAGTGTGGAAAACGTCGTATTCCCCGGCACGGCGACGGCGATCGGGAACTACATGTTCGATGGTTGCGAATCGCTCAACAGCGTTGTGATCCAAGATACGGCCGAGGGCGTCGAGCGCGAAGTGAAGCTGAGCGGAACTTTCCGCAATAGCTCGCTCAAGACCGCCGTCATCGGAGAGGGTGTGGTCGAAGTCGGTAGCGGCACCTTCCTCGAATGCACAAATCTTACGAGCGTGAAGCTCCCCGTGAGCCTCAAGAACATCGGCAATCAGGCCTTCCAGAACTGCACGAACGTGAAGGAACTCGTGATCTACGATAGCATCGAGAGCATCGGTTGCGGATCGAGCATCACGACCCCGGGCGCGTTCAGCGGCTGGACGAAGGAGCAGACCATCTACTTCACCGCCTCCCGCTCGTACATCAGCGCATTGGTTGGTTGGGATTGGTACGACAACGCGGCCTACAGGTTGGAGACGAACGTCGTATTCAACTACGTCCCGTCCGCGACCTCGCCCGAAACGCCCGAGACGCCCGAAACGCCCGCGCCGGATGCGTCGGATAAATCGGATGCGTCGGATACGTCGGATACGCCGGCTGCGTAAGAAATCCGCGGAAAACAGCACAATTTACGGAAAAACCTCCGTCCGTCTCCTCCGGGAGACGGCCGGAGGCATCCGTGCTTAAAAGGGAATCTCCCAATTTGGCAAAAAATCATCAAATCTTTTCAGGAGGTCATTATGTCTGAAAACATATTCGGAAAGTATCGCGCAAGGCTTGTGCGGGAAGGGCTCTTAAAGGCCTTTCTCCTGAGCGGCAGCATCGGGCTCGGCGTCCTCTCGCTCACCGTGCTCCTCTCGTGGTTTTTCGGGTTCAAGGCGGGGCTTTGGCTGGGGCTCGGGCTGTTTGCGGCATGCGTCGGCGCGATCACGCCGCTCATCTATATCAAGCGCTACCGTCCCACCGAATTGGCCATCGCAAGGCGGGTAGACGCGCTCGGCCTCGAAGAGCGCATGCTGACGATGGTGGAGTATGATGGCGAGTCCTCGTACATGGCCGAATGCCAGCGGCAAGACGCCATGAAGGCGCTCGGATCGGTCAACGCCATGCTCGTCACGGTGGCGGTCTCGGCCGCGCTCATCGCCGTATTCTGCGTGGGATTGGCGCTCGGGGCGTCCTCCGTCACCGTCGGCGCGCTGTATGCGGCGGACGTCATCCCGGACGGCATCTCGCTCGTCCGCAAGGAGCCGCTCCCCGGCACCTTCACGCTCACCTATTCCGTCTCCAACAACGGCGGCGGCACCATCGTCATGTACACGGACGATTGGGAAAACGAGCAGTCCGTCTCCGAGGAGATCATCGTCACGGAAGGGGAGGACGCTCCCGCCGTGCTCGCCGTCTCGGATGAGACGCACATCTTCATCGGCTGGTCGGATGGTTCCACCGAAGTCTATCGGCAAGATCGCAACGTCCGCAGCGACCTCAAAGTGGAGGCCATCTTCCTCAAGATCTCCGAGAGCGTGGAAGCGCCCGAAGAGGACCGCATGACCCCGCCCAACATCTACCGCGAGCCGAGCGATCGCGACAACGAAAACAACAACGAGTTCGACCCCGACGCCCCGCCGTGGCAGACCCCTCCCTCGGAGTCCACTTCGGACGGGCAGGAGGATGACGGCATGGACGGCGATTGGAAGCCCGGCGCACAGACGCAGGGCGCCGAGAGCAACCAGATCATCGACGGCCAGACCTTCTACGGCGATACCTATGAGGATTCGCACAACAGCGCGATGGACCGCCTCGGCTCCGACGACACGTTGAGCGAAGAGCGGAAGGATTCCGTCTCCAAGTATTACGACGCCATCGAGCAGGATTCCTCGCAAGACGAGGACGGCGAGGACGGCGAGGACGACGGCGACTGATCGGATCAAACGAAAAAAATAAAGAGAGAAAATCATGGTAACGGAACAGGACATCAAACAATTCAGCGAACAATGCAGCAACATTTTCGAACAGCTCTCTCGCGACATCATCGGGCAAAAGCCGGTGGTGGAGGGGACGGTGATCGCCATGATCGCGGGCGGCAACGTGCTCCTTGAAGGCGTGCCGGGCGTCGGCAAGACGAGGCTCGTGCGCAGTCTCGGAAGGGTCTTTGACCTTCCCTTCTCGCGCATTCAGTTCACGCCCGACCTCATGCCGGCGGACGTCACGGGTACCAACATCATCGTCAAAGACGACAACGGCAACTCGACGTTCTCTTTCCAGCCCGGGCCCATCTTCAGCAACATCATTCTCGCGGACGAGATCAACCGTGCCACGCCCAAGACGCAGTCGGCGCTGCTTGAGGCCATGCAGGAGCACACCGTCACGGTGATGGGGGTCTCGCGGAAGCTCAACGAGCCCTTCTTCGTGCTCGCCACGCAGAACCCCATCGAGCAAGACGGGACGTATCCGCTCCCCGAGGCGCAGATGGACCGTTTCATGTTCAAACTGCTCGTGCCCAATCCCGGTCTCGAGGAGCTCATGAGCATCGTCAGCATGACGCAAAAGACGATGGCGGAAGTGGCGGAGCGTGCATGCACGGGCGAACAGCTGCTCAAGATGCGCGAGACGGCCAACCAGATCCCCGTGGCCTCCGACGTGTTGCGCTATGCGATGACGCTCTGCTCCGCCACCCATCCCGACAGCGAATGCGCGAGCGAGACGGCGAAGAAATATGTCCGCCTCGGCGCTTCCCCCCGCGCGGGGCAGGCGCTCATCTCGGCGGCGAAGGTCATGGCGCTCATCAAGGGGCGGTTCAATGTCGCCTATTCCGATATCAACGAGCTCGCCTATCCCGTGCTCCGTCACCGCATCAAGCTCAACTTCGAGGCGGTTGCGGAGCGTGTCTCCGCCGATACCATCATCGCGATGATCATCGACGAGCTCGGCAAAAAGAACAAGCCCTCCGCGGCCTCTGCCCCCGCGCAGCCGCAAAAGGCGCCGCAGGCCTCGGCGGACGAGCCGCTCGCACAGCCCGTTTCCGAAACCGAAACGGAAGAAAATAACAAGAAAAAGCGTGGTCTATTCGGTAGAAAATCATGAAGATCTCCTACTTGAACGATGCGTTTTTCAGTCGTCTTGAGACGCTTGCCCTCAATTTGCAGGCCAATCTCGCCGGATTTTTCGGCGGCAAGCATCTCGTAAAGACGTACGGCCAGACCGTGGAATTTGCGGATTACCGCGAATACATGCTGGGAGACGACATCCGGAGGATCGACTGGAACCTCTTCAGCCGATTCGAAAAATACTTCTTAAAACTCTTCACGGACGAGCGGCAGATGCACGTGCAGATCTTTCTCGATTGCTCCGCTTCGATGGGGCAGGAGTCTCCGCAAAAGGCGGCGTATGCCGTCGGTTTTGCTGCGGCGCTCGGCTTTCTCGCCGTCCATAATATGGATAAGGTCTCCTTCAAATTGATGAAGGGGAACCGTTGCGAGGACCCGTTTGGCACCATCGTGGGCAAGACGACCTTTTTCCGCGCGGTGGGGCAGCTCGAAAACCTCGAATTTACAGACGACGTCGATCTCGGCGCCGCCGTCACGAATACGCCGGATACGGGGTCCAACGACGGGCTCTCCGTCATCATCTCCGACTTCATGACGGAGAGCGATTGGAGAAAGGCGGTGGACTTTTTGCGCTACAAAAAACGGCAAGTCCTCCTCATTCAGGTGCTCACGCCCGACGAGGTGGATCCCGCTGTGGAGGGGAGGGTACACCTTCTCGACGCCGAGTCGCTCGGCATGGAGGACCCGCGCAACATGAAGCTGAGGGTCACGCGCGGCATGCAGCTCGCCTATCAGGAGGCGCTCGCGGATTTCCGTGAGGGCTTGAAGAGCTTTTGCAATTCCCGGGAGGCGGGATTCCTCTCCGTCGTGTGCGACCGTTCCATCGAAAGGACGCTGTTCGGAGAACTGCTCAAGGTAGGTATCGCGTCATGAAATTCGACTTATTGCTCCCCTTGGGGCTCCTCGCGCTCTTGACCATCCCCGTCTTGATCATTATCTATCTCATCAAGCCCAACTATCAGGTCAAGCGCGTCTCGAGTACATATATCTGGAAACTCAGCCTGAAATACCGCAAGCGGCGCATTCCGATCAATAAACTTCGGAATATCCTGCTCTTCCTCTGCCAACTGCTCATCCTCACGGCCATCGCGCTCGTCATTTCCCGGCCCGCCATCTTCTATAATTTCAATACCGACCGCTCCGACGTCATCGCCATCATCGATTCCTCCGCGAGCATGTACGCGGGTTCCAACGGCAACACCCGTTTCCGCCGCGCGGTGGGGGACGTCGTCGCGCTCTCCGATAGCGTCATGGCGGAGGGCGGGGCCATGTCCGTCATTTTGGCCGATTCCGACCCCGAATATTTGGCGACGCGCATCGACATCCGCAACCGCTCCATCCTCATGGATACGCTCCAAAGTTATCTCGACAACGAGACGGCTTGTTCCTACGGCACGTCGGATATCCCGGGCGCGATTAAGCTCTGCGAGCAGATCCTCTCCGATAACCCCGCGGCCAAGATCTATCTCTACACCGACAACACCTATCTCTATGTCCCTCCGACGGTGCAAGTCATGCCCGTTGCGGGCGAGGCGGAGTGGAACGCCGCCATTCTCAATGCGGGCGTCGCGCTCGAGGACGGATTCTACACGATCACGGTGGAAGTCGCCTGCTACGGGCAGGACGGCATCGCGTGGCCGCTCGAAGTCAACGTACAAGTGGAGGGGGCCAACTCCAATCTCTCCACGGCAGGGCAGACGATGACGGTGAAAAAGACGGTGGACTGCACAGACGGCAAGAAGCAGACCATCATCTTCCGCAAGGGCGGCGGGGAGGACATGGAGGGCTTCGTCTATCAGGACCTCGCCGCGTCCGACTGCGTGTTTACCTCCTATCAGTCGATCAGCGTCACCATCAACGAGCAGGATAGCTTCCTCGACGATAATTCCTATCAGATCTACGGCGGACGCAAGGAGATCGTCAAGGTGCTCTATTCGAGTACCACCCCCAATCCCTTCTTTACGGCCGCGCTCGACGTGCTCGGTGGCGACTTTTCCGAAGTATGGGATGTGCGCATCACCGAAGTCAAGCGGGGCGGGAGCCTGAAGGAGCCCTTCGAAGTCAGCGGCTACGATTTTTACATCTATGAACACGAGGTGCCCGAACAGTTGCCGACGGACGGCGTCATTTTCCTCGTCGATCCCGATAAGGATTCCGTGGGCGCGGGCTATTCCATCGTGGGACGGCCGCCCAAAAACGCGACTTCGCTCTACCTCTCCGCGGAGGAGGAACATCCCATCACCAAAAATGTCAACACGGAGAGCATCACGGTGACGAAGTTCAGCATCCTCACCTACGATGCCTCCTACCGCCTGTTGATGTCCTGCGATACCAATCCCATGTTGCTTGTCCGCGATGAGGATACGGCGAAGATCGTCGTGATGCCGTTCAGCCTGCACTATTCCAACCTCGGGGTGCTCCCGGAATGGTATCTCATGCTCTACAACATCTTCAACTTCTTCATCCCCGGCACGGTGTATGGCAACTCCTTCGAGGTGGGGGAGCAGGTGCTCGCCACCCCCCGCGGCCCCGAACTGAAAGTGTTCGACGCCAACCGCGAGGAGCTCGGCGTGTATCAACGCGGGGAGGACGCGCTTTCCTTCGTCGTCCCGCTCACCTTCACGGCGCCGGGCGTGTACACGTTGCAGCAGTCGTCCTATTTCGATAACAACGTTTCGGTGACGCAGATCTTCGTCAAGACGCCCGCCGAGGAGAGCAACATCTGGCGGGTGGAAGATAGTCTTGCGGAGCCCGTCATCGAACAGAAACCGGACAACACCGTGCGCGAGCTGCTGCTCTGGATCGCGGTGGCCCTCGTTGCGCTACTCTTCCTCGAATGGCTGTTGCAGTCGCGCGACAATAAATAAAGGAGGACGCATATGACCAATCTTACCATTGTATTTGAGCGGCCGTGGCTGTTGCTCCTCCTCATCCCGGCCATCGGGCTCACCCTGCTCACCTACTTCCTGCTCCCGCGGCGCTACCGCAAGACGCGCAACCGCATCGTCTCCATGGTATTGCACACGCTCGTCATGGTGCTGTGCATCAGCGTCCTCGCGGGGATGAAGTTCCACTATCGCATCCCCAACCCCGAGAATGAGATCATTCTCCTCGTAGACGTCTCGGATACCTCCGAAGAGGCCAAGGATGTGCGCGAGGAGTTCATGCAGACGGTCATCAGCGAGAGCAAATACGGCGGCTACAAAGTGGGCGTCGTCACCTTCGGCTTCACGCAGGAATATGCGGTGCCGCTCACCTTCGATACGGACGCCGTCTTTGCCCGCTATGAGAGCGCGCCCCTCCCCGATACGAGCGCGACGGACATCGCCGCGGCGCTCCGCTATGCGGCGGGGCTCTTCGAACACCGCGAGACGGCCAAGCTCGTGCTCCTCTCCGACGGCAAGGAGACGGACGAGACGGCCACGACGGTCATCCGCTCCATCTCCGCGCAGGGGACCAAAGTGGATACCGTCTACATCCCCTCCGACTATGCTTCGGACAACGTGCAGGTCGTCGGCGTGCAATACCCCGATTACCACATGAACGTGGGGGAGGAATATAACCTCGGCGTCGCGCTCAGCTCCAAAAACGGCGCTCGTTCCACCGTCATCGAGCTCTACGACAACGGCGAGCCCGACCTCGAAAACGGCGCGCAGCTGGTGGATGTCTCGGCCGGGACGCAGGTCATCAACTTCCGCAAGACCTTCAAGACGGAGGGTCTGCATGAGATCCGCGTCAAGGTCACGGAGAGCGAGGACCGTTTGGAGGAGAACAACACCTTCTGCTCCTACATCTATCTCGAGGTCTACAACCGCGTCCTCGTCATCGATCAGGGCAAGAGCGAGACGGAATCGGATCGCGTCGTCGAGCTGCTCGAAAAGGAGGGCGCCGACTACAAAGTCGAGACGTTGCACCTTCTTTCGAGCACGCACGTTCCCACTACGGTGGAGGACCTTCTTGCCTACGACCAGATCGTGCTCAACAACATCGCGAGCGCCGATCTCGAGCTGTACGCCCTCGACGAATTGCTCTATTCCTATGTCTATGAATACGGCGGGGGACTCTTCACCGTGGGCGGCAATAACGAGGACGGCACGGCGCATGCCTACAACCGCGAGGACCTCAAAAACAGTCGCCTTCAGGAGATGCTCCCCGTACAGGCCATCAACTATACGCCGCCCGTCGGCGTCGTGCTCGTCATCGATATCTCGGGCAGTATGAGCGGCGAGAAGATCGAATGGGCCAAGAGCGGCGCCGTTACCTGTCTCGACGCCCTCACCGAGCGCGACTACATCGGCGTCATGACGCTCGAGACCGACTACCACACCGAGCTCCAGCTGACGTCGCGCACCGAGGAGACGGTGATCAAGGAGGCCATCAACCGCATCACCATCAAGGGCTCCACGCAGTTCACGCCCGCCATCACCCGTGCGGGACAGGCGCTCGTCGCGGAGCAACGGGTAGACCGGAAGCACGTCATCATCGTCACGGACGGCCAGCCCACCGATAATCGGGAGGACTATCTCCCCGCCGTCGATCGCTACTACCGCAACAACGGGATCACCTTCTCCGTCGTCGGCATCGACATGACGGAGGGCTCCCAGCAGGCGGACGTCATGACCGAACTCACGACGACGGGGCACGGCAAGGTCTACTTTGCGGACAGCGAGCACGACCTCTATCAGGCGCTCCTTTCCGACCTCAACGCGCCCGCCATCAAGGAACTTTCGGAGGAGAGCTTCCATCCCTCCGTTGCCGACGAGCTCTCGCAAGTGGTCACGGGCGTGGAGTACGGCCCCGTGCAGGATATCGACGAGGAGACGGGCAAAGTCATCAAAGAGACGCCGCGCGCCCTCAGCGCCTCCCTCGGCGGATTTTACGGCGTCCGCGCCCGCGAACGCGCCGAGACCATCCTCATCGGGGATTTCGACGTCCCTATCTATGCGCAGTGGAAGTTCGGCGCGGGCATGGTGGGCAGTTTCATGTGCGATCTCAACGGCCACTGGTCGGATGAGCTTCTGAAGGATGAAAACGGCCAACGCCTGCTTCTCAATATCGTCTCCAACCTGATGCCCACTTCCAATATCCGCCCCAACACCATCCGCATGGAGCTCGAAGAGGGGAACTATTTCAACCATTTGAGCATCTATACCTCGCTGGAAGAGGGGGAGCGCATCGAGGGCAGTATCACGCAATATACCGAGGACGGTGAGATCGTCACCTCTCTCAATTCCGTCACGCCGGACCCCGAGAATGCCGATCTCTACGTCACCGTCGATCTCAACGCGGAAAACCGCTTCACGCGCAGTACCTTCATCATCAAGCAGAGCGGCGTCTATAAGATCTCCGTCTTAAAGCGCAATGCCGCGGGGGAGGTCGTGGGCTCGGCGGAAGTCTACAAGGCATTCTCCTATTCGAGCGAATACGATATGTTCTCGGAGATCACCGATTTCGATCCGGCGGCCCTCATGGCGGAGCTCGCCGCCAAGGGCAACGGCGCCGCGGTGGATAAAGAGGATCCGTGGAGCGTATTTCAGGGCTTCGTTACGGGGTTCGACCGCACGGCAGACCCCGCGCTCGCCTTCATGATCATCGCGGCCGTCCTCTTCCTTGCGGATATCGCGGTCCGCAAATTCAAGTTCAAGTGGCCGCATGAGATCGTGCGCGACTATAGAGAAAAGAGAGAAAAGAAAGGCAAGAGGAAGGCGTCGGAGTGAGTATGAAGAAATTATGCAATCTGATCCTGACGTTGCTGCTTGCGGCCTCCGTCCTGCTCCTTTCCTTCGGATGCGGCGGCGCGTCTTTGGGAACGCCGGGCAATCTCGTCGTCAACGACGACCTCATGCTCTCGTGGGCGGCCGTGCAGTCTGCCCGCAGCTATCGGCTCGAGATCGTAAACGTCGAAAGCGGCGAACGGCAGGAGAACGTGGTACAGCGGACCTCCTATGACCTCGCCAAACTTCCGGAAGGGGACTACGAACTGCGTCTGCGTGCCGTGGGCGGCAGCGAAAACGACGTCTACTCCGCTTGGTCGGAGGTCTATCCCTTCCATCGGGACAAGGAATCGGGCCTGCTCTTCACGAGCGTCGAGGGCAACACCGCCTACGAAGTCCGCAGTGTGGGCTCGGCAAGCGGAGACGTGGAGATCGAGCGGATATATCGCGATAAGCCCGTCGTCGGCATCGGCCAGACGGCCTTCCGCGGCAGTTCCAAACTGACGCGCATCACCATTCCCGATACCGTCACCTACATCGGCGCGAGCGCCTTCTACAACTGCTCGGGCCTCCTCTCCGTCGAGATCCCGGCCTCGGTGGTCTCCATCGGCCGCGCGGCCTTCCAGCAGTGCAGCAGCCTCTCCTCGATCTCCCTTCCCGCGGCGATCACGCGCATCGAGTCCTTCACCTTTGCCTATTGCCGCGCGCTCCCCGAGATCTCGCTCAGCGAGCAGATCGTCTTTATCGGGGAATCCGCATTCAGCAACTGTTCGGCGGTCACGGAGCTCACCGTCCCCGATTCCGTGCAGACCATCGGCCCCAACGCCTTCCGGCAGATGACCGGGCTCACCCGCGTCTCGCTCGGCAGCGGACTGCGATCCTTCGGAGACAGCGCCTTCTATGGCTGTACCGCCCTGAAAGACGTCGAATTTTCCCCGCTCGAAGGAGAGATGGTGCTCTCGGAGGCCGCTTTTGCGGATTGCTCCGCTCTGCAAAGCGTCTCTCTTCCCAAGGGCGTCACCCGCATCGAGACCAACTGTTTTACCAACGACGTCGCGCTCGAATCCGTCGTCATTCCCTCCGGAGTCTCCGAGATCGAGCCCAACGCCTTCTATCATTCCAAGCTGTACGATGAGCAGATGGCATCCGGCGACGGCCTCGTGTACGCCGGGAATTGGGTCATCGACGCCACGGAGGACTATAAAAAGACCGTCACCGATCTCAACGAGACGACGTTCCGGGAGGGGACGGTCGGCATCGCGGACTTCGCCTTCCGCTACACGTGGCAGGTGGAAGTGGAGGTGGAAGTGGAGGATGAGAACGGGGAGATCGTCACCGAGACGCGGACGAGGGTGGAGACCGTCAGCTGCGAGAAATTGCGGCGCATCAGCTTTCCGAGCTCCATGAAGTATATCGGGCAGGGTGCTTTCTACCATGCCCCCGTCCTGCAACGCGTGCTCGCGACCTATGAGGACAGCTTGGAGCGGGTGGGAAGTTATGCCTTCGCCTATTGCCCCATGCTCAACAATGTGCGCTTCGCCACCGGGCTCAAGGAGATCGAGACGCGCGCCTTCTTCCAATGCGAGCTCCTCGATTACAGCGACAACAACCCCGAGCTCCTCATCCCGACTTCCGTCACCCGCGTGGGCGAAAACGCCTTCTACGGCACCGCGCTGTGGTATCGGGACGACATCACCGACGGCGTCGTCTATGCGGGGAATTGGGTGGTCGGCTATCACCTCGATCCCGCCTTCGAGGGGGAAGAACCCCAGAGCCTCATCGAACTGCGGGAGGGGACGGTCGGCATCTGCGACTACGGCTTCTATGGCGTGCAGACGCTGCAAAATATCACCGGTCTCAACCGCGTAGAGCGGATCGGCACGGGCGCCTTTGCCTATTGCACCCGCCTCGCCACCATCAGCCTCAACCGCAATCTGCGCGTCATCGAGCCCTACACCTTCTATAAATGTAAATCTATCTACACCGTTTCCTTCCCGTCCATGCTTCGGACTATCGGCAAAGACGCCTTCTACCAATGCGAGCAGCTCAGCGCGATCGATCTCCTCGATACGCAGGTCTCCGAGGTGGGGGATAGCGCCTTCCGCGAATGCAAGAACCTCCGCTCCATCGAATTCGGGGAGCACGTCGAGCGCATCGGCAAGTACGCCTTCTACGGATGCACCCTGCTCACCGAGCTCGTCATCCCCGATACCGTCACCGAGCTGGGCGTGCGGGCGTTCAGCGATTGTCTCTCCCTCCACGCCGTCTCCTTGGGCGCGGGGCTTACGAGCCTCCCGAACTACGCCTTCTTCGGCTGCGTCTGGCTCCGCGGTCTCACCGTGCCCGCCAACATCAAGGAGATCGGGGACTACGCCTTCTATGGCTGCACGCGCCTCGGGGAGTTCACCCTCGAGGAGGGCTTAGAGCGCATCGGCAGCTATGCCTTCTACGGCAACGAGCGGCTCACCCATGCCGAGATCCCCGCGAGCGTGACGTCCATCGGCGTCTATGCCTTCAAGGGCTGTACGGCGCTGGAAGGCGTTCTTCTGAAGGGGACGCCCGCCTACATCGGGGATAACGCCTTCTATGCTTGCCCGCGTCTCACGATCTACGGCGTCGGCGCGGGAGAGGGGGAAGATTGGAGCGCGCTGTGGGATTCCTCTCAGCGGCCCGTCGTCTGGAACGTCACCCTCTCGGAGGACGGATCCTTCGTCTCCTCCGTGACCGTAGGGGAGAACACCCATCCCCATGCCCGCTTCGGCTATGCCGGCCCGGGGAGGACGGGCTACGTCTTTGCGGGGTGGTCTACGGAGCCGGAGGGAGAGGCGGAATACACCGCCGCGCAACTCGAGACGCTTCCCGTGGGGACGACGGTCTACTCCGTGTGGGAGCCCGCGCCCGAGGAGGACGAGGACGCGTGGTGGAACGAATTCGTGGAATGGCTGCGCGATCTGCTCATGCAGGAATCGGGCGGCCTCCCGCAAGCGCCGGGAAGCGGCGAACAGGCGAATGCGTCCGCCGGAAATTGAGCCTCGGGCGGAAAAATTGAAGTTTGCAGTGAAAACAAGGAGATAACCATGGGAAAAACTAAGAAAGGTTCGCTTTTGAGCATCATCATGCTCGTGCTCGCCGCCTGTATGCTCTTGGGGGCGTGCGGCGGCTCGGGGAAGGTCAAGCTCCGCTTCGAAACGGCGGGCGGCCCCGCGGTGGAGCAAGTCGAGCTCGCGCCGGGCGAGGAATACACCCTTCCCATCCCCGTTTGGAGCGGGTATAGCTTCGAGGGCTGGTATGATAACGCAGAATACACCGGCTCGGCCGTGACGAAAGTCACCGCGCAGGAGGATCAGACCTTCTATGCGAAGTGGGAGCAGCTGTATGCGATCACGCTCGATTTGGGCGGCGGCACCCTCGCGGAGGGGACGACGCTCTACGCCAAGGAGGGGACTGTCGTCGCGACCTTCCTCTCCTCGTATATCCCCACGCTTGCCGGCCACGAATTCGGGGAATGGCTCGTCGGGGAGACGCCCCTCGCCTCGGGATATCGGCTGACCAAGGAGGGGATCGCGCTCAAGGCGCACTATAAAGTGGGCTACACCGTGGAACTCTACCTCGAAAAACTCTCCCGCGACGGCTACGAGAAGCAGGCGGAGGACTATGTCGGCTACGCGTATGCGGGCGGGGAATTCACCCCCGAAGTCGATGTGGAGGGCTTCACGGTGACGACGCATGCGGAGGAGGTCTCCAAGAAAGTCCTCTCCGAGACGGCCTCCGAAAACAAGTTCCGCCTCTATTACGATCGGAACGAGATCACCGTCGTCCTCAACGCCAACTATCCCGACGTCTCGGATCCCCCCGCAGAGACGGTCAACGCGCTCTACGGCGAGGAGATCGAGCTCCCCGTCCCGTTTGCCTTGGAGGGCTATTGCCTCCTCGGTTGGAGCACCAACCCGATCGATGGGGAGGTGGAGTATCGCTCCTCCTATCTCGATTCCCTTCTCTATAACGGCACATACGGCTCCGATCTGTTCCCCGTGAAGCAGTCGGGCGTCCTCTATGCCGTTTGGAGCCGCGGCTATGCCAACCTCTTCGGCGGGGACGACTATATCTTCCACTTCGCGGAGGACGCCGAGGAGATCTATCTCCTTCGCGGCGGCGTGATGTTCCTCGGCACCTACACGGTGCGCACTGGGACCTTCCGCTTCCTCGCGATCGACGATGACGGCGAAGAGAAGCTCATGATGGAGGGCAAACTCTTGGAGGACGGCACCTTCGCCTTCTACGATGAGACCCGCGAGGGCTTCTCCTATGTCTACTTCAAGAACACCGTCGGGATCGACGAGCGCTATCATATCTATCTCGACCCCTACAACGGCGTCACCTATGTGGAGGCCGATCCCGACGTCACGGGCTTCCCGAGCGTCGAATCCAAGGGGACATATACCATCGACGAGACGGGGCTCTACCACGTCACCTACACGGAGGGCCCGCTCGCAGGGAAGGATTTCCACTACGTGTTGTCCTCCATGGCCTCCTACGGCGCCATCTTCATGGTGCGCGACGAAGAGGAAGCGAGCTGGGGGCCCATCCTTCGCGGCGTCGTCTCCCGCGGGCAGCTCACCTCCTATCGCGAGGAATACTATTCCCTCACCCTCAACGGCCTCGGAAACGCCGTCATGACCACGCCGAGCGGCAACTCCTCCCTGTTCTACCGGCGGGAGGGGGACGTCCTCTATCTGATGAATGCGAGCGGCGTGTCGCAGGGCGAGGCCCATATCACGATGATACAGGGCAGGCGGAGCTATCTCGTCTATTCCTCCGACTACGACGTCACCTATGAGGCGGAGAGCGGAAGCGCAACGCTCACGCTCGACGGCATGATTTCCGCGGTCTACACCCCCGCGGCGGGCGCGGCCGTAAACGGCCTCTTCACGGTCGCTTCCTCCCTCTTCGGCACCCTCGTCACCTTCTACGGCGAGGACAACAGCCAACACCTCTTCTTAACGCGCACGGAGACGGTGGAATCGGTGGAAGGGCAGGAAGAAGAAGCCCCGACGATGCGGTATCTCTTCAAGGAGGAGCCCATCTCCTACGGCGAATATCGCTATACCGAAAATAGTTCCATCTTTTCGACGCTCGTCCTCGTGCTCAACGACGAGGAGGAGAAAAAGGCCTCCGTCTATGGTTACACGTCCGCGGGCTATGCGAAAGTGCTCTCGGGCAACGTCGTCGCCTTGGAGGGCGGCAGCTATGCCTTCACCGCCACGGAAGCGGATGCCGACGTTCCGACGCTCTCCGCGCCCTTTGATATCGCCGCGGTGCAGGCCTTTGTGTTCTCCGTCGATACCGTCCTCACCACGTCGGGCTCCTATCTTCCCGTCATGTATTGGCACTCCATGACGACCGCAGACGGCACGGAAAATTACGACGTGCAGTATACGGCGGAGGATGGGGCCACCCTCACCGTCACCCGCGGCTTCGGCGTCTACCGGACGGCGGCGGGCGACGCCGTCTACACGGGCGTCGTCACCACGGAGAACGGCGTCACCACGCTCTACGATTCCGTCAACGAGGCGGTTTTCTACTTTGAACTGCAAGAGGGGGCGTTCACCGTCCTCCGCGGGCTCATCGGCAGCATTTCGGTTTTGCTCGAAAACGGCTACACGTCCTCCAACGAGACGCTCACCTTCGACGGCAAGAACGGTGCCGTCTATTCGGTGACGACCGTAGACGAAGAGGGCGGGCGCAACACCGTGACCTATCGGGGAACGTACACCGACACGCAGACGACCACCGCGTTCGGCAGCGCCATCTATACCTTTGAGGGCGAAGGCGTCTCCTTCGAGTTCATCTTTGCAAGCGTCTCCTCCGACGTCTACTTCGCCAAGTACAATGAAACGCTCCACGGCGAATACGCCTCCGAGGCGGGCGTGCTCGTGCTCGACGGATTCGGCTTCCTCGCCGCCTACACCGAGGGCGGCACCCGCTATCAGGGCTTCTACACCATCCCCGAGGAGAACGTCGTCCAATTCCTCACGCAGAGCAGGGTATTCTACTTCGACATGAAGGAGGATTCCTTCACGGTGCGCGACGAGGTGTACGGCAGCTACCTCTATGTGAAGAACCAGAGCATCCCGCTTCTCATGTTCACCTTCGATGGCTACGGGAAGCTCACCGTCACCGATCTGAGCGGCGAAGAAGCCGTGGTCATCTGCGACAACGGCACCTATTCCTTGAATGCCGACGGCTCCTGCTCCCTCTTCTACACGGACGGCGCGGAGGAAGTCTCCATCTCCGGCTATTTCGGCACGATCACCGTCTCCTCGCAACAGCTGCGGGCCTTCTATCGCTCCTATGAAGAGATCGTCATGAGCTTTGTCAACGAGAAGGATTGGTCGGTGCTCGTGCTCGACAGCCACGGCAACGCGCGCCGCTACGATCTCAAGGGCAAAGTCGAAGAGGGGCAGTATATCATCGTCACGGAGACCTTGCTCTACTATGCGAATGCCGACGGCTCGGACGCCTGCATCTACGTCTATGATAAGGCAAAGGGCACCATGACCCCCGTCAACAACGTGGAGCGGGCCTATTACACCGAGGACTTCGAGGCCTTGCTCTTCACGCGCTACGGCTTCATGGTCATGGACGGCGAGACGCGCTACTACTACAATGTGGTCAACGGAAAAGTCTATCTCTACCGTCAGGATTTCGAGAACCCCGCGGCGAATCAATACGGATTCGTCGAAGAGGATTTCTTCGGCAGCTTCACCGAGACCAAGACGATCGAGGGCAAGACGTATTACCAGAGCTCGAGCTTCGAATTGACCTTCACGCGGAAGGAAGAGACCAAGTCGAAATTCCCCGTTCTCGTTTCGGAGACCGAGGGCAAGCATCCCCTTGAACAGTTGAAGTTCTCGCCCACCGGCGGCGCGGAATTCTCCGATAGCGATGCTTCCGTGCGCATCGGCGGAAAGGATTACGATTGCACGGTCTCCCGCGTCCGCCTCGAGGACGGCTCCTTCCGGATGTATGTCCGCGTCTCGTACTTCGTCTTTGAGATCGACGTGAAGTACGCCGGCGACTTTGACGACAGCGTGTTCAACGAATATGAAGTCACGGCCATGCGCAATGAGATCGCGCTGTATTCCTATACCTACCTCACCTATTTGCTCAACTACATGATGCAGGGGTACATCATCCCCAACACCTTCGGCGTGATCACGCTCGTCACCGAATACGACGAGGATGGCACGGCGGGCGAGCCCTATGCCAACGGTCAGTTCGGGCAGTCCTCCGGGTGCTTCAACAGCAAGGGGGAGGTGGTCTCCTTCGAACACGTCGCTTACACCATCGAAAACAACACCTACTCGGTCTCCTTCAAGGATGAGAGCGACGGCTACACCTATTGCATGCACTTCGCCATGGACGGCACCTTCGCTTCCTTCTTCGGCATGTATGCCTACGGCCTGCACGCCTTCACCCGCGTACAGGAACTCACGACGGAGGATGGCTACACCGTCAAACTCGAGCGCGTGCTCGCCACGGAGAACCCCAATGTGAGCGTCGGCGGCTATTGGGAACTCTCGCTCTCCAAGGACGGGACGGAGCTCGAGAGCGACGCCGGCTATATCCGCGACGGAAAGGTCTATTACTTCGTCCGCACGCGCGAAGAGGAGGGGAACAAGATCTTAAGGAGCACCCTCTATCTCCTCGAATTCGGCATGCGGGTGCCCGAGGGGCCGGAGGATCCCATCGGGGAGCTCGAACCGTACACCTCCGTCACCGTCACGCAGCGCGAATTGAAGGTGGTGTACACCGAGGACGGCGACTTCGTGGAATACGATGAAAGCGGAATCGTGCTCTTGAGCTACGGCCGCGCCACCTATGTGTTCACCGCGGAGGAATGCGCCTACGATCCGGAGACGGGCGTCTACACCCTCACGCGGAGCACGGGTCTCTCCTTCACCGTCACGATCCAAGGGGATGTCGCCACCGTCACCCCCGTGGAAGCGCAGGAATAATTGAAATCGCGGGAAAGTTTCCCTACCGCAAAGGGCGGAGGCCACAGCCTCCGCCTTTTCTCGTCTTAAGCTTTTTTACGTTACTCGGACTTTTCGATATCATCTTATCGTTTCTGCAGTCGAAGGGGCGCGGAACCTTCTTCCGCGGAGCGGGCATACGCTGAAGTAGGGCGGGGATCCCCGCTCTTCCGTGCCCCGCAACGGCGGGGCAAGGACGGAGGTATCATATGATGATTTCAGGAAGCTGTTGCATGTGCGGCAACTGCCCTTGTACTTGCAATTCCGGGTGCGGTGCCATGCTCCTTCGCGGGGCTACCGGCCCGACCGGCCCGCGCGGCGCCACCGGGGCTACCGGTCCTACCGGCCCGCAGGGTATCCAAGGGATCCAAGGTCTCCAAGGCGAAGTCGGACCCACCGGCCCCGAAGGTCCCGTAGGACCTACCGGACCCCAAGGAGAAATCGGTCCCACAGGGCCGCAGGGCGAAGTCGGTCCCACCGGTCCCCAAGGGGAAGTCGGGCCTACCGGGCCCCAAGGTCCCGAAGGGCCGCAGGGGGCGACGGGGCCCACGGAGGTCGCGGCGAACGTGGCGGCCATCTCCGATCCCGCGGGCGCAACCACGCAAGAGGTCGCGGAGACGGTGAATGGCATCTTGCAAAGCTTGATCGCGGCCGGGCTCATGCAGCCCGCAGGCGGCTAAAAAAAGGACCGTCCGCAGGAAGTCCCTGCGGACGGTTTTTTGAGTTTTGTAAGGGTCATCTTCGGACATGGTATGCCCGTTTTGCGTCAATCTTATCCGAGTTTCTCGATGTGATAGACGCAGTCCAACACGGAGAGGGCCTCGATGATGTCGCTGTGGCTCTTTTTGCGGAGGGCCTTTCCCACGACGGTGAATTTCACGGTATACACGCTGAGCCCGGAGTTGGCGTAGGCGGGATTGAGCTCGAGGTTGTCGATCTTGAGCCCGAATTCGCGCGCCATCGCAATGAAGTCCTGCAAGCTCCCGCGCGATTTCAGCTCGAGGTGGATCTCGAAGTGGTTGGATTTATCCTTGATGTAGACCTCCATCTTAGAGAAGCCGAGCAGACCGATCATGAGGGCGGCAAACCCGATGAGGGCGGACCCATAGAGGCCGAAGCCGAGCATGGCGGAGACGATGGACATCGACCACATGCTCACCGAGGTCGTGAGCCCCATGATCTGGTTTTTGGAGGAGAAGATGATGGTGTTGGCCGTGATGACGGAGATCCCGATGAACACGGCGGCCGAGAGGAAGGAGAAGCCCACGTGGAGGACGGTGATGAAGTAGACGTCTCCGATCCCCGCGAACATGGAGCCGATGGAGAGCACGATGAAGGTGCGCAGGCCCGCGGCGTGGCGGTTTCTCGAGCGTTCGCAGCCGAGGATGACGGCCATTAAGATGGCGAGGACGGTCTTGAGGGCGGTGGAAGCGATGTTGATCGTCTCCGACCACTCCCCGATGAGATGGGCAAGGAAATCAGTGGGCATAAGTCACCTCTTGTTGATGAATTTTCTTCGGTTATATTCCGCGCCGGCCGAAGTCTCCGTGGCGTCCGCCTCCTCGGTGGCTTCGAGGAAGGCTTCCTCCTCGGGCGAGCGGGCGTATTCCTTCACGGAGAGCTCCTTCTGAATGGCGCAAAGGCGCTCCTTGAGGGAGGCCAATTCCTCCTCGCGTGAGGGGTGTGTCGCGGGCATGGGTGCCCCGTTTTCCGTCTCCGCGGCGCGGCTGCCGTAGGATCCGGAGAGATAGAGCGAGAGCTTTGCGAGGGCGGGGCCGATGAGTTCATAGAGGATGCTCGAGGAGAGAACGATTGTCTCGAGCACCGGGCCCATGGCGGCGACGGCGGGATCGGCGCTCCCTTCGAGCACCCGTGCGCCGAGGGCGGCGAGGCCGATCGCAACGCCCGCCTGCGGTGCAAGCGCCATGCCGAGATAGTTGCGCACCTTTTTGTCCTTTTTGGTGACGGCGCACCCGGCGAACGCGCCCGCGTACTTTCCGATGAGCCGCACGACGAAGTACAGCACGCCGACGACGAGGAGGGGCACGCCCGTCGCGAGCGTTCCCGTAGACACGAGGGAGCCGAGATCGAATCCGATGCCCGACTTCACGAAGAAGAGGAGCAGGATGGGGGGCGAGAAGTAGTTGAGCTGTTTGAAGAGCTTGTCGTCGCCCGAGACGTTGATATACACCGTCCCCATGGCCATGCAGCCGAGGAGGGGAGAGACGTCCACGGCCGCCCCGAGGCCGCAGATGGCGAAGAGGAAGGCGACGGACACGATGAGGCGGTTATCCGTCGAGCGCTTGGCCATGAGCAGCTTGAGCAGCAGCCCAAAGACGATCCCGACGGCGACCATGAGGACGTTCCACGCGATGGGGAGGAGGACGTCGGAGGCCGAGAACCCCCCGCCGAGGGAGGCGAGCGCCACGGAGACGGCCACGCTGTAGGCGATGAGGCTGACGACGTCGTCGAGCGCCACGACGGAGAAGAGGGTATCCACGAAGTCGCCGTGGGCGCCCGTCTGGCGGATGGTCATCATCGTGGAGGCGGGGGCGGTCGCGGAGGCGAGCGCCGCGAGGATGATGGAGAAGGCCAGCCCCAGCCGCAGGATGAAGTAGGTGAGCACAAAGACGAGCACCGAGGCGAGCAGGGCCTCGAAGAGGGTGATCACCACCACCTTCCCGCCGTTCTTTTTGAGGGTGGAGAAGCGGAAATACTGCCCCACGCTGAAGGCGATGAAGGCGAGCGCGATGTCGGAGATGAAGTCCATGCCCGAGGAGACGTATTCGGGCACGAGGTCAAGGCAATAGGGCCCGATGAGGATGCCGACGAGGATGTAGGCCGTCACATTGGGCAGATGCAGAAGTTTGGTGATCCGCGTCCCCAAAAATCCCGCAAGCAGCATGATCGCAACGGCGATGATGACGACGGGCACCTGCGAGGTCGCGGAAAGTTGTTGGTAAAAATGATCGAGCATGATGACAGAGACCTCTCGGGGGACCTTGCGCGCCGGAAGTTGCGTGCGCGCACATGCGCCCCGAAGGAGTAGGAAAGTTTTATTCGGAATAGTATTATATCAAATTAAGAGCCAAAAAACAAGTCTCTTTTGAAAAAATTTTTGAGAAATTTTCGAAACTTTCTTTTCCCGATGAAATTTATTTTCAAATCATGAAATTTTTTCGGGGGAAAAGCGGGCGAACGCGAAAAATTCCCCCCGAAAGGGTTTCCTTTGCCCGCGGAATGTGGTATAATACATGTAACGATATTTTTCGGAGCACATCATGGAAGAATTCCACAATTGGCATGCCAAGACGGCGGAGGAGACGCTCGCCGCCCTGCATACGTCGCCGCACGGCCTCACCGCGGAGGAAGCCGCCGCGCGCCTCCAAACGTATGGCCTCAACCGCCTCAAAGAGCGCAAGAAGAAGTCCCTCCTTGCGATGATCTGGGAGCAGGTGAAGGACGTCATGGTCATCATTCTGCTCATCGCGGCCGTCGTCTCCATTATCTTCGGGGACTACGCCGAGGCGATCGTCATCTTCGTCATCGTCACCATCAACGCCGTGATCGGCATCGTACAGGAGAAGAAGGCGGCAGACGCCCTCGCCGCACTCGGCAATCTGAGCGCGCCCACGGCCCGCGTCTTGCGGGACGGGAAGGAAGTGATCCTGCCCGCGGACGTGCTGGTTCCGGGAGACGTCGTCATCCTCGGGGACGGCTGCGTCATCCCCGCCGACCTCAGGCTGCTCGAAGAATCCAATCTCGCGGTGCGGGAATCCGCCCTCACCGGGGAGAGCGTGCCCGCCGAAAAGGACGCGCCCACCGTCCTGAAAGAGGACGCCCCCCTCGGAGACCGCGTCAACATGGCCTACTCCTCCTGCGTCAGCGTGGCGGGAACGGGCAGCGGCGTCGTCGTCGCCACGGGCATGCACACCGAAGTCGGGCGCATCGCGGGATTGCTCGAGACGACCGACGAGCTCGAGACGCCCATGAAGCGCAAGCTCAACGGCGTCGGAAAGGCGCTCTCCATCGTGGGGATCGTCATCGCGCTCCTCATGCTTGGTATCAGCTATCTGCGCGTCACCGATTGGAGCGTCACCGATCACTGGGTCCAGCCGCTTCTCACGGCCATCGCCCTCGCCATCTCGGTCATTCCCGAGGGACTTCCCGCCACGGCCACCATCGTCATGGCGCTCGGCGTCCAGCGCATGGCCAAACAGCAGGCCCTCGTAAGGAGCCTTCCCGCCGTGGAGACGCTCGGCAGCGCGACCGTCATCTGTTGCGACAAGACGGGCACGCTCACCCTCAACAAGATGACCGTCACCCGCTTTGCGACGATGACGGAGCTCTCGCACGACGCAGTCAATGCCTTTGAGGACGCCACCCTTACGGCGGAGCGCGCGGCCCTCGTCTATGCGGGCGCCCTCTGCAACGACGCCGCCCTCGATGAACACGGCGAATGCCTCGGGGATCCCACCGAGGGCGCGCTCATCGAATTTGCCGCCAAATTCGGCTGCGACCGCGAGGAGATCAAGGCGAAAAATCCGCGCGTATTCGAGCAGCCGTTCGATTCCGATCGCAAGCGCATGTCCGTCGTGGTAGACCGCGAAGAGGCATACCATGTCTTTACCAAGGGGGCCATCGACGAGCTCTTGCCCCTCTGCGATACCGTCCTTGATGGCGAAGATATCCGTCCCCTCAAAGAGGAGGAAAAACGGCGCATCCTCGCCCTTGCGGAGCGCATGTCGGAGGAGGCTCTGCGCGTCCTCGCCTACGCCACCCGCCTCATCGACTACATCCCCAAGGAGGGGGACGACGTGGAACACGGCCTCACCTTCCTCGGGCTCACCTGCATGATCGATCCTCCGCGCAAGGAGGTCGCCGTCGCCGTGGAGTCCTGCCATACGGCGGGCATCCGCGTCGTCATGATCACGGGCGACCATAAGACGACGGCCGTCGCCATCGCGCGCGAGCTCGGCATCTTCCGCGAGGGAGACACCGCCTTCACCGGCGCGGAGCTCAACGCCCTTTCCGACGAGCAGCTCGACCGGATCGTGGGCACCACGTCCGTCTACGCCCGCGTGTCGCCCTCCGATAAACTGCGCATCGTGAAATCCCTCCAGCGGACGGGCGAGGTGGCAGCCATGACCGGGGACGGGGTCAACGATTCCCCCGCTCTGAAGGCCGCCGACATCGGCGTCGCGATGGGCGCGGGCACCGACGTCGCCAAAGACGCCTCGGACATCGTGCTCCTCGACAACAACTTCACCACCATCGAGAGCGCCGTGCGCGAGGGGAGGCGGGTGTATGCCAACATCCAGAAGGTCATCCAATTCCTTCTCGCGGGCAACATCGCGGAGGTCCTTCTGCTCTTTTTGACGACGGTATTCGGGCTTCCCGCGCCCGTGCTCGCCGTGCACGTGCTCATCATCAACCTCGTCACCGACACCCTCCCCGCGCTCGGGCTCGGCGTAGACCCCGCGGCCAAGGACATCATGCGGCATCCGCCGGTGAAGTCGGGCACCCTCTTCGAGAAGAGCCTCATCTTCCGCATTCTTTTGCACGGGGCGATGCTTACGGCCGTCTCCATGGGCGCCTACTTCCTCGGGCTCTACGCCTTCGGACTCGCGGGCGAAGAGGCCCATACCGTCGCCATGACCATGAGCTTTTTGGTCCTCGCGGGCTCTCAGCTCGTCCACTGCGTCAACCAGCGCTCCAATATCGAATCGGCGTTTTCCAAGGGCAACGGGCACAACCTCGTGCTCGTGGCCTCCATCTCCGCCTCCGCGGTCATCGTGGCGGCCCTCCTGTTCCTTCCGCCCCTGCAGAGCTTCTTCTCCTTCACCTTCCTCTCGTGGCAGCAATACCTCGTCTCCTTCGCGCTCTGCCTTGTTCCTCTCCTCTTTGTGGAGGCGACCAAGCTCATCCAGCGGCTCGCGGCGAAGCGGGGAACGCACTGAGCCCCGGGCAATTTTACATCTCTTCTTCGGGAGGGGAGCGGCCTTGCTTCCCTCCCTCCTTTTTGCCAAAAACCGACGCCGTCCGACAAAGGTTTGCGGAACATGACACGCCGCACATTGTATCATAGAGGGAGCAATGCGCGGGAGGAAGCGATATGGCAAGAAAGATCGTGATCACTTCGGGCAAGGGCGGCGTGGGCAAGACCACGATCGCCTGCAATCTCGCCGTTCAGCTCGCAAGGCGCGGCCGGCGGGTGATCGTGTGCGATTTGGACCTCGGGCTCAACAACGTAGACGTCGCCTTCGGGATCGAAAACACGGCAATCTACGATCTGAACGACGCGGTGGGGGGAAAATGCCGTGCGCGGCAGACGCTCGTAAAGCACCCCCGCTATCCCACCCTCTACACCGTCTCGAGCAACCGCGTCCGCGACATCATCGTCTCGGCGCAGGCCGTGCGGCTCTTGCTCGACACGCTCTCCCCGCAGTTTGATTTCATTTTGCTCGATTGCCCCGCCGGCATCGACGAGGGCTTTCATCGGGCCGTCGCCTGTGCGGAGGAGGCCCTGCTCGTCACCGCGCCCACCGTCGCGGCCATGCGGGACGCCGACCGCGTCTTAAGCCTTCTGCAGAGCTACAAGCTGCAGTCCGTCAGCCTCGTCGTCAATCTCGTGCGCGGCGAACTCGCGCGGAAGGGCGCGCAGCTCTCCGCCGAGGAGATCGCCTCCACCCTGCGTCTCCCGGTCGCGGCGGTCATCCCGGAGGACGATAAGTTCTACCTCGGCGGCGTGTTCGAGCGTTCCCGCGCCTTTAAGGCGCTTGCCGATTCCCTTCTCGCCGGCAAGGCGGAGCGAAAGGGCGTCTTTGCGGCATGGAGGAGACCATGAAGAGCGAGCGTGAGCGCATCAAAAAAATTCTCGAGGCGGACAAGGCCGAGATCACGGAGGCCTCCCGCGCCGCCGCAGTGCGCGATTTCAAGCGCGTGGCCGAGGAATATTTCGAGACGGACGGCGGCTTTCTTCTCACCGTGCGGGAGGGCAAGCGGGGCAAGGAGGCAGTCTTTACCTTCCGCATCGTGCGCGCAAAAAATTTCACGACCCTCCCCTAAGGGGCCCGCCGTTTGTTGACAAAATTCCCGAACCATGGTATAATTATGGGAAAGGAGTGAATATGAATCGGCAATTTTTTATCCTGACGGATACGGGAAGCGACCTTCCCGCAGAGTACTACGCCGCGCACGGCATCGAGGAGATCCCGCTCGGCTACACGATGGACGGCGTCACCTACGGCGGCGAAAACGGCGGACGCATGGGCGTGAAGGAGTTTTACGACCGCCTGCGCGCGGGCTCGATGCCCAAGACCTTTCAGGCGACGCCCGAGCAGGTCCGCCTGCACATGGAGGCCCACCTCAAGGCGGGGGAGGACGTGTTGGCGCTCGCCTTCTCCTCGGGGCTCTCGGGCACCTGCAATAGCTATGCGCTCGCCGCACGCGACCTCGCGGAGGAATATCCCGCGCGCAAGATCCGCGTCGTCGATTCCCTCTGCGCCTCCTTGGGGCAGGGGCTCTTGGTCGATTACGTTGTGAAAAAGGCGGACATGGGTGCCTCGCTCGACGAGACGGCCGACTACGCCGAGAGCATCGTCCACAACATCTGCCACATCTTCACGGTGGAGGACCTCTTCCATTTGCATCGCGGCGGAAGGGTCTCCGCGGCGACGGCCGTCGTGGGCAGCGTGCTCAAGATCAAGCCCGTATTGCACGTCGACGACGAGGGGCACCTCATCGCCATCGGGAAGGCCATGGGGCGCAAGAAGTCCATCTCCGCGCTCGTGGACAAGATGAAGGAGCTCGAGACGCTCGGCCCGGACGACCCCGTGTGGATCAGCCACGGCGACTGCGCCGACGACGTAGCCTATCTCGTCTCCCTCCTCGAGCGGCAATTCGGCAAGCGGGAGATCTTTGTGGGGGAGATCGGGCCCGTCATCGGGACGCACTCGGGCGCGGGCACGCTCGCCGTCTTTTTCCTCGGCAAACACAGATGATCGCGCCGAAAAATTTGCATGAAAAAAGAGAGCTTCGGCTCTCTTTTTTGTATAAATCGGAAGCGCAACCTCGGACATGGGTGGCCTCTAATCGATGACGACGCCGAGATAGTCTTTGATCGTGCGGTTGCGGATACAGATGATGGCATAGGCAAAGAAGGCAAAGGCGATCCCGATGACGACGAGCACGCCGAGGAAGAGCATCTTCACGAGTTTGCGGAAGGCGATGGAGAGCGAGATATCCGTGATCCACTTCACGAGGAGGTTGATCACGAAGTACCCCCCGATGGTAAAGACGAAAGAGAGGGGGATGGCCGCCACGCACAGCAGGAAGAGTTGCAGAAAGAGCAGGCCGAAGAGCTGACTTCGGCGCATGCCCACCGAGAGCAGGATGCCCCCCGAGCGCGCAAACACCTTGATGTATTTGTCGATCATGAGAAAGACGGTGAGCACGAGCCCCACGCCGAGGGCGGAGCCGACGATGATATAGAGGTTGGTCGCGAGGATCTGAAGGGAATTGAGGACGTCCACCTTGTCCACCGAGGTGAGGCCGGCATAGAGGAACGTCGTATCCGTGAAGCTCTGCTTCCACGTGCGGTACTCTTCATACGTCGGCCAGTCGGGGAGGATGTAGCGGTAGCGCACGAGCCGCTTGTCCTTAAAGAAGTCGTTCTCGTAGCGCATGAAGAAAGAGGGCCGCATATTGGTGTCTTTATGCCCCGTGAGCGAATAGAATTCCTCCCGGACGACGCCGCTCACCTTGCCGCTGAATTGGAAGGAGAGGGGCGGCTTGCCGTCGCGCGGGTCCTTGAGGTAGACGGAGATCGTCTTTCCCATCACGTCGTCGGGCTCCAAGCGGTAGGCCTCGAGCAGGGGAAGGCCGAGAGCGATGTCCTCCTTTTCGGCGGGGTACTCTCCCGTAAGGAAGAAGCTGCTTTCCCCGAACCGGGATTCGAGCTCGGTTTGGTCCCCTTGGGTGAAGTAAGCCTCCTCGGGATGGGCGACGGTGCAGAAACTCACCGACTTGCTCGCGGCATACTGCTCTCCCTCCACCTCGAGCACGAAGAAGGAGGAATCCCCGAGGAACTTCCCGCCCACGCCGAAGCGCGCGGAGATGTCGCTCGAAAAGTTGTGCAGATAATAGAGGTCCTTTTTGGCGTTTGGCCACCGCTCCTCGATGAGGGAGGCGGCCGTCGCGCTCTGGGTGATCATGAGGTTTGCGGAGGCCGAATCGCGCTCGAATTCCGTCTTGCGCTGGTTGATGGCGGCGTTGTACACCGTGAAGAGGCAGATGAGGAAGGCAAGACAGGCAAAGGTGAGGCACATCTTCACGTTCATCCACGCATACGTCCCCATGTTTTTGAGGGCGAGGCGGAAGAGACTGAATCCCTTTCCGATCTCCGTGGCGGCATCCCGGCCGAATTGTTCAATGGAGCCGAAGGCGTGTTGGTCGAGCTCCTGCGGCTCGGTATCGGGGCGGCGTTTACTCATGGCGCACCTCCTGTGCGATCGCGGCATTGCGGATCTTGTGGTTGACGCGGAAGAAGAGCAGCATGGTGAAAAGGGCGAGCCCGAGGAGCACGGAGAAGGGCACGATGGGGCGGAAGCGGGAGACGAAGCTCGCGCTGAACTTGGCGAAGAGCTGCCCGCAGAGGTTGATGAAGTAGAGGTTGAAGGCCATGGAAAACAGCGTCCCCAAAAACACGGCGACGGTCACGAGCAAGACGGCGATGGTACAGTAGATGGAGGCCACCGTGCGGCTGGTCGCGCCGAGCAGTTTGAGCCGGCAGATCATGCCCTTTCGCTGGCGGTAGAAGATGGCGATGAGGGAATAGAGGATGAAGAGTACGAGCACGCCGAGAACGAACGTCACCGCGAAGAAGAAGGCCTGCGCGATGGCGATATTCTCCACCTGCGTCGCGACGGCAAATTCCATGGTGGCCTCCCGTCCCGCGCGCGTCAGTTCGAGATAGGCGTTGTGCAACGCGCGGCTGTCGCGAAAGACGTAGTAGAGCGAGGAATAGGCGGGCGTCCCCTCGGGGATGAAGTAGAAATTCGCGCTCGAGAGGTAGGTCTCCTTGGAGTGCAGGGCATTATATTGCGAGATGCGCGAAGTATTCACATAGCCGATGATCTTGTAGGTCTGTGGCGGGATGCCGGAAAAATCGCGCCCCGCTGCGGGGTCGTCGAAGAACATGTCGGGCGAGAGGGTGAGGGTATCCCCGATCGTCACGCCCACGAGCTTGGCGATATCTTTATTGATGGTCATCTCCCCGGGATTTTCGGGGAAGGCAAAGCCCGCCGCCTCGTCGTGATAGGGGGCGAAGGTCTCCGCGGCGTGCGCATAGGGGACGGCATACCCCGAAATGGTGATGGAGACGTCGAGTTCCGCGGAGTCCTCGTCCTCCGCCGCCGTCTTGTTGTGGGGATGGGTGTTGCGCTGTTGGGAACCCGTCAGCGTCGCGTAGCGGGTGATGCCGTCGATGATGCCGAGGTAGGGCGTCCCGCCCGCGAGGGTGAGCGATTCATCGGCGCCTTTCACGGTGAGATAGTAGTAGTCGGAATACTCGTTGAGCCCCTTATACATGCCGCTCGGCACGTCGAGCAGCACGGAAATGACGGAGAGCAACGCGGCGACGAAGGCCGTCAGAATGACCCCGATGAAGAGGATGGTCTTTTTCAGAAACCATGCCTCGAGAAAGATGAGTTTTAAGACGCGTTTCAAATCGCGGCCTCCGTAACAAAGAAATCCTTTGCAGATTTTCGCATCAGGCGCGGGAGCGCCAGAAGGAAGCAGAGAAGGGCGGCGGCAAACACGGCGGCCGCGCCGATCGCGAGGAGCCACAAAAGTCGGGTCGCGGAGATGTGCAGGGTGACGCCTGCGAGGAGTTTCACGGCGAAGCCGATCGCCGCATATCCCGCCACGGTGACGGCGGCGGAGATCGGAAGCGCCAAGAGACACAGAAGCAGCAGTTGCACGAAGAGAAGCCCGAAGAGGCGGCTTCTCGGCATTCCGCAGGCGAGCAAAATGCCGCACTGCCGCGAGAAGATGCGCACATATTTCCCGATCATGAGCAAGATCATCACGAAGAGCCCCGCCGCGAGCCCCGCGCCGATGACGGTGTAGAGGTTGTTCGCGAGCATGCGGACGCCCTCGAGCATGTAGATATCTCCGAGCAATTCCCCGCCGCGCAGGCGGTAGCCGTAGGTGAGGATCTCCCTGTTTTGGACGTGCGTCACCCATTCTTCGGGTTCATAGAGATAGATGCGGTAGGGGATCGCGTCGAAGGCGGGGTCGCTCTCGTGGAGGAGAACGGAAGGCAGGTCGAAGGCATTGGAGCTGAGATGTCCCGTCAGTTGAAAGTACCCGAAGGCGAGACAGCCGCATACCATGCCCGAGATGAGGGGCTCCGATTCGCCTTTGATATAGAGTTCGATCTCCTTTCCCATCACGTCCTCCGCGCGGAGGCCGAGCAGGGCGAGATAGGGCTCCGCAAGGACGATCTCCCCCGCTTTTTCGGGCAGTCTCCCGAGGACGGGCTCCCCGAGCCCGCGCGCCTTCATCTCCGTGCGGTCTGCCTCGAGGACGGAGGTGCGGTCGAGGACGCAAAACACCGCGTCCCGCGCCGTATAGTCCCGATCCCCGAGGCGGAGGGAGAAGTGCCGCGCCGAGGGCGTGAGCACGCCGCCTCCCTGTTGCTTTGCGATGCGGGAGAGAAGTACGGAGCCGGAGAGCGTACGCACATAGGTATCCCTGCTCTTCGGGACATAGCTGCGGAAGATCGCAGAGTGCTCTTCGGAAGGTTCCGCGGATAGCTCATAGACAAAGACGTTTCCCGAGGAGGCGTCCTTTAAGATCTCCTCCCGCTGCCCGAGGAGGGCGAGGTTGTAGCCGCTGAAGAGGCAGATGAGCATGGCGAGCATGGCAAAGACGAGCGAGAGGCGGATGTTGAGCCACGCATAGGCGCGGATATTGTGCGCCGCAATGCGCAGAAGGGGGATCTTTTTGGAGCTACTCATGCCGCACCTCCTCCGCAAGGCGGGTGTTGCCGATCCTGCGCGCGAGCGAGGCGTAAAGCAGAAGGACGACGGCCGCAAACCCGAGGCTCACGCCGATGGGGATGAGGGGATGGAAGTGAGACGTGAAGGGGGTCTCGAAGAAGGCCGCGCACGCCGAGAGATAGTAGGTATTGAAGAGGAAGGAAAATCCCAGCCCCGCCACCACGGCAAAGAGCGCGATGAAGCACGCAATGGCGCAGTAGATCCCCGCCACCGTCGCATTTTTAGCCCCGAGCATCTTGAGCCTGCAGATCTGCACCTTCCTCTGCCGGTAGAAGAGGGCGAAGAGCGCCCAGAGCACGAAGAACACGATGATGGCAAGGAGCAAGGCGATGGCAGTATAGAAAGAGACGGCGAGATCGATGTGTTCGAAGCGCATCGAAAGCACGGGGGGAACGGAGCAATCTATGCCCTCTCGCGTCTTTTGGGCACACCATGTCCGAAGGTCCCTGCTCGAATTGAAGTCGACGCAGCAAAAATCCATGGGCTCCTCGTCGGTCACGACGAGGTAGAATAGCCCGGAGGCGGGTTCATCGACGTAGTTACAGATCGTGAGGCTTAGGCTGTAAAATCCCGTCACGGTGAACTTCTGTCCCCCGAAGGAGAGCTCGTCCCCGAGCTTTGCGCCGAGCGCGGTCGCAATGCGGGTATCGACGCAGCATTCCCCCGCCTTTTCGGGATAGCGGCTGTTCGCATTGAGGCCGCTTTTCCACGCGTCGAGCGTCCAGAGCCCGCTCTCGGGAAGCGCCCAGCCCACTTGCTTTGTGCGCGTCCCGTTGGCGGACCATGTGATCGAAGTGATGGGGAAGCGCTTTTCCCCGAGGGTGATCTGCGTGTTATACGTGAGCCCTTCGCGGGCGGCATAGACGTTGTCTCCCCCGAGCGGCTTTGCCGCGGCGATGCTCTTTACGGGCACATCCGAAGCGATGTCCTGTATGGTGTTGTCGAGGTATTCATACATGCCCATGGGCACGTCATAGAGGACGGAGACGACGGAGAGAAAGGCCGCCGTGAAGATGGTGAGAATGACGCCGATAAAGAGCAGAGTCCATTTCAGAAACCATGCCTCGCGGAAGATGAGTTTTAAGATGCGTTTCACAGGAGGTGCTCCTTTTCTGGATCAGTTGACTTCGGTCACGAGCAGTTCTTTAATGGTCTTGGTGCGGAGGCGGAAGGCCATGTAGAAAAAGCAGATAAACGACATGGCGGCCACGATCACGAGCCCCGCGCCGAGCATGAAGATGAGCCGCCCCGCCGTGATCTCCATGGCGACGCCCGTCGCGAGCAGAATGACCCTCCCGATCACGAGGTATCCCGCCGCCGTGAGAAGGGCGGAGAGGGGAATGGTGATGAGCGCCAAAATGGCGAGTTGGGCGAGCAGCAGGCGGTTTACGCGGGAGCGCGTCATGCCATAGGCGAGGAAGATCCCGCTCGCCCGCGCAAGCACTTTGAGATACTTCCCCATCATGAGAAAGACGGTGAGCACGAGCCCCACGGCAAGCGAGGAGCCGATGATGACGTAGAGCGTATTGGCGAGAGTCAGCACGTTGTCGAGCATCCAGAGCGCAGTCGTCTCCAACTGTCCGCCGTATGTGATGGTGATGGAATTTTTGAAGCGCGCCGTGAGGTCCTCCACGATCGCTTTCGCCTCCTGCCGCGTGTAGAGGCGGTCGAGCAGGAAGGCCACGGAATACACCGAGCCGCTCTGTCGGAAGATGGGGTGCCCGTCGCAGGCCATCGTGACGGGCAAGTAGCTGGAGACCCAATCGTCGTGCCCCGAGAGCGCGTAGTATTCCTTTCGGACGATCCCCACGACTTTTCCGCCGAGAAGGGGTTCCTCTTCCCCCTTGACCACGAGGGAGACCTCTTTCCCGAGGAAGTCCCGCCCCAGCCCGTAGTTTTCGAGCAGGGGTTCCGCGAGCACGATCTCTTCCTCTGTCTCGGGGAGCCGCCCGATGAGGATCTCATCGCTCCCCGTCCGCGCGAGCAGTTCCTCCCGGTCCCCATCCGTAAAGGGAAAGGAGGAAGAGTAGCAGTTGATCTTTAAGGTATCGTCTTGCGGGGCGAGCTCCTCGCCTTCCGCGAAGAAGGAGATGTAGCGGCAATAGGCGTCGCTCAGGTTGAGGTGCAGGTGTTCATTGATATAGGCGTAGGTGCGGTTGCGCCAAAAGCTGATGCCCTCCTGCCCGGGGAAGTATTCTTCGGCAAAGTCCCGGGGGAAGCTCTTCTCCGTGGCCGAGGTGAGGCAGACATACCTTGCCGAGGCGGTGTTTCTGAGGAGGTCCTCCCGCTTGCCGGAGAGGGCGGAATTGTAACAGGTGAAGAGGCACACGAGGAAGGAGAGACAGGCGAACACGAAGGCCATCCGAAGGTTGATCCACGCGTACGAGCGGAAGTTCTTCGCCGCAAGGCGGAAGAGCGGGGCTCCCCTTTGGGGCGCATTGGCGGAATTACTCATGCCGGACCTCCTGTGCGATGCGGGTATTTCTGATCTTTACGCTGTATCCCGCATAGAGCAAAAGATCGAAGAGACAGATCACAAGCAGCAGCGCAAAGGGGACGGCGGGATAGAAGTGCGAGGCGAAGGTCCACTCGAAGAGGTCGGAACAAAGCCCCATGAAGAACTTGTTGAAGAGGATGGAAAAGGCCGTTCCGAGCGCCGTCGCTCCCGCGCCGAGCAGTAGGGCGATGGTACAGTAGACGCGCGCCACCAGCCCGCTCCTCGCCCCGAGCAGACGGAAGCGGCAGATCTGCGTGCGCCGCTGTCGATAGAAGATGGCGATGAGGGAGTATAGGATGAAGAGCACCATGAGGCCGAGCACGAAGGCGATCGCGCCGAAGAAGGCCTCGCAGAGGTCCACGTTTTTCAGCCCCTCCGTGAGGGGCTCGGCCACGGTGGCCCCGAGGTCCGTCTTGGCGAGCGTCTTGAACCGGTTGCATTGGGCGCGGATGTCGTCGTAATGCAAATAGCAAAAATCCATCGGCTCTTCGGGATCGATGCACACATAGAAGGAACAGAGGGGGGGCATGCCCGAGGCGCCCTGGGTATTCCACACCTTGCCGGAGTCAATGATCCCCGCAAGGAGCATGGGGCGGTCCCCGAACGAGACGCTGTCTCCCGCCTTGGCGCCGAGGCGTTTTGCAAAGAGGGAGGTGCAGATGAATTCATCGGGCGCGGAGGGGATGCGGCCCGCCGTGAGGATGGGCTCCCAATGCGTGCCCACCTGCCCGAACTGATCGGGCATGAGCCCGAAGGCGCGCGTGGTGAAGTTCTTGTTATAGACGAAGGGGTCGCGCTCCCCCTCATAGATGCCGATGGAATAGGCGCCCGTGGGGCCTTTTATGAGGACGTCCGTCGTCAGCCCCGCCTTGGTCGCATACACCCAATCGCCGCCGAGCGAAAAGGCCTCCTTTGCGGAGAGCTTGGGGATCGCGATCTCGGGCTGGGGGATGTCCTTCACGAGGTGCGTGTAGAGTCCGTTGGGCACGTCGATATAGACTGCCACCACGGCGAGAAAGGCCGCGCAGAAGATGGTGAGGATGAGCCCGATGAGCGCGACGGTGCCGCCGAGGAAGCTGACTTCGCGCTTGATGAGCCGGAATACGTGGCGCATGGGTTATGCGGAGGCGTCATCCCGCTTTTGGGTGACGTCGCTTATGATCTTGCCGTCCGACATCGTCACGATGCGGTCGGCCTTCTGCGCGTCCTCGGGGTCGTGCGTGACCATGATGATGGTCTTGCCCGATTCGTGCAATGCGGCGAGGATGCGCATGATATTCTCGCTGTTGGCCGTATCGAGGTTGCCGCATGGCTCGTCCGCGAGGATGTAGGAAGGGTCGTTGACGATGGCGCGCGCAATGGCGACGCGCTGCTGCTCGCCGCCCGAGAGATTTCTCGCCTTCTCCTTGATCTTTTTGGTGAGGCCGACTTCCGCGAGGGCGTCCTCCACGCGCTTTCTGTTCTGTTTGCCCGTCCTGCCCGCGAGCACGAGGGGGAGCTCCACGTTTTCATAGACGGAGTAGCTCGGCTCGAGGTAGAAGCTCTGGAACACGAATCCCACCGTCTTGTTGCGGTATTCCGCCACCTTCTTGCCCGAGAGCTTCGCGATGTTCTTCCCCTCCACGAAGATACTGCCCGAGGTGACGCGGTCGAGCGTCCCGATCATGTTGAGCAGGGTGGATTTCCCGCTGCCCGATTTGCCCGTGATGGCAACGAACTCGCCCTCCTCGATCTCGAGGGAGACGCCGTCGAGCGCAAAGAAACTCTTCCCGCCCGTCGAATACTTTTTTCTCACATCCTGGATTTTGATCATGGTCTTTCTCTCTGTTTTCAATGATTTATAGCAAAATATTACAAAACCGAGGGGGTGCCCGCGCGGCGTTCCCCACTCTCTGAAAGTATAGCAAATTTGAAAAAATTTGTCAAGAATCGGGTGGGGAAATTTCGAATTTTTTCACAAAGTTTAGCGGAACGGAGCAAGCGCACCCCGGGAAAAATTTTTTTTCATTTTTCCGTCATGGTCCGCGAAGTAGTTGACAATCGGCCGAAGATATAGTATAATTGAGACGACAATGTGTTATTATGCCCCGCAGTGGGCGATCCTTTGTCGAATGAACACCAAAAAAGAAGGAGGCTGAAATGAACACTGTTTTCGGCCTGCTCCTTGCGACGATGGATATGGGCCTTGCCATAGGCCTGATAATCGGTCTCTTTGTGATAGGCGCCGCCGTGGCCGGAGGGCTCGGATGGTTTTTCACCAAGAGACATCTCGAAAAAGTTTCCAAGAAAAGGTCCGAACAAAAACTCGATGAAACTTCGAACCGCGTGGAGGAAATGCTCCGGACGGCGGAAGAGAAGTGTAAACAGTTAAAAAAGGAAGCAATTTTAGAGTCGAAGGAGCAGGATCTCAAAAGACGCAACGAATTCGAACAGGAGATGAAGGAGAAGCGCGCGGAGCAAAGCCGCGTCGAAGCCCGTCTCTCCCGTCAGGAGGACAATCTCGAGAAGCGGGAGACGGAGATCTCGCGCAAGGAGCAGTCCCTCGAGGACCGAAAGCGCGACCTCGAGAAAAAGTCGGCGGAAGTCCAAAAGACGCAGGAGCAGGTCTCCCACCAGCACGAACTCATGCTTGCCGAGCTCGAGCGCGTCGCCCAGCTCACCAAGGAGGAGGCCAAAAAGCAGCTCACCGAGGAGATCCTCGATGAGACGAGAAGAGACCTCGCCATCGAAGTCCGCAACCTCGAACAGCAGGCCAAGGACGAGGCCGAGATGAACGCCAAAAACATCATCACCCTCGCCATCCAGCGGTGCGCTTCCGACCATGCCTCGGAGTCCACCGTCTCCGTCGTCCCTCTTCCCAACGACGACATGAAGGCCCGCATCATCGGCCGCGAGGGCCGCAACATCCGTGCCATCGAAAACGCCACGGGCATCGAACTCATCATCGACGATACGCCCGAAGTCGTCATCCTCTCGGGCTTCGACCCTGTGAGACGGGAGATCGCCCGCCTCACCCTCGAGAAGCTCATTGCCGACGGCCGCATCCACCCCGCCCGCATCGAGGAGACGGTGGACAAGGTCACGAAGGAGCTCGATCAGCAGATCAAGGCCGCGGGCGAGAACGCCATGTTCGAAGTGGGCATCTTCGGCCTGCACCCCGAGATCATCAAGCTCATCGGCCGCCTCAAATTCCGCACGAGCTACGGGCAGAACGTCTACCGTCACTCCATCGAAGTCGCTCAGCTCGCCGGCCTCATGGCGCAGGAGCTCGGCCTCGACGTCAACTTCGCCAAGCGCGCGGGGCTTCTGCACGACATCGGAAAGGCCGTCGATCACGAGCAGGAGGGCACCCATATCCAGCTCGGCGCCGATATCGCCAAGAAGTATAAGGAAAACCCGATGATCGTCAACGCCATCATGGCGCATCACGGCGACGTCGAACCCAAGACCATCGAGGCCGTCCTCGTACAGGCGGCGGACGCCATCTCGGGCGCGCGCCCCGGGGCGAGAAGGGAGACGGGCGCGGGCTACGTCAAGCGCCTCGAAAAGCTCGAGGAGATCGCCTCCGGCTTCCACGGCGTGGAGCGTAGCTATGCGATACAGGCGGGAAGAGAGGTGCGCGTCATCGTCAAACCCGAACAGGTCGACGACGCCAAGGCCGTATTCCTCGCCAAGGATATCGCCAAGAAGATCGAGAGCGAGCTCGAATACCCCGGCCAGATCAAGGTCAACGTCATCCGCGAGTTCCGCAGCGTGGAATTTGCCAAGTAAACCGTCACACGAAAAGACGCCCTCGCGGGCGTCTTTTTGCATGCGATTTATGGGATCGTCGGAAGCATAGAAGGGGAATTATTCGGGCTTGTCGCCTTTTTCGGGCTTCTCGGGGATCTTCCGCTCGGCCGCCATGGCCGCGTATTTGCTCGAAGTCCCGCCATAGACGCCCTGCGTGATCTTTTCCGTCTTTTCGTTGATCTTTTCGATCTTCTCCTCGGTGCGGGCCTGAATGCCTTCGATGCGCTTGGCCGTCCGCTCGTTGAGGCGGTCGAAGTCCTCGTTGTCCTCCAAGGCGTCGGCACGCTTGGCGGCGGCCTCGTTGACCTTCCCGATCTTCTCCTCGGCCTTGGCGCGCTGTTCGGCGGCCTTTTCGGCCATGAGCTCGGAGATGGCCTCCGCCTCCTCCCGCAGTTTATTTTTCATGCGCTGGCGGCTGTTCCAGAGCAGCTGTGCGATATCGTCCGCGATCTCCTCCGCCCCGTTCTTGGATTTATCGAAGAAGGAGAGCGTACTGCGGATGCCCTCGAGCAGTTCGGGCCGTTCGATGAGCGTCTCCACCTGCTTTCGGATGCGGCGCGGGCTCACGAAGTGATAGCCGCAGAAATACCGCTCGGTGAAGAGCTCCTGCGTCGCCCGTTCGATGGGGGAGGCGCAGTAGTCGATGATGATGGGGGTGCCCATCATGACGCTGTCGAGGACGGCATTGGGCCCGCCCTTGGTGATGAAGAGGTCGCATGCGCCATAGAGCTGGGGCGCGTCTTTTATGAACCCGAAGGTGAGCAGGGTGATGTTGGGCTTCACCTTGTCCTTTTTCGCGTCGAACTTCCGCTTGAGCTGTTCATTCTTGCCCGCGAGCACGCAGATGGTGAGGGGGTAGTCCGTCTTTAAGAGCTCGTTGCACACCTTTCTCACCTTGGCCTTGGCATACACGCCGTCCGCGATGACCACGGCAAACTTATCGGCGGGGATGCCGAACTTCTTGCGGTAATATTCCTTGCTCTCGTTGGACTCCGAGACGTCCGCGCGGGTGGGGAAGGTCGTCTCCACCACATGCCCGTTGGGGAACTTGAGGTCGTAGGCCTGCTTTGTCGCCATGGGGTTGTTGGTATAGATGACGTCGGCACGGTTGTCCCACCAGCCGTGCACGTTGTTGTCGGGACAATAGGCCACGATGATCACGTTCTGATCATACTTCCGCTTGTATTCTACGGCCGTGTAGAGCAGGAAATAATGGGTGCAGATGATGACGTCGGGGCGGTACTTGGTGTACTCCTCGATGGTAGCCTTGGTCTGGGAATAGAAGATCGTGTTGTGGATGATCTTGAGGGTATTCTGCGCGCCGAGAATGTGCATGGAGGCAAATTGAATGTCCCCATAGGCGGGCAGTTTGGAATACCATTGGGTGTTGCGGACGAGAAATTCCTCATATTTGGGCAAGATAGGGTTGTCGCTGTCGCGCAGGATATGGCTCTCTACGATCTCCATCTTGTCGCCGTATTTTTCTTTGAGCGACTCCGCGATCGCCTGCGCGCTGACGATATGGCCCATTCCGGCTTCCACAAACGTGATGAGGACGCGCGGCTTGTGTTCTTCTTGCATGAAACCACCTTCGAAACGCAATCTTTTGTCAGTCCTATTGTACATGAGTTCGAAGAGATTGTCAAGAACTTTTTGCGTTTTCGTATGCGGGAAGTTGAGGTTTCGTGCATAAGTTTGCCGTAGGGAAGAAATTTTTTCAAAAATCCGCGTTTTGGCGCGAAGAATGCTTGACAAGCCCTTTCGGAATGTGATATGATAGCAATGTTGCACGGGGGCGTAGCTCAGTCGGTTAGAGCGCTTGCTTGACATGCAAGAGGTCACAGATTCGAGTTCTGTCGTTCCCACCACAAAGCCCTGTATATTGACTTACCGCGGCTCTCCGCATCCAATGGTCAATATGTGGGGTTTTCGTTTACTTCAGAGCTTTTGGGATATCGCCTCCTTGGGGAGGAGCTGTCACGCGTGTGCGCGACTGAGGTGGGGGACCTCGTAGCCCCCTGTGGGGGAACGCTGCCATCCTGCCCCGACCGAAGTTTCTATTTGTGATTCTAAGGTCGGCACGAGCCGTAGGCGAAGTAGCCCGTAGGGCGAAGTAAGGATCCCGAAGTACGAAGACCGAACCCGGAATCCTTTCAAAAGAAGTCCAACGCTTTGGGGCAACAGTCCCGTTTGTTGGCAAAGTAATCGAGTATATAAGCGGACGTGGCGGAATGGCAGACGCTCGTCGCCGCAAGCTCCGCCCTTGAGCCTTTCCCGCGGTGCGGCAAAGGCATGGTGGCTCCGCTGCGGCTCCTCTTTCCACAAAAATCCTACGGCTTTTTGCGGAATCCTTCCAAATGAAGTCCAACGCTTTGGGGCAACCGTCCCGTTTGTTGGCAAAGTAATCGAGTATATAAGCGGACGTGGCGGAATGGCAGACGCGTTGGACTTAGAATCCAATGGGAAACCGTGCAAGTTCGAGTCTTGTCGTCCGCACCAATTCCAAGAGGGCCGCGGCTTTCATCCGCCGCGGCCCCATCCCCCGGAGGGCATATGCAAAGGCCGCTTTTGAAGCCCGATTTCACACGGAGCATCGTCAACCTCTCCGCGACGCTCGCGGAGTATTTGGGCTGTCCCAACGAGAAACCCACCCTGCCCCTGCTTGCCGAGGAACTGAAAAAGGGGTATCGAAACGTCGTCCTCGTCATCCTCGACGGCATGGGAATGCACCCGATCGCGCGCAATTTGCCCGATTCCTGCTTCTTTGTCCGCAACATGCGGCAGGTCCTCACCTCCGTCTTTCCCTCCACCACGGCCAATGCGACGACGTCCATTCTCACCAATCGCTATCCCATGGAGCACGGCTGGTTCGGTTGGAGCCTCTATTTCGAGGAACTCGGCCGCGCGGTAGACCTCTTCCCGGAGGTCGATTCCTTCACGGGCGAGCCCATCGAGGCGGGCTATGTGACGCGCACCCTCCCCGTAGAGGCCTTCTATAAGCAGGCGAAGGGTTTCGAAACGGCCGCCGTCGTCCCCGAATATTGGCATACCGACATGCAAAATCGCATCGTCGTCCACACACGCGAGGAGATGTACGCCCAAATCGCGGAGCTCTGCGGGCGTCCGGGCAAGCGCTTTGTCTACGTCTACTGCGCCGAACCCGATTCCACCATGCACCGCTACGGCGTCACCTCGCCCGAGACGCAAACCATGCTTTGCACCCTCAACGACGGCTTCGCGGCGCTCTCCGAGACGCTCTCCGATACCCTCCTCATCCTCTCCGCCGACCACGGCCAGATCGACGTGGAGGGCACCTACGACCTCTATTTGGATGCCGAGATCTCCGCCATGCTCCAATGGCCGGCGTATTTGGAGGCCGGCGCGGCCGCCTTCAAGGTAAAACCGGGCGCAAAGGACGACTTCGTCCGCCTCTTTACGCAGCGCTACGGGGCCGATTTCGCGCTGTTTTCCGTGGAAAAAATGGTCCGGGAGGGCTATTTCGGCGGGGAACCCATCGAAGCGCACGTGCGCCTTTTGGGGGACTTTATCGCGGTGGGGAAGGCGCATAAGATCATGCGGCTCACGCCGCGCAGTCATCCGTTCAAGGGCCACCACACCTCCCTCACGGAGGAAATGCTCGTCCCGCTCATCTGGGTCGGCAAGCAAAGATAGCGCATGCGAGGGGGGCATGTCCGAGGTCTCCCCTCCAAAATTCAAATCGGACGGCCGCCCGCCGTCCGATTTTTCATACCACGATCACTTGGATGTCCGATCGTAAATGCTGTTGCCCGCGCTGTCGATGGCGACGACGAGGGGGAAGTTTTCCACCTCGAAGCGATAGACGGCCTCACTCAGAAGATCGGGGAAGGCGACGCACTCGCTGCGTTTTACGGCGTTTCCGTAGAGCGCGCCCGCGCCGCCGATGGCCGCGAAGTAGACCCCGCCGCACTCCTTGAGCGCCGCGCGTACCTCTTCGCTCATCTCGCCTTTGCCGATCATGCCGCCGAGCCCGAGCCTCAAGAGGCGGGGGGCAAACGCATTCATGCGCGCCGAGGTCGTCGGCCCACAGCTCCCCGAGGCCTTGCCCGCGGGCGCAGGGCAGGGCCCCGCGTAGTAGATGAATGCGTCTTTGAGCGCAAACGGCAGGGGCATGTCCGCGTCGAGCAGTTCAAAAATGCGCCGATGGGCACAGTCGCGCGCCGTGTAGAGGGTCCCCGAGAGCAACACCGCGTCTCCCGCGCGGAGGGCTCTCTTTTCATCCGCCGAGAGGGGCAAACGAAGTTCTTTCATCACAGCACCTCCTGTTCGCACCGCACGCAATGGCACTGCATATTCACGGCGACGGGCAGCCCCGCAATGTGGGTGGGGGCGATCTCCGCGAGTACGCCGAGTGCGGTCGTCTTGCCGCCGAAGCCCTGCGGCCCGATCCCGAGCGCTTGGATGCGGGAAAGCGCTTCCTCCTCGATGGAGGCGACGTCCTCCCGCGGATGTCTCGAGCCGAGCGGGCGCGTGAGCGCCTTTTTGGCAAGGAGGGGGCAGGAATCGAAACTCCCGCCGATCCCCACGCCCACCACGACGGGGGGGCACGGCCGCGAGCCCGCAAGCCTTACGGCCTCCACGATCGCCCGCACGATCCCCTCCCTACCTTCGGCGGGGGTGAGCATCGAGATCCTGCTCATATTCTCGCTTCCAAACCCCTTCGGAAGGTATGTAACGCGGACATGGTCCCCCTCGACGATGTCTACATGCAGATGCGCGGGGGTGTTGTCGCCCGTGTTGACGCGGGTGAGCGGGTCGCAGATGCTCTTTCGGAAGTTGCCCTCCGCATACGCCCGCCGCACGCCGTCGTCCACGGCCCGCGAGAGCAGTTCTCCCTCGAGCACGACGCCGTTTCCGAGCTCTAAGAGCACCACGGCCATGCCGGTATCCTGGCAGACGGGCATGGATTCGCGCGCGGCGATGGCACGATTTTCGAGAATGGTACAAAGGGCATAGCGCGCCGCCCCCGTCTCCCTCTCCGCGGCCGTCCGCAGTGCGGCGCAGCAGTCGTCCGTGAGGCGGGTGCCCGCCCGCAGTGCAAGCCGAAAGACGCAGTCGGATATCATTTGGGTATTTAATGTTCGCATGTCATCATTATAGAAATATTTTTGCGAAAAAGCAAGGGATTCCTTGAATTTTTCGGGAAAATCCTGTATAATATTCTTATGCAAACGCCAAATCCCTCTCGTTCGCTCACGGAAGCGGGCGTCGATTACTCCATTGCCGCGGTCCTGCCGCTCTTTCTCGGGCTCGTCGCGGGAGTTCTGATGCAGCTGCTGCTCGGGGAAACGTATTCGGAGACGGTAGCCTACCGCTATCTTTCCTTCCTCCTGCCGCAGGCCTGCATGGCCTTCGCCGCGGCGCTCTTTTTCGGGCGGAAAGGCCTTCCCGTGCGGAAGGTCTATGCGCCCTGCAAGCTCCGCTACTACCTTCTCGCCCTTTGCCTTGCATTCGGCCTTCTGTTTTTCTTGAGCGGACTCAACGACTACTTTATAGAATTCCTCCGCCTGCTCGGCTACACGCCGCAGGCCGAGCAGGAAGGGTATTTGGAACCCATCACCTCAGACATGGTATCGGGCTTTTTGCTCATACCCACGCTTCTCATCATTGCGGTGCTCCCCGCGATCTTCGAGGAGACCACCTTCCGCGGCATCCAACTCGGTGCGATGCGGGAGGCGGAATGGGGGACGGCTCCCGCCGTTCTTCTCACGGGCGCGCTCTTCTCGCTCTTCCACGGCAACCCCGAGCAGACCCTCTATCAATTCGTCTGCGGCGCGTGCTTTGCCCTCCTCGCCGTGCGGAGCGGCAGCCTCTATCCCTCCATGCTCGCCCACTTCCTCAACAACGGCGTCATCCTCGTGCTCGCCGCCTTTTTCGGCGTCGAGTGGTCTCTCTCGCAGACGGCCGCGATCGTCCTCACCGTCCTCGGCGGGGTAGCCTTTGCGGGCGCGCTCGCATGGCTTTTGCTCGACCGCACGGGAAAGCGGCGGGGCGGCGTGAAGGAGGGGAAGAAATACTTCCCGGCCGCCCTCATCGGCATCGGCTGTTGCGCGTTCGAGTGGATCTACCTCCTGATCGTGGGGTGCCTCGCATGATGAAGATCACCCTCATCGCAGTCGGGAAGCTCAAGGAGGCCTACCTGCGCGACGCCTGCGCGGAATACGAAAAGCGGCTCTCGCGATTTTGCAAACTTGAGATCGCGGAACTCCCCGAGCGCAGCGGCCCTGCCGCCGAAGCGGAGGAGATCTTGCGCCGCATCCGGGGATACTGCTATGTGCTCGCCATCGAGGGCAATGAGCGCACCTCACCCGCATTCGCCGCCGAACTCCGCGGCCATCTCGATGCGGGGCGGGAGCTCACCTTCGTCATCGGCTCCTCGTGCGGGCTCGACGCACGGGTGAAGGCGCGCGCCGACGCCCTTCTCTCCTTCTCGAAAATGACCTTCCCGCACCAACTCTTCCGCGTCATGCTCCTCGAACAGCTCTACCGCGCCTTCATGATCTCGAGCGGCTCGGAGTACCACAAATAGTGTCATTTCTTCCTGTTTTCGCATAGAATACAGCGTGAATGTCTATGCGGAAATTGCGAAGTTTTACGCGGCCTTCGGCGGGAAAAAATCCGTCATCGGAAGAAGCGTGGAGGGGCGCGCGATCTACGCGCTCCACATCGGAAGCGAAGGCGGCCCGCAGCTGCTCGCGCAGTACGCCATCCACGGGCGGGAATGGATCACAGGCCTTCTTGCCCTCACCCATGTCCGAAGAGGGCTTGCACGCGGCGGGGCTTGGATCGTCCCGCTCTCCAATCCCGACGGCGCACTGCTTTCGGAGACGGGGATAGAGAGCGTTTCAAAAAGTCGCCGCCAAAAGCTCATTCAGATCAACAAAAAGGAAGATTTTTCGCTGTGGAAAGCCAATGCGGAGGCCGTCGATCTCAATGTCAATTTTTCCGCTCGGTGGGGGACGGGCAAACGCAATGTGCGCGCCCCCGCATCCGAGAATTATATCGGTCCCGCGCCCTTTTCGGAGCCCGAGACGCGGGCGCTCCGGGATTTTACGCGCGCGGTCATGCCGGCGCTTACCGTGAGTTTTCACACCAAGGGCGAGGTCATCTATTGGCAGTTCTTCCAACCCGCTGCCGATCGGGTGCGCGATCGGAGGCTCGCCGGCGTCCTCTCTGTGGCGACGGGCTATCCGCTCGGAGACGAGGGGCAGAGCGCGGGCGGCTATAAGGATTGGTGCATCGCGGAACTGCGGATCCCCGCCTTCACGGTGGAAGTGGGGGCAGACCACCTTGCCCACCCCATTGGGAGGGAGGCCCTCCCCGCCCTTATCGATCGGTTGGAGGACGCGCTCTACGCCCTCTCCGCGGAATCCGTTTGAGAATAAACGAGGAATATATGCAAGAAAAATTCATGCGCGAAGCCCTGCGGCTCGCCCGGAAAGCCAAGGCGGAAGGGGAAGTCCCCATCGGGGCCATCGTGGTGGTGGAAGGCAAGATCGTCGGCCGCGGCTACAATCGGCGCACCAAACTTCAGATGGCCACCCAGCATGCGGAGGTCCGCGCCATCGACCGCGCCTGCAAAAAACTCAAGAGCTGGCGGCTCGAGGGCGCCGAGCTCTACGTCACGCTCGAGCCCTGTCCCATGTGCATGGGTGCCGCGCTCAACGCCCGCGTCGATAAAATTTTCTTCGGCGCCTATGAGCAGAAGGGGCGTAGCCTCACGAAGGAACTCGCCGCGGCCAACCTTCTCAACCACACCGTGGAGGTCGTCGGCGGGGTGATGGAGGAGGAGTGCGCGGAGGTGCTCACCTCGTTTTTCACGGAGATGCGCGCCCGCGAAAAGGCGAAAAAGGAAGGATCGGAGACATGAATGCGGCGGGGCGGCTCTTGAAGCCGCCCCGCCGCATTTTGCATATTTGTATAAAATCAGATCAGCGTCTCATATTCGGCATAGAGCGAATCGGATTCCTCATGCAGGGCGCTGAGCCGCGCCGTAATTTTGGCCACTTCCCGATAATCTGCCGCCACGCGCACGAGTTCTTCGTTGAGGGCGGCTTCCTCCGCCTCCAAGGCCTCGAGCCGCGTCTCGATCTCCCGCACGCGGTTTCGCGCCTGTGCCTCGCGCGCCCGTTCCTCCTTGCTGCGGTATCCCTCCGTCTGCTTCTTTCCGGGCCGCTCCGCCTCCTGCACGGGGGGCTTTTTTCTTGTCGCGAGGAAGGCCTCGTAGTTCCCCTTGAAATAGGTGAGCGTCCCGTTTTCGATGCAGTAGAGGGAGGTGGCGATCTCCTCGATGAACCGCCTGTCGTGCGAGACGAAGAGAAGGGTGCCGTCGAATTGCTTCAGCGCCTCCTCAAGGGCTTCGCGGGCGGGGAGGTCGAGGTGGTTGGTGGGCTCGTCCAAGAGGAGCACGTTGCCGTTTTCCGTCTCGAGAACGCAGAGAGCGAGCTTGGCGCGCATGCCGCCCGAGAGCTCCTTCACCTTCTTATCCACGTCCTCCGCCCCGATGCCCGCCTGCGCCAAAATCTTTCTCGCCTCCGTCTGGGAAAGGGCCGTCGCGCGCTCCCAAAAGGCGTCGAGCGTGCGATCCTCGGGGTCGAGGTCGGCGTTTTCCTGATCGTAATACGCCGTCTTTACGAGCCGCCCGCGCTTCACTTTGGGGTGATTGGAGAGCAAAAATTTGAGCAGCGTGCTCTTCCCCGTGCCGTTGTCGCCCACGAGGGCGCATTTCTCCCCGCGCATGAGGGTGAAGTCGGCCTGCCGCAGGAGGAGCTTCCCGTCTGCCGTGAGGTCGAAACCGTGCGCCTCGAGCACCCGTTCGTAGGGCCGTTCCTCGGTGCGGAAGCAAAATCGCGGGGGCGCGGGCGGGGGAAGGGGACGCGCGAGAACGTCCATCCGTTCGAGTTTATTGACGCGGGAGAGCGCACTCTTCGCCGTCGTCGCGCGGACGAGATTGCGATCGACGTAGTCTTTGAGCTTTGCGATCTCTTCCTGCTGTTTTTCGTAGGCGCGCACCTCCTCCTTGTAACGCTCCGCCTTCAGGATCTTATACTTCGAATAATTCCCCTTGAAGGAGGAGAGCCGGCCGCGCTCGAGCTCAAGCGTGCGCGCCGTCACCCGGTCGAGGAAGTACCTATCGTGCGAGACGACGAGGATGGCCCCTTTGTAGGTGAGGAGATAGTCCTCCAAGAAGAAGAGCGTTTTGATGTCGAGATGGTTGGTGGGCTCGTCTAAAACGAGGAGCTCCGGCTCTTCGAGGAGAAGGCGGCAAAGTTTGAGTTTTGTACGCTCTCCCCCGGACATGGTGTCCACCTTTTGCGTGTACATCCCCTCAAACCCCATGCCGCCGAGCACGGTTTTGATGCGCACTTCATAGTGATAACTGTCCCGCGCGGCGATGCGCCCCGAAAGGCTTTCGATGCGCGCCGAAAGAATTTTGAGCTCCTCGCCCGAAGCCGAAGAGAGGGCCCGCTCGCATTCCTCCTTCTTGCGGATGAGCTCCTCGTCCTCCCGAAAGACCTCCTTCATCGCCGCATAGACGGTGGAATCGGAGGTGAATCCGCCCGTCTGTTCGAGGTAGCCTACGCGGATGCCGCTCTTTCTCGTCACCGTGCCCGCGTCGGGCTCGAGCTTGCCGAGAAGCAGCCGAAGGAGGGTCGTCTTGCCCTCGCCGTTGCCCCCCACAAACCCCACGCGCTCCTTTTCGTGCAAGACGAGATCGGCGTTCTCGAGGATGGGAACGCCGTCGTAGCCGAAGGTCACGCCGCAAAGTTGTATGAGCATAGTTTCCGTACTCCAAACAAATACTGTTTCCGATGGAAGATAAAATGTTACGAAGGATCCGCGCGCTCGAGGACCGCCTGAAGGCGGCCTCTCCGCAAGAGGCGGGAAAGCTCGCAAAGAAGCTCGTCAAGCTCAAGGAGGATTGGCTCGCGCGCTAAAAGTCCCACTTTGGGATAAATTCCGCCGACGCGCTCTCCTTCCCCTGCGTGTAGATCTCGGAAAAGCCGAGCGTACCCGCGTAGTCCACGACGCGCCTGTATTCGCGCGCCGTCACCCTGCGCGCAAGCTCGGGCATGCCCGAAATTTCGCCCATCGGTGTGTATTGCCGCATGAGCGAGAGGGGGGCGCCTGCGGGAAGGACCTCTTTGAGGAAGTCCAAGACGCGCAGAGAATCAAAAGTGCAGGCGGGGAGCACGAGATGGCGCACCAAAATGCCCGAGAGCAGTTCGCCCTTTTCGCCGCGCACGAGGGGCTTTTTCGCCATGAAGCGAAGAGCCTCTGAGGCGTATTCGAAATAGTCCGCGCGGCCCGTATACCGCTTCGAGAGCGCGGGCGAGAAGAACTTCAGATCGGGAAGATATACGTCTACAAAGGGGTCGATTTCTTTGAGCGCCTCCGCCTTGCAGTAGCCGCCCGTGTTGTAGACGACGGGGATCTTCGGCCGGTAGTAAGAGAGCGCTTCTGCAACGAGGTTTGAGACATGGTCGGGGGTAACGAGGTCTAAGGTGTCCGCACCCATCTCTTCGAGACGGCGGAAGATCTCCGCAAGTTCCTTGGGAGAGACGGCCTTTCCGCGTTCCGCGCGCGAGAGTTCGTAGTTCTGGCAAAAGACGCAGCGGAGCGAGCATCCGCCGAAAAAGACGGCCCCCGCGCCGTTCGTATGGCAGATGGGGGGCTCCTCATAGGGGTGGAGATAGTATTTCGCCACCGTGAGCCCCTTCACGCCGCACCGCCCCGCGGCCTTTTCTCTGTCCGCCCCGCACGAGAGGGGGCAAAGCGTACACTGCATATGCAAATTATAGCACGGTTCGCGGCGAAATGCAACCCGATTTCGGTTGACTTTTGCTTAGGATTTCTCTATAATGATAGGGATCGACAAATTCTGCGGAGAAATACCGGCTATGAGAAGATTTTTTACGAGTGAGAGCGTGACGGAAGGACACCCCGATAAAGTGTGCGACAGGATCTCCGACGGCATCCTCGACGAGCTTTTGCGGCAGGACAAAAATGCCCGCGCGGCCGTGGAGTGCTGTGCGGCGTACAACACCCTCTTCATCACGGGGGAGGTGAGCGCGAAGGCGGAGGTGGACTACGAGGCCGTCGCCCGCCGCATCATCCGAGAGATCGGCTACTGCCACGGCAGTTTTGCTTACGACGCCTGCGACGTCATCGCGCGCGTCCACGCGCAGTCGCCCGATATCGCCCTCGGCGTAGACCGTTCGCTGGAAAACAAGGCGGGCGGCGAGGAGAGCGACCTCATCGGCGCGGGCGATCAGGGCATGATGTTCGGCTACGCCTGCCGTGAGACGGAGGAGCTCATGCCTCTTCCCATCGTCCTTTCGCACAAACTTGCTTACCGCCTCGCGGCTTTGCGCAGGGAAGGCGCGGTGGATTACCTCCGCCCCGACGGCAAGACGCAAGTCACCGTCGAATACGAGGGCAAGACGCCCGTCCGCGTGGACACCGTCGTCATCTCCGCCCAGCACAATACCCATGTCTCGCACGAACAGATCGAGCGCGACATGATCGAGCTCGTGGCGAAGGCCGTCATCCCCGCAGACCTCTTGGATGAAAACACCAAATACTTCATCAACCCCACGGGGCGCTTCGAGATCGGCGGCCCGGAAGGGGATTCGGGGCTGACGGGCAGGAAGATCGTCGTCGATACCTATGGCGGCAGATGCCCCCACGGCGGCGGCGCGTTCTCTGGGAAAGATCCTACCAAAGTGGACCGCAGCGCGGCGTATATGGCGCGCTATATCTGTAAGAACATGGTCGCGGCGGGCCTTGCCGACGAGATGGAACTGCAAGTCGCCTATGCGATCGGCGTGGCGCGCCCCGTCTCCGTGTTCGTGGATACCTTCGGCACGGGCAAGCTCTCCGACGACAAGATCGCGGAAGTCGTGAAGAAGGAATTCGACCTCCGCCCCGCGGCGATCATCCAAACCCTCGGCCTCCGCGCGCCCATCTATGCGCAGACCTCTTCTTACGGCCACTTCGGGCGGGACGTCTACCCTTGGGAAGCCCTCGACCGCGTAGACGACCTCAAAAAGTACTTATAACGGGGACGATCCAATGAAAGCCAAAGCCGTCAACACAAAAAATGCGGCAAGGAACCTCTCCAAGTCGCTCACGTACACCGCGCTCGCCGTCGCGCTCATCACCGTATGCGCGTGGATCTCCGTCCCCGTCGGGCCCATCCCCGTCACATTGCAGACCTTCGCCGTCTGCTTCGTCGGGGCGCTCCTCGGGTGGAAGCGGGGGCTTGCGGCCGTCGCCGTCTACATCCTCATGGGCCTTCTCGGCATTCCCGTGTTTTCGGGCTTTAAGGCGGGGGCGGCGGCCCTCTTCGGCCCCACGGGCGGCTACATCTTCGGCTTCTTCTTCGCCGTCCTCATCCCCGCGCTCGCAAAACTGCTCCCCGTCCGAAAGACGGCTCTCCGCGGCACGCTTTTCTATCTCTCCATGCTTTTGGGGCTTGCCGTCTGCTATCTCTTCGGCACGGTGTGGTTCGTTCTCATGTACCGCTGCACCTATGCCTATGCGCTCTCGGTATGCGTCCTCCCGTATCTTCTTCCCGACGCGGGCAAGCTCCTCGTCGCCACCCTGCTTGCCCTCCGCTTGGAGCGGTACATCCGTTGAGACCCAACTTTTCGCGCCTCCTTCCGCAAATTCGCGGCGGGAGGATTTTTTTACGGGGATTTTTTTCAAAATATCTTGCCCGCGGCCGCACAATGTGATATAATGGAAGAAATCATTTCCATCAGGGGGGAAAGACCATGAAAAAACTCACTGCGGCATGCTTTGCCGGGGCTGTGGCCTGCGCGATCATGCTCAGCTCCGCAGGCTGTGCGGACGTCAGCGGCAAGACCTTCTCGGGCGCCGACGTCACCATTCAGGCGGGGCCCGTCTCCGAGGCGAAAGATATCTCCGATCTCTTGTTCGGACTCTTCCTCGAGGACATCAACTATGCCTCCTACGCGCTCGACGCCAACATGGTAGCCAACGGCAATTTCGAGGCGATCGGGGCCGTCTCGGGGGACTTCACCACCACGGGCTGGTCGTCCATCGACGGCGCGGAATTCAAGACGGAGACGGAATCGGGCGTGCTCGCCTCCAATGCCGTCTACCGCAACGAGGACCTCGAGACGGACGTCAATCCGCACTATCTCGCCGTCACCGCCACCAAACAGGGCGCGGGGGTCTCCAACCGCGGCTATACGCAGGTGCCCATCCTCGTGGAGAAGGGCGCGTCTTACCGCTTCTCCGCCTTCATCAAGTCGCCTCAGCGGCCCGCCGTCGTCACGGTCTCCGTCGGCAATCAGATGTCGAAGGCCTTCACCGAGACCATCTCCGTCCCGCAGGGCGACGAGTGGATCAGGTATGAGCGCATCTTCACCTCCTCGCGCGACTTCGAAGAACAAACCCACCTCGACATCACCTTCGACAACGTGGGGACCTATTATCTCGACGGCGTCCGCTTCGAGACGATGGAGCAGACCGTCGGCATCAAGAACTATATCTACGACGCCATTGCCGATCTCTCGCCCAAGTTCATGCGCTTCCCGGGCGGCTGCATCATCGAGGGCGACAACGCCAACGTCGATGAGAAGGGCCGTTGCCGCGAAGTGTACGATTGGAAGAACTCCATCGGCGCGGCCGTGACGGGCACCAACGCGGGGGACGACGACGTTCCCGCCTTCACCTATAAAGTGGATACCGACGGCACGGTCAAGGAGGTGACGACGTACGGCGAATGGCTCACCCGCACCAACAACTTCGACCTCTGGGGCTATAACATGGACTACGGCCTCGGGTTCTACGAATACTTCCTGCTCTGCGAGAAGATCGGCGCGAGCCCCGTGCCCATCGTCAACTGCGGCTTCTCCGATCAGGGCGGCGCGGCAGACATCTCCAAGCGCGGCACGCCGATGGTCGGCCGCCACTCCAAATATGCCGAGGACTATGTGCAGGACGCGCTCGACCTCATCGAGTTCGCCAACGGCGACGTCACGACGAAGTGGGGCAAGATCCGTTCGGACATGGGGCACCCCGAGCCCTTCAACATGAAATATATCGGCATCGGCAACGAGCAGTTCACCCGCACCTATTATAACTACTACGATCAGTTCCTCGATGCCTTCCGCGCGGCGCAGAAGGAGCATCCCGAGATCTACGGCGGCGTGCAACCCATCGTGGGGAGCGGCCTCGTGTTCACCGACTGCGAGGGCTCGCCCGACCCCGGCAACCGCGCCTATCTCGCCCCCAACGCCATGCAGGACTATTTGGCGGCGGGCAAGATCGAGAAGGTCTCCGAGTACGGCGTCGTGGACCATCACTACTACATGGACTACCTCGACTTCTTCCACTTCGCCACGCCCGAGAACTGTATCTATGATAAAGACGTCTACGACGGGACGTATAAAGTGTTCGTGGGTGAGTATTCGGCCAACGGCGCCACACACACCTTCCATTCGCTCGGCGCCACGGAGTATCTCACGAATTCGTGGTTCACGGCCCTCTCCGAAGCCGCCTATATGACGGCCATCGAGCGCAACGGCGACGTTGTAGACCTCGCGGCCTACGCGCCCATGTTCGGCGTCTGCGATCCCGATACCAAGAAGCAGAACGACAAAGCCAACCAGTGGGCCGTCGACATGATGTACTTCACCAATAAGCAGCTCCTCCTGTCGCCCAACTACTACACCCAGCAGATCTTCATGAAGAACTGCGGCACCCATGTCCTCAATTCCACAATGACGGCGCGCGAGGGCTTCTCCACCTACTCCGTAGACGGCGTGGAGCTCGATCGCATGTATCAATCGGTGACGTACGACGAAAAGACGGGGGATATCATCGTCAAACTCGTCAACGGCGGCGATACCGAGGTCAAGGTGAATGTGGAGCTCGAAGGGGCCTCCGTGAAGGGCAACGGCGCGGGCACTGTCCTCACCGGGAAATACGGCGCGCGCAGCATCAACACCCTCCACGACGACGGCTATGAGGTCCAACCGAAATCCTTCACCATCGGCGCGAAGGCAAACTTCGGCTATGAAGCGCCCGCCTTCAGCGTCACCGTCATCCGCCTCCACACCAAATAATCTCAAAAAAACGTCTCCTTCGGGGCCCGCGCTTCCCGCGGGCCCCGCATGGGGGACTTCTCATATTGGATGAGACGCTTCCGACCCCGCATGGGGGACTTCTCGCTGTTTGATGAGACGCTTCCGACCCCGCATGGGGGACTCCTCGCTGTTTGATGAAACGCTTCCGAACCCGCATGAGGGAGGCGTTCGTCCGATCCGTAAATTGCATCGCAAAAACGCTTGCATTTTCCATCCGAATCGTGTAAGATAGAACCGTACACGTAGGCACGCGTCCCCGCCGAAGAGCTCCCCTCGGGCCCGGAAGGGCACAATTTCATATCATGCTTCCGTAGTTAAATGGATATAACAAGCCCCTCCTAAGGAATTGTTCTATCCGCACGATACGGCTCAAAATGCAAGAAAATTGCGATAAAACGCCTGTTTTTAAGCGATTTTCAGAGCGGCAAATAAAATTGGTTGCATTTCTGGTTGCATTTTTCCGAAGCAACTTTTCCGACAATTTCATACCATGCTTCCGTAGTTAAATGGATATAACAAGCCCCTCCTAAGGGCTAATTATGGGTTCGATTCCCGTCGGGAGTACCACGTCGCCGCAAGGCGAACTTTGCAAGAGGTTGCTTTTTAGCAACCTCTTTGCTTTAACGCCTGCGGCTCCTTTTCCCAAAAAATCTTGCTTCGCAATCTTTTTTGGGAGCCCTCTTTTTCCGCAAGATATTGCGGTTTTCTCTTTTTTCAAATACAATATATAGGAAAAATTGGTTGCATTTCATGTGCAACCAATTTCCATCATGTCAGCTTGTTCAGCGCGGAGAGAGCTTTCTCCTGCGTATCGGGGATAAAGTGGCTGTAAACTTTCAGCGTCACGGTGCTGTCGCTATGCCCCATGTACTTGCTCACCGTCTGAATGGGAACGCTCTGCGAGAGAAGCAAGCTGCAATAGGTATGCCGAAGTCCGTGCGGCGAAACGTGCTTTAAGCCCCAAACGCGCTCATAGTAGGTAAGCCAAACGCCCGTCCTTTGCGGCGAGATCGGCTCTCGGTAAGGATTGACGGCGACATAGTAGTCGTCCAACCTTTCGTCAAATTTGCCGTCCGCAAGTCTGAACCACTCCATATATTCTTTGAGATCGGAAATCAGCCCGTCCGTCAGCGGTATGTCGCGCACCGACGTCTTTGTTTTCGGCTCTTTCTCATAGATGCCCGTCGTCTTGTTATACAAGCGATTTCGGCGTATATGAACGACCTTTTTCTCGAAGTCGATATCCGACCAGCGAAGTCCGCACATTTCGGCGTTACGGACGCCCGTCAAGAGCATGAATTTGAGCGGCACTCTCCGATTGATTTCCTCGGCAGGCAGCCCGTTTAGCTTTTCGATGAACGCCCGCGCTTCCTTTATGGTAAACACTTCCTTTTCGGACACGGGGCGCAGGGTGGTATTGCTGCTCCCCGCGCCGATCTTCGTTGTGCACACGGGATTTTTGACGATCCACTCATAGCGCATTGCCTCGTTGAACAGCGTCCGAAGAATACGCCGATACCCTTTGACTGTTTCGAGAGAATAGGGTTTGTCCGTCGCTACGAGCGTGAAATACTCGTCAAATTCAAGTTTGTACTTCTCGCATATCCGCTCGGCGGTTTCTTTCTCAATGCTCGCCTCGTGCTTCCGCAAATTGAACGACGAACAGCGCGGCAGGATCTTCTCTCTTGCCAGCTCGCGCAGGCTCACGGTCTTGGGGAAGTCCTTTTTGAGTTTTGCCATCGGCTTGCCCTTCATGCCTTTCATCTGGAAGGTGTTGAGAAACATCTGCACGTCGCGCACGGTGATTGCGGAGATCGGCTTGTCGTCAAGGTGCTGCTCTCTCAAAAACTCGGTAAAGCGCGATTCAACTTCTTCGGCTCTCTCGTAATAATTCACCGAAAGATTGGCTTTGATGTGCGCTTTCCATTCGGTCATCAGCTCGGTGAACGTCAAAACGCGCGTTCTGACTTCTTCGGTTTCCCGCTTGTATGCGGCGGCGATTTCTTCCTCGAACTCGATGGCGAGCTTTTCCACCTGCCGTTTGAACTTCGCTTCAGTCAAGCCGTCGGTATTATAGACGCGCTTTACATAGACTTTCCGTTTCCCGGCGGCGTCTTTGCCGTTCGCTTGTATCTTCGCCTGTAACAAGCCCTTTTTGTTCTGTGTGATGTTGATAGATGCCATAAGATCACTCCTTCATAGCGATGTAGTCCATCAGGCTCTGAACATCGACCAAAACCTTGTTGCCTGCGGTAAGGCTCTTGATTTTGCCTTCCTTGCACCACATACGAATGGTATGCACGGTGATGGCGGTTTCGGGATCGTCCCGACGGACCAGCTCGAACGCTTTTTTAATGCTTCGTAACATTTTGCGGCTGTCCTCCTTTTCAGATTA